>CAZHGR010000007.1:0-67644 GCA_964532255.1 uncultured Sphingobium sp.
TCGGCCTCGGCGAACAGCGGCTCGAAGTGCATCAGGTGATGGACGACATGCGCTCGGCCGACATCGATTTCCTGACCATGGGCCAGTATCTGCAGCCGACGCCACGCCACGCCAAGGTCGAGGAGTTCGTAACACCCGACGCGTTCAAGGCCTATGGTGCCATCGCGCGGGCAAAGGGATTCCTTCAGGTTGCGGCAACGCCGCTCACGCGCTCCAGCTATCATGCGGGAGAGGATTTCGCGCAGATGCGGGCCGCGCGCGAAGCCAAGCTCGCCCGGCAGGCGGAGGCGTCCCGTGCCCCGGCATGATGAGACGCGGCATCTTCCCTATTCGCCGCAGCAGATGTTCGATCTGGTCACCGATATCGCCCGCTATCCCGAATTTCTGCCCTGGATCAGCGCGATGCGGGTGCGGTCCGACAGCGACAGCGAAACCGTCGCCGACATGATCGTGGGGTTCAAGGGGCTGCGCGAATCCTTCACCTCGCGCGTGCGCAAGCAGCGGCCGGATCATGTTCATGTCGACTATCTCGAAGGTCCGCTGAAGCATCTCACCAACGACTGGACGTTCCGCAGCGACGGGCAGGGGGGCGTGCTGATCGACTTCTGCGTCGATTTCGCGTTCAAGAACCGGATGTTCGAGATGCTGGCTGGTCAGTTCTTCGACCGGGCGCTCCGCAAGATGATTGGCGCGTTCGAGGATCGCGCCGCCGAACTCTACGGCTCCATGCCTGGTGGCACCAGCAGTTCGAGCGCGCACAGCGCCGCCTGAAGCCGCACGCCGGCGCGGCCGGTGTCCTCAAACTGCCGGTGATCGGCGACGATCTTTTCGGGGTCCTGTCCGCGTTCGGCGCGGGCGAAAACGACCGTGCCCACCGGCTTCTTTTCCGATCCCCCGCCCGGTCCTGCGATTCCGGTGATCGAGACCGCGACATCGGCAGCCGTGCGGTCGAGCGCTCCCTGAGCCATCGCCCAGGCGGTCGCGATCGACACCGCGCCGAACGTCTCCAGCACATCGCTGCTGACGCCGAGCATCTTCATCTTGGCCTCGTTCGAGTAAGTCACGAAGCCGCAGTCGAACACCTCGGACGCGCCCGGCACTTCGGTCAGCGCCGCCGCGACCAGACCGCCGGTGCAGCTTTCCGCAAGGGTGACGCGGCGCCCCGCCTCGATATTGAATGCGACGACACGGTGGGCGAGCCGGACGAGCGGCTCGGGCAGCAGGATTTCCATGAGGATCAGACTCCCTTGGGGTGGCGACAGTTCCCGTTGGCTTCAGCCTTCGATCAGGACAGTGGCAGTGGCTTGTGCGGCGATCCCTTCGCGCCGGCCGGTGAATCCCAGGCCTTCGGTCGTGGTCGCCTTGACGCTGACTCGATCGGCATCGACCGCCAACAGGTTCGCCAGCCGTTCGCGCATGGCATTCCGGTGCGGACCGATGCGCGGCGCTTCGCAGATGATGGTCAGGTCGACATGCGCGATACGCCCGCCGTGCTGGGCGATCCGGTCGCGCGCGAACTCCAGGAACGTCGACGATGGCGTACCGCGCCAGCGCGCATCGCTCGGCGGAAAGTGAAAGCCGATGTCGCCGTCGCCGATCGCGCCCAGCAGCGCGTCGACCAGCGCGTGGATCGCGACGTCGGCGTCGCTGTGGCCGGAGAGGCCATGATCATGCGCAATCTCGATCCCGCACAGCCAGAGCGGCCGCCCCGGCTCCAGCCGGTGGACATCATAGCCGGTCCCGGTGCGCGGCTCGGCCGCAATGCCGTTCAGCGCCGCCAGACGGGCGAAGTCGTCGGCGGTGGTGATCTTCTCCATGCGCACATCCCCCTCGACCATCGCGATCTCATGCCCCAGCGCGCGGACCATCTGTGCGTCGTCGGTGGCCTCCTGCGCCGCGCCCCAGCGATCATGCGCCTCGCGAAGCAGGTCCAGCCGAAAGCCCTGCGGCGTCTGCACGCGCAGCAGACCGTCCCGCGGAACGACCGCGCCGTCTTCGCGGCGCACCAGCGTGTCCGCCACGGCCAGGACAGGGATGACGCCCGCCGCGCCCGCATCGAGCGCCGCGATGAGCCGGTCGAGCGCAGCGCGCGGTACGAAGGGGCGCGCGCTGTCGTGGACGAGCACATGGCGTGGCGGTTCGTCCCCGGAGAGGGCGGCGACGGCGGCAGTGACGGACTCGCGGCGGGTTGCGCCGCCAGTCACAATCCGTACTTCGTCTGCGGTCTGGCCGATGGCGGCACGCGCGCGACTCTCCTCACCCGGCGCGACGACGAGCACGACGGGGCCGATCCGCTCGTGCACGGCCAGCGAGCCGAGCGCCCGCGCCAGCACGCTCAGCCGCCCCAGCGTCCGATATTGCTTCGGTTCCCCGCCGCCCGCACGCTCGCCGCGTCCGGCGGCGAGCAGCACCACCGCGATCCTGTCCACCTCGCTCATGGCCGCGCCATAGGGGAGCCTGCGCTTGTGAGAAAGCGCCAATCGCGGTACAGGCTCGGCGTTTTTACCCAAGGTTTTCACATGGCTCGCCTCGCTCCCATCCAGATCGGCCCTGTCCGGATCGACATGCCCGTCATCCTGGCGCCGATGACCGGTGTCACCGACATGCCGTTCCGAACGCTCGTCCGCCGCTATGGCTCGGGGCTCAACGTGACCGAGATGATCGCATCGCCCGCGATGATCCGGCAGACGCGCCAGTCGCTTCAGAAGGCGGCGTGGGACGCGTGCGAGGAGCCGGTGTCGATGCAGCTTGCCGGCTGCTCGCCGGAGGAGATGGCCGAGGCGGCGAAGCTCAACGCCGATCGCGGCGCGGCGATCATCGACATCAACATGGGCTGTCCGGTCAAGAAGGTCGTGAACGGCGACGCGGGCAGTGCGCTGATGCGCGACCTGCCACTCGCGGCGCGGCTGATCGACGCGACCGTCAAGGCCGTGGACGTGCCAGTGACGGTCAAGATGCGGATGGGCTGGGATCATCACAGCCTCAACGCGCCCGAACTCGCGCGGATCGCAGAAGATCTGGGCGCGCGGATGATCACCGTTCACGGCCGCACGCGCTGCCAGATGTACAAGGGTTCGGCCGACTGGTCGTTCGTGCGCCGGGTGAAGGAGGCGGTATCGCGTCCGGTCATCGTCAACGGCGATATCTGCTCGATCGCCGATGCCGAGGCGGCGCTGAACCAGAGCGGCGCCGACGGCGTGATGATCGGGCGCGGCGCCTATGGCAAGCCGTGGCTGCTGGGTCAGGTCATGCACTGGATGGCCAGCGGCCAGACCCGCCCCGATCCCTCGGTCGAGGAGCAATATCATCTGATCGTCGAGCATTACCGCGCGATGCTGGCGCATTATGGCGAGCATGTCGGCGTCAACATGGCGCGCAAGCACATCGGCTGGTACACACGCGGGCTTCCCGGATCGGCAGAATTCCGCAACGCCGTCAACCAGATCGGCGACGCCGCGACCGTGCTCGACATGCTGGCGCGCTTCTACGACCCGTTCCTCTCACGCGCTGCGGCCTGAAGAGGCATGGCGCCGAACACGGCACCGGTCGACAGCCACAGCACGCATCCGGTCGCGACGCTGGTCCTCGACGCCGACGGGCGCATCCTGTCGGCCAATCCGCGCGCTGAAAGCCTGCTCAACATGGCGAGTTCGGCGCTGGTCGGGAGCGCGGTCGACCGCGTGCTTCGCCTCGACGATCCGATGCTGGACCCGAGCCTGTGGCGTGCCGACAAGCCCATTGCCGCCTATGACGTCCGTATCCACGCCGGGCGAACGGCAGCGGTCCATATGGATGTGCTCATCAGCCCGCTCGCCGAGGCGACAGGCCGGCGGATCGTCGCGCTTCACGTCCATGGACAAAGCCAGGCGATCGGGTTCCGCCGACCGCCGTCGGGGGCCATGTCGGCGATCGGCGCGGCAGCGATGCTGGCGCATGAGATCAAGAACCCGCTAGCGGGCATCCGCGGTGCCGCGCAGCTTCTGGAGGCCGAGACACCTGACGCGGAGCGCCACCTGACCCGCCTGATCATCGCGGAAGTCGACCGGATCGCCTCGCTGATCGACAGCATGCAGGGCTTTACCTCCGATCCGGCGGCATCGTGCCGGGCACAGAATATCTATCCGCTGCTCGACCGCGCGGTGGACATTGTCGAGGCCGGCCTGCCGCCTGAACTGTCGTTGCGGCGCGATTACGACCCCTCGCTCCCGGAGGCGATGGTCGATGGCGACAGGTTGGTGCAGGTGGTCATCAATCTCCTCAAGAACGCGGCCGAGGCGCTTCACGGCAGGCCCAACGGGCAGATTGTCGTCACCACTGCCTTCCGCCACGGCTTTTCGATCACGCGCGCGGGCAGCCGCACGCCCGTGACCCTGCCCATCGAAATCCAGGTGATGGACAATGGCCCCGGCGTGCCGGAGGCGATCCGTGATGTGCTGTTCAACCCGTTTATCACGACCAAGCGGACGGGGCAGGGTCTCGGTCTCGCACTCGTCGACAAGCTGATCCGCGACATGGGCGGCCTTGTGCAGCATGACCGTGAGACAGGCGGAAGGGACGGGAAGGACTGGACGATCTTCCGGCTGCTGCTTCCCAAGGGCGAGAAAGGCTGAACGCGATGATTGCACGGCGTATCCTCGTGGTCGACGACGACCAGGCGGTGTGCCTGGTGATCGGCGAGGCACTGCGGCGGCAGGGGCACATCGTGAAGACGGTCGGCAGCATCGCCGAACGCGAGGCCCAGCTCGACGCCTTCGACCCCGAGCTGCTGATCTGCGACGTGATCCTGCCCGACGGCGACGGTCTGGACGGGCTCGGCGCGATCCTCGATCAGCGCCCCACGCTCAAGGTCATCGTCCTCTCGGCGCAGAACACGCTTAACACTGCCGTTCGCGCGACCGCTCAGGGGGCGTTCGAATATCTGCCCAAGCCGTTCGATCTCAACGACCTCACGATGGCGGTCAACGCCGCCATGTCGGGCCTCGCCGCGCAGGATCATGAGGGCGCAGAGCCGTCGGAGGGGGAAGACATGCCCCTTATCGGTCGATCTTCCGCGATGCAGGAGGTCTATCGCACGATCGCGCGCGTGATCTCGAACGACCTGTCCATCCTGGTGCTCGGCGAATCGGGAACCGGCAAGGAACTGGTCGCGGAAGCGATCCACAATCTGGGTCATCGCCGCGAACGGCCGTTTGTCGCGATCAACATGGGTGCCATCCCGCGCGAGCTGATCGAGGCAGAGCTGTTCGGCTACGAGAAGGGGGCGTTTACCGGGGCGACGGCACGCACCGCCGGCAAGTTCGAGCAGGCGCAGGGCGGCACGCTGTTTCTCGACGAGATCGGCGACATGCCGCTCGAGGCGCAGACGCGGCTGCTGCGCGTGCTCCAGTCGGGCGAGGTGACGACCGTGGGCGGCAACCGGGCGATCCGGGTCGATGTGCGGATCATCGCCGCGACCAATCAGGATCTCGCAGGACTGATTGCCGAAGGCCGTTTCCGCGAGGACCTCTATTATCGTCTGAACGTCGTGCCGATCATGCTCCCCGCGCTACGCGACCGGGCGGACGACGTCCCGCTGTTGGCGCGCCATTTCCTCGAACAGGCAGCGCAGGACGGATTGCCGCGCAAGGCGCTGTCGGAAGAGGCCGCCGCGCTGCTTCGCCTTTACAACTGGCCGGGCAATGTCCGCGAGCTGAAGAACCTGATGCAGCGGCTCACCGTGCTGGCGCGCGAGACGATCATCGGACCGGAGCTGCTGCGGCAGGAGCTCGCCGACGACCGGCTGGCCGAGCCGCGCACCACCGCCTGCGAGGACAGCCTGCGCGATTCGGTCCGGCGCTGGACGCGCGAACATCTGACGATCGGGGCGACCAAGCATGCCGCCAACATGCATGACCTGCTGCTCGCCTGCGTGGAGCCGGTGCTGTTGAGCGAGACGCTGGCGGCGGTCGACGGCAATCAGATCAAGGCGGCGGCGATGCTGGGCATCAATCGCAACACGCTTCGCAAGAAGCTGACCATCTACGACATCGATCCCGCCCGCGCCGCCAATCCCAGGCGGACTCCGGGCTGAGCCCTGCGGCCCGCCCGACCGACGGCAACCGATGCGCGAAAGTCACTCATGTCGTCGTGGGCGGCGCTTTTCGGCATTGCCAGTCGCATCCACTGTGATATTTCCGCAACGATGAATGTCGGCAGCCAGGGTGATGCGGTGCTTGGCGGCGAACGAAGCCCTGCCAGGCCGGCGCTGCTTGAGAGCGGCCGCCTCGTGGCGCTCGCCGAAGTCGCCGCCGTGCTCAGCCTGCTGCTGTTCGCTTCGGGCACCTGGTGGCTGATTGCGCGGCAGGAGGGCAGCGACACCCTTCTCACTCCGCCGATCGTTGCGCTTCTCCTGCTCGTCAATCTTGCGCCCGCGCTGATCCTGCTGGTGCTGATCGGCCGCCGCATTGCAAAGCGTCATGCCGCCAACAGCCTCGCGGGTGGCGATGGGCGGCTGCATGTGCGGCTGGTCGCGATCTTCTCGCTCGTCGCGAGCGTTCCCGCAGTGATGGTGGTGATCTTCGCGTCGCTGCTGTTCCAATATGGCGTTCAATTCTGGTTCTCGGACAATGCGCGCGGCATGCTCCAGAACGCCAGCGACCTCGCGCGCGGCTATTATCAGCAGAACCTCAAGGAGGTTGGGGACGAGACGCTGACGATGGCGGGCGATCTTCGCGACTATCTGACGCAGTCGCCGATCTCCAGCCCGACCTTTGCCGAAGGCTATATCTATCAGGTCGTCACGCGGAAGCTGAACCGGTCGTCGATCATCGAGATCGGCAACGACGGCGTCGCGCGGACGGCAGCGACGGTCGATCCCGACGAGCGGTCGGCGAGGGAACTGATCTCGCCGGAGATCATCGAGCGGCTGCGCGGCGGCGAGCCGGTCGTGGTCAAGGTGACGCCGCGCCAGATCGAGGCGGTGACGACCCTCTATCCCAGTTCCGGCGTGTTTCTTTACGCGACCCGCGACGCGGAGGCACCGGCGTTCAGCCAGATGGAGCGGGCGCAAGCGGTTCTTCAGGACTATGATGCCTTCGCACGCCAGTCGCGCGAGCTTCAGGTCCGCTTCAATGTGGCGCTGTACGTTGGCACTCTGGCGCTGGTCAGCTTCGCGGTGTGGATCGCGCTTGCGGTCGCAGATCGGGTCGTCCGACCCGTCGGCGAGCTGGTCGATGCCGCGCGGAAGGTCACGGCGGGCGACCTTTCCGCCCGCGTCGACGGACCGCTGGCGAACGACGAGATCGGTACGCTGGCGGGGGCGTTCAACCGCATGACCCAGCGGCTGGAGGCGCAGACGAGTGCGCTGGTCCATGCCAACGGGCAGCTCGACAACCGCCGCGCCTTTACCGAAGCGGTGCTGTCGGGCGTGACGGCGGGCGTGGTGTCGGTCGATCAGGAAGGGCTCGTCAAACTGGTCAACAGCAGCGCCCGCGCCATCCTGCTTCCGGGCGGCGGGCAGGCGGAGGGCGTGCCACTCGCCGAATTGTCCAAGGATCTGGCCGAGCTGCTCGCCAGCGGCGCGGCGAACGATGTTGTCCAGATCCGCTCCGGCCCCGACATCCGGACGCTGGCGGTCAAGGTCGTCGCCGACAGCTCGGGCCATGTGCTGACCTTCGACGACATTACCCAGCAGGTGCTCGACCAGCGCCGCGCTGCCTGGTCCGATGTCGCGCGGCGGATCGCGCACGAGATCAAGAATCCGCTTACCCCGATCCAGCTCGCCGCCGAGCGGCTCCAGCGCCGCTATGGCGCGCAGGTCAACGAGGAGAGCGGCACCTTCGCCCGCCTGACGCAGACGATCATCCGGCAGGTCGGCGACCTTCGCCGGATCGTCGATGAATTCTCGTCTTTCGCGCGCATGCCCAAGCCGGTGTTCCGTCCCGAAGCGATCGACGACATCGCGCGCCATGCGCTCTTCCTGCATGAGGTGGCGCATCCCGAAATCCGCTTCGCCTTCGTTCAGGAGACGGAAGACACCCAGCTAGTCTGCGACCGTCGCCAGATCGGCCAGGCGCTGACCAATGTCGTCAAGAACGCGGTGGAGGCGATCGAGCAGGTCGGCCGGTCGGCATCCGACGGAGCCGCAGTCGGCCATGTCGAGATGCGGATGTGGCGCGCCGACAACGACCTGTTCATCGCCATCAGCGACGACGGCGTCGGCCTGCCGCAGGAGCGGGAGCGGATCAGCGAACCCTATATGACGACCCGCGCCAAGGGCACCGGTCTCGGCCTCGCCATCACCAAGAAGATCGTCGAGGAGCATCAGGGCGCGATCGCCTTTGAGGACTCGGCGCAAGGCGGCGCCCGCGTCGTCATCCAGTTCGACACATTGCGGCTCGCGCGTCTTGCCGAGGCCGGCGTGCCGCCCGCAGAGAAAGGTCTGGAACCCGCCCATGGCGCTTGATGTACTGGTTGTCGATGACGAGGCCGATATCCGTGAGCTTGTCGCCGGCGTTCTGGAGGACGAGGGTTTCGACACCCGCGTCGCCGCCAACAGCGACGAGGCGCTTGACGCGCTGAGCGCGCGGCGCCCGTCGCTCGTCCTGCTCGACGTTTGGCTTCAGGGGTCGAAGCTCGACGGGCTCGAGGTGCTTGACGAGATCAAGCGGCGGGATCCGACCATTCCGGTACTGATCATCTCCGGCCACGGCAATATCGACACCGCCGTCGCCGCGATCCGCAAAGGCGCGGTCGACTTCATCGAAAAGCCCTTCGAGGCTGATCGGCTGCTCCATCTCGTCGCGCGCGCGACCGAGACCGAGCGGCTGAAGCGCGAAAATCAGGCGCTCCGCACCCAGTTCGGCCTCGATGACGAGCTGACCGGGACGAGCGGTGCGATCAACCAGGTGCGCGCGACCATCAAGAAGGTGGCCGGGACCGGCAGCCGCGTCCTGATCGCCGGTCCGGCGGGCGTCGGCAAGGAGGTTGCGGCGCGCATGCTCCACAACTGGTCATCGCGCGCGGAGGGGCCGTTCGTCGTCCTCGCCTGCGCGCGGATGGACCCGCATCGGGTGGAGGAGGAGCTGTTCGGGGCGGAGGACGGCAGCGGCACCGCGCGCCCGGGGCTTCTCGAACAGGCGCATGGCGGCACGCTCTATCTCGACGAAGTGGCGGACATGCCGCTTACCACCCAGGCCAAGGTCCTGCGCGTGCTGACCGATCAGAGTTTTACCCGGCTCGGCGGCCAGCGCAACGTCAAGGTCGATGTCCGGGTGATCTCCTCCACTGCGCGCGACCTTCGGCAGGCGATCGAGGCGTCCGAATTTCGCGAGGACCTCTACTACCGCCTTAACGTCGTTCCGCTGAGCATCCCCCCGCTGGAGGGACGACGCGACGACATTCCCTCGCTCGTCCAGTATTTCCTCGCGCGCTTCGCGCAGGAACGGCGCGTTCCGACGCCCGAGGTGTCGGCGAAAGCGATGGCCGCGCTTCAGGCCGGGGAATGGCCCGGCAATGTCCGTCAGCTCCGCAACGTCATCGAGCGCACCCTCATCCTGGCACCGGCGGACCGGATTGCCCGCATCGACATCGACATGCTGCCGATCGAACCCAGCGCCGGTGCCGACCGTGACGCTCTGGTCGGTTCGGAAATCATGGGGGCACCGCTGCGCGAGGCGCGCGAGAATTTCGAACGCGAATATCTGCGCGTCCAGATCAAGCGCTTCTCCGGCAATATTTCGCGCACCGCCAGCTTCATCGGCATGGAACGCTCGGCTCTCCATCGCAAGCTCAAGGTGCTCGGCCTGACCGACGATCGCGACGAGTAAGGCGGCACCGCCGGTCACGGCGGTTCACTCGCTGTCGCGAGATGGAACCTCAGACCGTTTAGCCATTTTGTGCAGCGCACCGTGAAGGAGGTGGATTCGCGTCGACCTTTCCCTTACATTCCTCATGTTCGTCGATCCGGCGACAAAGATGCCCGGCTGTCAGGGTGCAATATGCGAGCCACGACTCGCCAATAATGGAGTTTTACAATGGCCGAAAAGATCAACAATCTTCAGGACGTCTTCCTGAACACCCTTCGGAAGTCTAAAACTCCCGTCACCATGTTTCTTGTAAAAGGTGTTAAATTACAAGGGATTATCACATGGTTTGACAATTTCTCGGTGCTACTGCGTCGCGACGGACAGAGTCAGCTCGTGTACAAGCACGCCATCTCGACCGTCATGCCGGCGCATTCGGTCGACCTCGGCGCGGTTCAGAAGGCGTTCGAATCGAATGAGCGCAAGCCCCGGCTTCTGCAGGAAATCTTTCTTAACGCGGTGCACAATTCGGGCGACCCGGTCACCATGTTTCTGGTCAACGGCGTGATGCTGCAAGGCGAAATCGCGGCTTATGATCTGTTCTGCATGCTTCTGCAGCGCGATGGACTCGTGCAACTTGTCTACAAGCATGCGATTTCTACCGTTCAGCCGTCCCGCCCGCTCGATCTGTCGGGGGAGGCGGAGCAGGACAATGACGACGACTGAAGGGTAGAGGCCGATTTCACATTTTGAGGAGCGTGAGGAGGTTGCGCGCGGAGCCCGCGCCATCCTGGTCCTCGCCGATCCGGGCAACCGCCATGACCGCGATGTCGATGCGCGGCTGGAGGAGGCGCGGGGCCTGGCATTGGCGATCGGCATCGACGTCGTGCTGGCGCGGGCTTGGCGGCTGAGGCAGGCCCGCCCGGCGACATTGTTCGGCCCCGGGCAGGTCGGGGAGATTGCCGGCCTCGTCACCGAGCATCAGGCAGAACTCGTCATCGTCGACAACGCGCTGGCGCCTGTCCAGCAAAGCAACCTCGAAAAGATGACCAATGCCAAGGTCATCGACCGCACCGGTCTGATCCTCGAAATCTTCGGCGAGCGTGCGGCGACGGCCGAGGGGCGGCTTCAGGTCGAACTGGCGCATCTCGACTATCAGGCGGGCCGGCTGGTACGGAGCTGGACTCACCTCGAACGGCAGCGCGGCGGTTTCGGCTTCCTCGGTGGCCCCGGCGAAACGCAGATCGAGGCGGACCGACGGATGATCCGCGATCGCATGGCGCGAATCCGGCGCGAGCTGGACCAGGTGACTCGGACGCGCGCGCTTCACCGCCAGCGCCGCAAGCGGGCACCGTGGCCGGTGGTTGCTCTGGTCGGCTACACCAATGCCGGCAAGTCGACGCTGTTCAACCGCCTGACCGGCGCCGATGTGACGGCGGAGGACATGCTGTTCGCGACACTCGATCCCACGCTCCGCGCCATCGCTCTCCCCGGTTTGGAGAAGGTCATTCTGTCCGATACCGTCGGTTTCGTGTCCGACCTGCCGACCCAGCTCATCGCCGCGTTCCGGGCGACGCTGGAGGAAGTGGTCGAAGCGGACCTGATCCTTCACGTCCGCGACATCTCCCACCCCGACACCGATGCGCAGCGGGCCGATGTGCTGGGCGTGCTGGAGGAGCTGGGCGTGGTCGGCGAGCAGGCGGGGGAGGAGGACACTGAAACGAGCGACCGGCCCCTGCTTCTGGAGGTCTGGAACAAGATCGACCTGCTCGACCACGATCTGCGGGCGATCATGGAAGAGCGAGGCGGTCGTCAGGGTGCCGTGCTGATTTCCGCCGTGACGGGGGAGGGGATCGAGGGGCTGGAAGTTGCGGTTCGGGACCTTCTCGCAAAGGACCTTGAACTCCACCGCATCCACATAGGAACCGCCGGCGGAGCCGCGGCCGCCTGGCTCCACCAGCATGGCGAGGTTGTCGGCAGCGGCGCAGAAGAGTCGGGCGGTCTGGTGATCGACGTGCGGCTGAGTGATGCCGATGCGGCCCGTTTCGCCGCGCAGTTCGGGCAGACGGCAGCGATCGATCGCGCGTAGGTGCCTTGACCGGACTAAAGCCCCCGCGCTTTCGCCTCCTGCCAGAGCGCTTCCTTGTCCTCGAGGCTCAGGTCGGCGAACGCCTCGCCGCCGGCGTCCTCCATGGCGGCGAAGCGCCGTTCGAACTTGGCATTGGCGGCGCGCAGGGCGTCCTCGGCGTCGACGCCCTGGTGGCGGAGCAGGTTGACCACCGCGAACAGCAGGTCGCCGCCTTCTTCCGTCCGTTCGGAATCGCTGGCCGCCGCGTCGAGCTCGGCCAGCTCCTCATGAACCTTCGCCAGCACGCCCGTCGTGTCCGGCCAGTCGAAGCCGGTCCGGGCTGCCCGCTTCTGAAGCTTCTGCGCGCGCAGCAGAGCGGGGAGGGCGATCGCAACACCGTCGAGCGCCCGCTTCGCGCCGCCTTCCGCCCGTTCGGCCGCCTTGATCGACTCCCAGCCCGGCGTCTCGTTACCCTCGCCGAAGACATGCGGGTGACGGCGGATCATCTTGTCGCAGATTCCGGCGATGACTGCGCCCAGATCGAACGCGCCCGCTTCTTCCGCCATGCGGCTGTGGAACACGACTTGCAGGAGGAGATCGCCCAGTTCGTCGCGAAGATCATCCATGTCCCCGCGCGCGATCGCGTCGGCGACCTCATAGGCTTCCTCGATCGTATAGGGCGCGATGCTGGCGAAGTCCTGCGCGACGTCCCACGCACAGCCCCGCTGCGGGTCGCGCAACCGGGCCATGATGGCGACGAGCGGGCCGATGTCGGGATGTCCGGTGGTCTGGTTCGGCATATGTCCCGATTATGGCGGCGGCACGCGCAACGCAATGGCTGGCATTTGCCGCGCGGCTGAGGCAAGGACGCGTTCAGCGTTGATTGGGGAAAAGGGCAATGAGGGTCTTCATCACCGGGACGGCCGGCTTCATCGGCTTCCATCTCGCCAGGCTGCTGCTGGCCGAGGGCTTCACAGTCCAGGGCTATGACGGCATGTCGGATTATTACGACGTGAACCTCAAGCGTCGGCGGCACGCGATTCTGCACCAGAATGAGCGGTTTTCGGCCACGGAAGCGCTGCTGGAGGAGCAGGAGACGCTCGACGCCGCGATCGACGCCTTCGCGCCCGACGTCATCGTCCACCTCGCCGCGCAGGCGGGTGTCCGCTACAGCCTCGAAAATCCGCGCGCCTATATCGATTCCAACGTCGTCGGCACCTTCAACGTCATGGAGGCCGCGCGCCGCAACGCCGTGCGCCACCTGCTGATGGCGTCGACCTCGTCGGTCTATGGCGCGAACGAGGAAATGCCCTTCACCGAGGTGGAGAAGGCCGACACCCCGCTGACCATCTACGCCGCCACCAAGAAGGCGAACGAGGCGATGGGCCACAGCTATGCCCATCTGTGGAACCTGCCGACCACGATGTTCCGCTTCTTCACCGTGTACGGAAGCTGGGGGCGCCCCGACCTCGCGCTGTACAAGTTCGTCGACGCCATGCTCGACGGCCGGCCGATCGACATTTACAATCATGGCGAGATGTACCGCGACTTCACGCATGTGAACGATCTGGTGCGCGGAATCCGCCTGCTGATCGATGCGGTGCCCGAGCGACCGGCATCGCGCGAGGATATCGTCGAGGGCGACTCGCTCAGCCCCGTCGCGCCGTTCCGCATCGTCAACATCGGCAACAGCGACAAGGTCCGCCTGCTCGACTTCGTCGACGCGATCGAGGACGAGCTGGGGATCAAGGCGGTCCGCAACTATATGCCGATGCAGCCCGGCGACGTCCCCGCCACCTGGGCGGACGCCTCGCTCCTCGAACGCCTCACCGGCTATCGCCCGCAAACCCATTTCCGCGACGGGATCCGGGAATTTGTGGGTTGGTATCGGGATTATACGGGCAAGTGAGTGGGGCTGCGGACCTTCCACCGCTGGACGAGTTGCGTCTGGCGGTGATCGGCCTGGGCTATGTCGGCCTCCCGCTGGCGGTCGAATTCGGCAAGCTTCGCCCGGTCGTCGGCTTCGACATCAGCGAAACGCGCATCGCCGAACTCCGCGGCGGTGAGGATCGCACGCTGGAGGCCAGCCGGGACGAGCTTGAGGCCGCCCGCCACCTTCGCTTCACGACGGATCGGGCGGACATCGCCGACTGCAACCTCTACATCGTGACCGTCCCGACGCCGATCGACGCGCATCGCCGACCCGACCTGACGCCGCTGATCCGGGCGTCCGAGACAGTCGGCCGGGTGCTCAAGCGCGGCGACATCGTCATCTATGAATCGACCGTCTATCCCGGTGCGACGGAAGAGGACTGCGTCCCCGTTCTCGAACGCGAGTCCGGCCTTCGCTTCAACGTCGATTTCTACTGTGGATACAGCCCCGAGCGGATCAACCCGGGCGACAAGGACCACCGGCTGCCGACGATCCGCAAGGTCACGGCGGGATCGACCCCGCCGGCGGCAGACCTGATCGACCGGCTTTACGCCAGCATCGTCACGGCGGGCACCTACAAGGCGGAGTCGATCCGCGTCGCCGAAGCGGCCAAGGTGATCGAGAACACGCAGCGCGACCTCAACATCGCGCTGATCAACGAGCTGGCGATCATTTTCAACCGCATGGGTATCGATACCGAAGCGGTGCTGAAGGCGGCGGGCACCAAGTGGAACTTCCTGCCCTTCCGTCCCGGCCTCGTCGGGGGGCACTGTATCGGCGTCGATCCCTATTATCTGACCCACAAGGCGCAGGCGCTGGGCTATCACCCGGAGATCATCCTCGCGGGCCGGCGCCTTAACGACGGCATGGGAGCCTATGTCGCGGGACAGATCGTCAAGGCGATGCTGCAGCGGCGGATCCAGGTCAACGGCGCGCGCGTGCTCATCCTGGGACTGACGTTCAAGGAAAACTGCCCCGATCTTCGCAATACCCGCGTCATCGACCTGATCCGCGAGCTGCAGGACGTGGGCGCGATGGTCGACGTGCACGACCCCTGGGCAGACCCGGCGGAGGCACGGCGCGAATATGACGTCGATCTGGTCGGCGAGCCGCCCCAGGATGCGTATGACGCGGTTGTGCTGGCTGTCGCGCATGATCAGTTCCGCCGCGATGGCGCGGCGACGATCGCGCGCTGCACCCGGCCTGATCATGTAGTCTACGACCTCAAGTCCGTTTTGCCCCGCGAAAGCGGCGCGCTGCGGTTGTGACCGGCGCGAATGATGCGCTCGGCTGGACGGAAGGCCGCGAGGTGAGGGGGCACCGCTCCATCTACGGGACGGCAAAGCGGTTAGCCGATTTCCTGCTGGCGGCATCGCTGATCCTCCTCCTCGCGCCGCTCGCGCTGCTGCTGGCGGTTGCCCTGGCAACGCGGCTCGGCAGGCCGGTGCTGTTCCGCCAGGTGCGGCCGGGGCTGAATGGTCGTCTGTTCCGCATCACCAAGTTCCGCACGATGACCGACGCGCGCGGACCGGACGGCGCGCTACTCCCGGATGCCGACCGGCTGACCCGCTTTGGCAAGTGGCTGCGGTCCACCTCGGTCGACGAGCTGCCGAGCCTGTGGAACGTGCTTTGCGGCGACATGAGCTTCGTCGGCCCCCGCCCGCTGCTGCCCGACTATCTGCCGCTCTACAGCGCCGAACAGGCGCGGCGGCACGACGTCCGTCCGGGCATCACCGGCTGGGCTCAGGTGAACGGCCGCAACGCGCTGAGCTGGGAGGAGAAGTTCGCGGCGGACGTGTGGTATGTCGACCATGCGGGGCTGGTGCTGGACCTGCGAATCCTGTGGCTTACGATCAGTCTGGTGCTTTTCCGCCGCGGGATTTCAGGGCAGGGTAGCCCGACCATGACTCGCTTCACCGGGAGCGGCAGATGACGGGCCGCGTGCTCGGCATCTATGGCACAGGCGGATGCGGGCGCGGCATCATGCCTCTCGCGCGCAGGAACAATCCCGGTGCGCGCCTCGTCTTCGTGGACGATTCACCCCGACAGGAGTCGTGCAACGGCCACGACGTTCTATCGTTTGAGGCGTTCGCAAGCATCGGCGACGCGCGGATCGCCATAGCCATCGCCGAACCAAGGGTGCGCAAAGACCTGGCCCGAAAGTGTCAAAATGCCGAAATGACGTTCTTCAGTGTTCTGGCGGAAGATGTGGTCACGTTTGATGATGTCGCTTGGGAAGTCGGAGCGCTGATTTCCCCCCGCGTCACCCTGACCTCCAACATCCGTATAGGCGCGCATTTCCACTGCAACCTTCATTCCTATGTGGAACATGACTGCGTGATCGGCGACTTCGTGACGTTCGCACCCGGGGTGCGATGCAATGGAGCAGTCACAATCGGTAATGGGGCCTATATCGGATCGGGCGCTATGATCCGCCAGGGTGTGTCCATCGGATCCGGAGCCGTGGTGGGCATGGGCGCGGTTGTGGTGCGAGACGTGCCTGCTGGCGTCATCGTTGCGGGAAACCCGGCTAAACCTCTGGCTCAGCAAGCGAACCAACCAGTCAGCTCCGATCAAAGAGCATGACAAGCCAGACCGTTCTGATCAACGCGTCCTATGCGCCGTCACTGCTTCAGTTTCGAGGAGCGTTGTTGCAACGGATGGTTCAGGCCGGACATCGCGTCCATGCGAGCGCACCCGATCTGGCTGGCCCTATTGCTGCCGATCTTCGCGCGCTCGGCGTTTCTCCGCATGATGTGCCGCTCGCACGAACCGGCCTCAATCCGTGGGAGGACCTGCAATACCGCCGCGCTATCCGGTGCCTTGTGGATGCGCACCGCATCGACCTGGTTATGGGATACACGATAAAGCCCTGCATCTGGGGTTCGCTCGCCGCGAGGGACTCCGGGGTTGCGTCGGTTTCACTCGTGACTGGCCTCGGCTATGCATTCACAGCCGGGCGGAGTTGGCGGCAGCGTGCGGTATCCGCTGTTTCCCGCCGGCTCTGGCGCCATGCGACAGCGGCAAATCGCGCGGTGATTTTTCAGAATCCCGACGATCGCGACGACTTCATTGCGGCGGGTGCACTTGCCGACGTCACCAAGGCCCGTCTGGTGAATGGGTCCGGAGTGGACATGGCGAGCTATCCGAAGGCACCACTGCCGGCGGCCGCAAACTTTTTGATGATCGCCCGGCTTCTCGGCAACAAAGGGGTTCGCGAATATGCAGAAGCCGCTGCATCGTTGATCAAGGAAGGGGTGGACGCGCGCTTCACGCTGGTCGGCTATCATGACGAAGGTCCTGATGGCATCGCAGAGGCGGACCTTGCGCGCTGGTGCGCTTCAGGACTGGACTATGCCGGGGCGCAAGAGGACGTCCGTCCGGCGCTGGCCGCTTGCTCCGTATTTGTCCTGCCTTCCTACCGCGAGGGTACGCCGCGAACGGTATTGGAGGCCATGGCAACCGGGCGGCCGATCATTACGAGCACAGCTCCGGGCTGCCGCGAGACAATCGTTGATGGGGAGAGCGGCATACTTGTACCTGCTCGAGATGCAGGTGCGCTGGCTGACGCCATGCGTCGGCTGGCGGGCGCAACCGCACTGCGGCAGCAGATGGGCGAGGCAGCCTGGGAGCGCTGCAGTGCGAGATATCAGGTCGATCACGTCAACGCGCAAATGATGCGGCACCTTCAGCTGGATGATATGACGCCCCCTGCACCGGCAGTTGGCGCGGACAGCGCACAGTGGAAAGCCCATGGAAACGAAGAGTCATGATGATGACGGCCAGGAAATCGCGCCTTGTATTCGTCCATGATCACCGTTTCCTGCGCGGACGCGATGACGCGCTTTACACGGTGGGATCGTTTCCACGTGTTGTATGGGAGCGCTATCTGAAGGCGTTCGACGAAGTCGTTGTCGTGGCACGTGATGGAGGCCTGCTGCCAGACAATGCCGATCTCGCTCGATCGGATCTCCCGGGTGTCCGGTTTGAGCTCATTTCGGACTTCACGCTTTCTCAGCGCCTGCTGGGACTGAACGGAACGGCGAGCGTGACCCTCGAACACGAGATTGCGCGCGCCGATGCGGTTCTGGTCCGGCTGCCCAGCGATCTGGGTAATCTTGGAGCCGCTGTCGCGCGACGGCTGAATGTCCCATGGGCCGCAGAAGTGGTCGGCTGTGCGCTCGACGGGTACGGACATCAGGGCAATTTGATTTCAAAGGCCTATGCACCGCTCGCGACATATCGGTTGAAGCGTGTAGCGCGTTCGGCTGAGCAGGCCTTGTACGTTACACGTGAGTTCCTGCAGCGACGCTATCCGTCGCCGGGCGACACGGTCGGCGTCTCATGTGTCGAAATCGTCGCGGCGGATGTCGCAAGCCTCGCCAGACGAGAGGACCGGTTGGCGAGCCTCAGGGCAGGGCGTGCGCCGATCTTCGGGACGGTTGCTTCGCTGCGCATCATGTCGAAAGGCATACAGGACGTGCTGCCGACGATCGCGCGCCTCAGGGCAGAGGGCGTGCCGGTCCAGTATCGGGTGCTTGGCGCTGGCGATCAGGGGCCCTGGCTGCGGCGCGCTGCCGAATGCGGAGTCTCGGACCTGGTGCGTTTCGACGGCACGAAGCCGTCAGGTGAGGGTGTGCGCGAATGGCTGGATGAGATCGACGTCCATCTTCAGCCAAGCTACCAGGAGGGGCTGCCGCGCGCCACGATCGAGGCGATGAGCCGCGGCTGCGCCTGTCTCGGATCGACCGCCGGAGGAATCCCTGAGATCATCCCGGCAGACCGTACCCATGCGCCTGGCGATCGGGTGAGGCTCGCTGCCCTCATCGGCCATTACGCGGTGACCCCCGACAGCGTAGCGGCCGCATCCGCCGTAGACCGTCGCACCAGCGCGGCGTATCTGCCGGAGGTGCTTGATCCCATTCGCGCCAACTTCTTCCGGCGGCTGGCAGAGCGGGCACGGCGCAGCGACGCCGAAGCTGCATGACCGGACTAGCACCGCCGATAGCCAGCACAGGATATCAATCGAAGCGACGCACAAGCACGACGCTGCTTTTGAACGGGCGATAAAGCCACAACAGGCGGTGAGCGATATGCCTCCAGTGGCTTCGACGGTAGAAGGGCATAGCGACACGCGCCACATGCCGCATCAGATTGACCATGGGTCTTCCGGTCGCCCTTAAGTCCGTCCAGTGGTTGCCGCCACGAATTACCTCCTCGCGCAGCGAAACCCAGCCCGGAAGCATGCCTGACAATTCCGATGGGCTCGGTCGCAGCATGTTGTCGAGCGGGTCCGGGTGATAGGGATAAGAATATGGCACCGAGAAGATACCATGGCCGCCCGAACGCACAAGGTCGCCACATGCTCGTGCGAAGGCATCCGGTGCCTCGAGATGCTCGAGGAGGTTGCAGCACAGGATCAGCTTCGCATTGTGGCTACGCAGCTTTGCGCGGAATGCCGAATCCAGCAGATCGCCGACCTCGTCGACTCCCTCCGCGTCCTTGGCGTCGCAGTGGACGACCACAAGGCCAGCTTCCTCCAGCGGAGCGAATAGCTCCGTATGGATGTGAGGCTGCGCTTCGCGCCTGAACTTACCGGTGGACGAACCGAGGTTCAGGCAGACACTGCCTCGGGGCAGATCGAGTTCCCTAATCCAGCGGGCGATTGCCCGCGCCTCCTCTATCCGCAAAGCGTCTGTCCCCCCCAAGGCCGCTTCGGGGAGACGCTGCGCGCATGCACATGATGATCAGCACGAGCATGAAGCCAGCTTGCCCCCAAGCAGCAGCGATCGCCCCCATCAGCGGCAGACCTCCCACCGCTGTAACCAGGAATGCGGAAGTCGCAACCAGATAGGCCCGCAGCACCAAGGCCGGCCCAGCAAAAGCCTGAACCAGCATCGAATAGGTTGTGCTGACCAGTTGCAGCCCCGCCGTCACAACTAGAACAACGAGAATCCAATGCCCCGCTGCGAAGGCGGGACCGAACACAATATGTAAGGCTGCGGCTCCGAGTGCAGAGGCGGCTGCCGCGAGAAGGAGGGTAGCTGCAAGGCACAACAGGGCGGCTTTGCGACCCACGCGCACAGCATCATCATAACGGCCGTCAGCAGCCATCCGGGCGAACTCGGGGAAAATGACAGACGAGTAGATCGTGCTCGCCTTGCGTAACACGCCGGCCAACTGCTTGCTGACATTGTACACGCTCGCGGCCTCAACCGAGACAATCGCTCCAACCAGGATAGAGTCACCGAAGTTGCGGGCGCTGTCACACGTACCCATGACGTGTGTACGCAAGCAGTAAGATAGGAACGCGCGTCTATCTGGTGAGCTTTGGAGCATGTCTGCATATCGGGGACGCATCTGCCGACCGCGCATCAGCCATAGGGCCGCTGCGAGTTGCATGACCGACGGAAGCGCCATCACCTGAGCGGCGAGGAGGGCATAGAAAAAGAACGGCGCATCCAGCCACCAGAGAAGGAGCGCTGTGATGAGCTGCACCACTGCGCTCGCAACCTGTACAAAGCCGATGACCCTGAAGCGGTTCAATACGCGCAGAACGCCTTCAGACGTTCGATAGCCCTGGAACAGCAGGCTTGCACACACCGGCATGGCCGCAGCCTGTACTTCCGGTGACAGACCCAAGGTGCCAGGAATGGCGACAACCATCATCATGGACAGGGCCGCTGCGGTGAAGGCCGAGAGGAAATCGACAACCAGCCCCAAGCCCACATAGGCCTCGAACTTACGCGCGTCGCGGCCATGCAGCGCCAGTTCCCCCATCTTTATGATGGGTTGCTGCGTGGAAAACTGCATGAGCCCGGCCAACATCAGGGCGGAGGCCTGAAGCAGTACGAACGTTCCGAACTCGGTCAACGTCAGTGCCCGCGAGTTCGCGGCGGTGGCGAGCATGGAGAGGAGGGCGCCGATCCCGCTGCTGCCGCCGAGTACCAACAGGTTCGACGATATGCGGCGTCGCAGATTGACCCGGTTGACAGGGCGTGAAGGGTCTGTGGCCATCCTATCGGCCCGCCATGGTGACGCGATCGGGCGCCTGCTTGGTTGGCATTCGCCAGCGGCAGTCCGAATACATGTCGGCTGTGGCTGTCAGGAAACGTCCCTCCTGAGACGGGCGATGATTTGCGCCCCTGGATCGTTCATAAAGGTCTGACCGGCGGAAGTGCCGACAGTCAGGCAGCTGGCCAGCTGTGCATCGCGATAGAGAGACGAGCGGGCATCTTCAAGCAGGTTGCTCGCAGCGGTTCCGCCCGTTAGTGGTCAGTCTTGCTCGGGGGGGTGCATATGTTGAGCGAGCGCGCCCTGCCATGTGAATTTCGATGTTTGTACCGGGAAGGGGCGGAGAGTGCAGGGGGCATGTCCGTACTTTGCACGCATAGCCTCCGGGTGTGGAACAGCTAGATGCGCAACACAGACGCAGCCGACATATACCGCTCAGAGGCCGGGCAGACCTATCTCGAACAGAGGACGGGCGCGGCATCGGAACACAACCAGACGCTGCGGGCTTCGTTGTTCACCGATCTGGCAAGCGAAGACCACGTTCTTCTGGATTTCGGATGCGGGACGGGCGGCGTGCTGACGCGGCTTCCGGCCCGGCAGCGGGTCGGGGTGGAGATCGGCGCAGCGTCCGCAGCTGTCGCGCGCACCAGCGGCATAGACGTCGTGTCAGTACTGACCGAAATCGAAACCGCGAGCATAGATATCGCGATCAGCTTCCATGCCATCGAGCATGTAGAGAGGCCGGCGGACGTCCTGAGGGAACTGTCCCGGGTGGTGAAGCCCGGCCAGCCCCTCAGATTGATCGTTCCCGGTGAGAGCCCGCACGATCCGCGGCAAGCGCGATGGCGAGAGAATGCCGACATGCATTTGTTCACCTGGACGCCGCTTTTGTTCGGCAATCTGGCCCGGCTTGCCGGCCTCGTGGACATTCGGACGCGGCTTGCACCGATGCCGACGGGATCAAGGCTAGTAAAGCTTGCCGCACCGCTTCCGCCACTAGCGCGACGGCTCCACGCCCGGGTAGCCCACCGGCTGAACGCGTGGAACGTCATCCTCGATGCCCGCGCTCCGCTTTGAGGTTGCCGGCTTGACCTTCCAGCCTTTCATTCCGGGATCTCCCGTACGCCCGGTCGTTCCGCGCGTCTTTCAGATCGTGGTGATGATCCTCATCCTGGCGACAGGCACGGTGCCGGAAATCCTGCAGGCTGCAGTCAATGGCGTGCGGGCAAACGACGGTGCTGTAGCACTGGAACTGGTGTTGGGACTCGCCCACGACCTGCTACGGATAGTTCCGCTCATCCTGCTCTGGCACAATCCGATGGGTATCCTTCACCCCGTCAATATAGCCGTTGTTCTATGGCCATTGCTTACGAGCCTTCCCAATGTCATGAACTCGTTCGGCGGCTATGGTGGTCTCCTCTCAGGTCGACCGCTGGCACCACCCTATTTCTCGGCCACTGCCTGGTACGACCCTGACCAGATGTGGCGGGAAGTGGCCTACTACACCGCGCTTCAGATCCTGGCCCAGCTTTGCCTCTATTTCGGGCTGTTTTCCGCATCGCGCCAGACCAAGCGACCCCTTCGTCTCGCGCCTGAAGTCGATACGGTTCGCTTGCGCTCAATCCTCGTGGGAGTTGTCATCTGCAACGTGCTTGCAGTCACCGCCTTCATCCAGTCCCGCGGTGGCCTGATCGAGCACATCATGGAACTGGCCTATGGGCGGTTCCGCGCTCTGGAGGGGCTGGGGCCGCTGATCGCGTTTTTCGATATCGGTTTTCTCGCGATGCTTCTGTGGATC
Organism: uncultured Sphingobium sp.; assembly: GCA_964532255.1. Lineage (GTDB taxonomy): Bacteria > Pseudomonadota > Alphaproteobacteria > Sphingomonadales > Sphingomonadaceae > Sphingobium. The sequence continues at coordinate 22,596 of CAZHGR010000007.1, forward strand.
TGCACGCGCCCCCAGGACGCTCGCAGTCCGCTCTTCATCGTCACGCTCCTCCTCGTCGCGGCACAGCAGTTTCTCGTCGCCGGGTCTCGCTCGGCGGCTCTGGTCGTGTTGGTGCTCGTCGGACTCGGCTGGGCAATGGCAGCCCGCAGGGTGCCTTGGCGCCTTGGGTTAATCGTCCTTCCCCTAGCCTTTATGTCGCTCGGGTTGCTAAACATCATACGTACTGCGGGTGTGAGCAATACGACGGCCATCGACGCGGCGCGCAACGTCGACATGCAGGGTATTCTCACGCGCTCCCAGGACGAGTTCGAGGTCCGTCAGTCGCTCAATGGAGCGGTCCCCGTCACCAGCGACGCGGTTCGAACCACAGGGCTGATGTTCGGTTACACCTACACGGGCGCCGTATTCGCGATGGTCCCTCGTGCCGTCTGGCAAGATAAGCCACGCGGCCCAGGCTCTCTTTATGCGCAGTACTTCCTGGGTGAAATGGTAGAGGGAACAGCTGTACCCATCGGGCCGGTCGCGGAAGCCTATTGGAATTTCCATATCCCGGGGGTGATCATCATATTCTGTCTCTACGGCCTCATCTTGAAATGGGTCTGTTCGCTTTACGAAAGGGGCAGGGGTAACGGGTTGGTCACCGCAGGATTTGTGGTTTTCGCTACCCAGTTCGGTGTGTCGACCGATCAACTTGTAGCACTTCAGCAGATGGTGCTCACAGGATCTATCCTACTTGGCATCGTGCACCTCTTCTACAGAGATGCCTTTCGCCTTGAGAGACCCTCATACGCTCCCAGTCTGAATCCCCTATGGCGCGCTGGAAGATCATAATGCGAACAATCGATGCCTCCTGTCCTGACAAAAGACCGCGCATCCTTCATGTCCTCAAGTGGCTTCCCCGCGGCGGCATCGAAACATGGTTGGTCCACGTCTTCCGGGTGAGCGCGAACGGGCCGTTTCGTCATGAGATCGTGCTCATGCAGGAAGAGATCGGCCCCTATGAAGCCGCTGTCCGCTCTGCCGGCGTGATCATTCACACACTGCCGATGGCCAACAAGGCCGCGTGGTTTCTCGACCTCTATCGCTTCCTGAAGCGTGAGGGGCCCTTTGAGGTCGTCCACGCGCATGTTGATCCTATTGTGTCGGGTCCTGCTCTTGTGGCGGCAGCGGCGGCCGGCGTCCCGGTGAGAATCATCCATAACCACTCGGCAAGAAGCGAAGGTGTGGATAGCCGAACGTGGCGCCGCCGTGTCCGGCGGAGCGTGGGCCGCGCGGTGTCGATGCGCGCCTCCACTCATGCGCTTGGCATCAGTGAAATGGCGATGGCCGATCTCGCAGGCAAGGACTGGGATCGGCGGGACGACTGCAGAATACTGCTATATGGTTTTGACTATTCCGGATTTCGCGGCGCTGCTGATCGCGCAAAGAGGTTGCGTACTGAATTGGACATCCCGCAAGATGCCTTGGTTGTCGGTCATGTCGGTCGGTTCGACCCGGTCAAGAACCATGAATTTCTGCTGGAGTGCTTTGCAAGGTGGCACGAAAGCCAACCCGACGGAATGCTGGTGCTGATCGGGCGCGGGCCATTGGAGGAGGCCTGCAGGCAGCACGCCGCAAGGCTCGGCATCGCGGATCATGTCCGCTTCGCGGGGGGAACGGACGATATACCCGCCTTTATGGCAATGTTCGACATTTTCGTGCTGACGTCGTTCAGCGAAGGCCTCGGCATTGTTCTCCTTGAGGCGCAGGCGGGCGGCTGCCCCGTACTGATGCCGGACAACATGCCCCATGAAGTGGTAGTGGTCGGGGAGGGGGTCGCCCAGCTTCCCCTCAATGCGGGTATCGACCGCTGGGCCGCCGCTATGACCGACATTCTGAGTGGGTCCAAGCCCGACCCGGACGAGTGGCTACAAAAGGTGGAGAACAGCGCGTTCGGTATGAGCCGATGCGTTGCCGAGCTCGAATCCTTCTATGAAGGCGCGCTCGCGAGCACGAGATGACCGGCGTGTCGCCATCTGAAGACCGGCCTCCGATCCTTGTCGTGGCGCTCCAGACGGGAGCGGGCGCCAACGGCGGCATCGCCAGCCTTGATCAGATCGTCAGATCGCTGAACAGGTTCAGGCCTATCATGGTGACGAACCGGGAGAGCAGGGTAGTCGAAGGCTGGCGCGCTGCGGGACTGGAGGTGCACATCATCAGCGAGCACGCGAGCCGGGGACTTAGAGCCGCACCGGGCCCTGTCCTATCGACGTATGTTCGCTACGCTTTTGCGGTTCGGAGGCTGATCGCGAAGACAGGCGTTCGGATCGTGCACGCCAACGATCCGCTTGCGTTTCAGCTTTCCTATGGTGGCGTGCGCTTGCGTCCCGGCACGCACATCGTCTTCAACGTCCGTGACACGCTTGACCCGGACCGGCGGGTGCCGAAGACCCGATGGGGATGGATGTTCAAAGCCGCCTCGCATATCTTTTTTCTGTCGAAGGATATGCAGGATCGCTGGGCCGCCATCATTCCGCATGCCGCAGGAAAGAGCTCTGCAACCTATTCGATCGTGGACCTTGACCAGTTCAGGCCAGTCTCGCGGAAGCCTGACCGCAAGTTTGTTCTCGTCTCCGGTGTGATCTCTCCAAAGAAGGGGCAGTTGCGCTACCTAGACCACGTGGCACCGCAGCTTGCGGCGCTCGGCATAGAGAGCTGGCTCTGTGGGGATGTTGCACCCAATAGAGACACCTACGCGCAGGAGTGCTTCCGCGCGGCGGAACGGTTGGGGAATATGGCTCGCTTTCTCGGCTATCGTGCCGACATGGCCGAGCTTATGCAGCGCGCCCATGTCGTATGCATTCCCTCGCGCCATGAGGGATTGATGCGAACGATGATCGAGGCGATGGCTGCGGGATGTCCGGTCGTCAGCACCGATGTGGCATCGGCTCGAGAGCTTCTGGAGGCACCGGGAAAGCGCGCGGGCATTGTGGTTCCCATCGACTTCCAGGGGGAGATGGCGGAAAGCGTTATCAAGCTTTGCTGCGATAGCCAACTCAGCACGGAGCTAGCAAGAAACGGGAAGACGATCGCAAACGAGTTGTTTCGGCGCGAACGCGTGATCGATGCGTATCAGAACGTCTATGATCAACTGTTGGCCGGAGACGCAAACCTGAGGACCAACGCGTTAGAACGATAATATATATTATGTTAAATAACAGCCGTCGATAACCAGCCATCAGCCATCATCCCCCCTCCAGCACCATGCCCCCGTTGCTGACACGCCATCCGTTCAGCTTGCCCAAAAAGTTCATGCCCAGCACGTTCACTTCGCCGAATGCCGGCGATACGATGACCGGAAGGTCGGTGGCGCGGATCGGGCCGATGCTGAGGTCGTCCACGGTGGCGCGCCGGGCGGTGACGGGCCCGTTGGCGGTCTGGACGACGAGCGTACGGCCCATGGGATCCGCCGCAAGCCCAAGCCGCGACGCCGTCGCCTCGGAGAGCGCGGTTATGCTGGCGCCGCTGTCGATCAGGAAGCGCACCTTCTGTTCGTTGATCGACGCCTCGACCCAATAATGGCCGTCGCGCGAGACGGGAATCCGAACCTCCTGGGCCGCGCCGGACGTCCCAGGACTGACCACGCCAACCTCACCGGCACGGCGCGACAACTGCCAGGCGGTGATCTCCGGCTCCAGCCAGCGGAAGAGGATGAACAGGCCGAGAAACAGCATGACCCATGCCGCCGCCCAGCCAATCAGCCGGGCCATCGGAATCCGACGACCGATCATGGCGCTTGTGACCAGCAACAGCGCCAGTAGCAGCCATACCGCATGCGCCGCCTGGTCGCCGCTACCGCTCATGCAGCGCCGGCGGTGAGCGTCATGCCGTCATAGGCGGGCTCGACACGCGGTGGCAGCGTCGCGCGCAGCCGCTGATAATCCATGCTGCTGTCCATATGCGTCAGCACCGCGCGGCCGGGTGCGACATCGTCGATCGCTGCCAGCGTCAGCGCCAGATGCGCATGGGTCGGATGCGGCCGCTCGCGAAGCGCATCCACCACCCACAGGTCCACGCCCGCGTAAAAGGCGCACATGGCGGGCGTCACGTCATGGAAATCGGTGGCATATCCAACCGACGCGCCGCCATGCTCGAAACGGAAGCCACTGGAGTAAATGTCGCCATGCGGCTGCTCGACATGGCGCACAGCAATGTCGCCGATCGTCAGCCCATCGTCGGGCAGGGCCTCGAGCGTGATGATCGGCGGATAATTGGGCCGTCCCTCGAAGGCATAGGCAAAGCGGCTGTGGAGCGGCGCGACCGTCCGGCGATGGGCAAAGCCGCACACCGTCCCACGCATCGCATGCGCAACCTGGCGCAGATCGTCGATGCCGTGGCAGTGATCGGCATGGTCATGAGTCCAGAGCACTGCGTCGAAATGCGCCACACCGGCCGCCAACAACTGCTCGCGCAGGTCCGGCCCGGTATCGACCAGGATGCGTGTCCGTTCGCTCTCCACAATGATCGAGGCGCGCGTTCGGCGATTGCGTGGCTCCGCCGGATCGCAATCGCCCCAATCGCCGCCGATGCGGGGCACGCCGGACGATGTCGCGCAGCCGAGGATCGTCACCCGCAGCATCGACCGCCCTGCTCTACTCCGCCGAACATTTGGTAAACAGACGGTTAAAGTTGGCACTGGTCGATTGCGCCAGCGCGTCCACGCCGGAGCCGCGCAGATCGGCCACGAACCTGGCGGTATCGGCGACAAAGGCCGGCTCGCACGGCTTGCCGCGATGGGGAATGGGTGCCAGGAACGGCGAGTCGGTCTCAATCAGCAGACGGTCGTCCGGAATACGCGCCGCCGTCGCCTGCAAAGCCTTGGCGTTGCGGAAGGTCACGATGCCCGAAAGGCTGATGTAGAACCCCAGATCGAGCGCGACATCGGCGAAGGCGTCGCTGGCGGTGAAACAATGGATCACCCCGCCGAAACGCCCCTTCCCCATCTCCTCGCGCAGGATCGCGGCGGTATCCTCTTCTGCGTCCCGGGTATGGACGATCAGCGGTAGACCGGTCTCGCGCGCGGCACGAATGTGGACGCGAAAGCTCTCCTGCTGGCGTGCGCGGTCGCTGTGGTCGTAATAATAATCGAGCCCCGTCTCGCCGATGCCGACGATGCGATCGGCCCGCGCGCCCTCGACCAGCCGGTGGACATCGACGTCCGGATGCGCGTCGGCCTCATGGGGATGGATGCCGATCGTCGCCCAAACATCGGGCTCTCGCTCCGCCGTGGCCCGCACCGCGTCCCATTCGCTGGCCCGCGTGGCGATGTTGAGCATGCGGGTCACGCCCGCCGCACGCGCGCGCTCCAGCACGCCCGCCTGATCCTCGACAAGGCCCTGGTAGTTCAGATGACAATGGCTGTCGGTCAGCACGTCATTCGTCCTCTGCGGCGAGTTCCAGCCTGGGGAACAGCGGAACCGGGGGTTCGATCCCCCCCGCGGCCGCACGCGCATCGTACCAGTCGCTCGCGATGCCCGCGTAAGTGCGCAGTTCGGCACCGATCCCGAGATGGTCGAGCAAGCGTCCGGCGGCACCCGGTATGACCGGGCTGATGCCGACGGCGAGCCGCGTGATCGCCACGACAAGCACCGCAAGCACCGTTTCCATCCGCGCCGGGTCTGTCTTGCGCAGCGCCCAGGGTGCCTGAGCGTCGATATAGGCGTTGCACGCGAACACTGCCCGAAGCCACGCATCGATCGCGACCGAAGGTGCCATGGCGTCGAACGCAGCGGGCATTTCCTCAGCCACGGCGCGGGTGACGAGAGCGAGCAGAGCGTCGTCCTCGGTTTGCGCCTCTCCACGCCCCGGCATCCGCCCCGGCAGGTTCTTGGCGATGAAACTCAGCGTGCGCTGGGCGAGATTGCCGAACGCATTCGCCAGCTCGGTATTCGCCCGTTGAACAATGGCTTCGGCGCTATAGCTGCCGTCATTGCCGAAGGTGACCTCCGCCAGCAGGAAATAGCGGAGCTGATCGATGCCGAAGCGTTCGGCCAGCGCGATCGGATCGGCGACATTGCCGACCGACTTCGACATTTTCTCGCCCCGGTTGAGCAGAAAGCCATGGCCAAACACCTGCCGGGGGAGCGGCAGTCCGGCGCTCATCAGGAAGGCGGGCCAATAGACCGTGTGAAAGCGGACGATGTCCTTGCCGATGACGTGCCGGATGTCGCCGCCCTGTGCCCACCAGAAGGAAAGTCTTTCCTTATCATCGGGATATCCGCAACCGGTGAGATAGTTCGTCAGCGCGTCGACCCAGACATACATGACATGGCCCGGAGATCCCGGAACCTTGACGCCCCAGTCGAAGCTGGTGCGCGAGACGCTGAGATCGGACAGTCCGCCCTCGACGAAGCGCCTGATCTCGTTCATGCGGCTGTCGGGACGAATGAAGTTGGGCTGACTGTCGTACAGATCCAGCAACGCCTGCTGATAGCGCGACAGACGGAAGAACCAGCTTTCCTCGACGGTCCACTCGACCGGCGTGCCCTGCGGCGAAAGCTTCGCGCCCCCCACCCCGTCGATCAGTTCGGCCTCGTCGTAAAAGGCTTCGTCACGGACCGAATACCAGCCTTCGTAGCGGCCGAGATACAGGTCGCCATTCGCCTCCATCGCCTGCCACAAGGCCTGCGACGCGGCATGATGATCGGGCTCGCTGGTCCGGATGAAGCGGTCGTAGCCGACATCCAGAGCGTCATCCATCTGTTTGAAATAGGACGACATTTCTTCCGCGAGGGCGGCGGGCTCGACGCCTTGCGCGCGCGCCGTCTGCGCCATCTTCAGGCCATGCTCGTCGGTCCCGGTCTGGAAATAGACCTCGCGGCCCGCCATCCGGAGTGCGCGGGCGATGGCATCGGTGGCGATCGCTTCATAGGCATGGCCGATATGCGGCCGTCCGTTGGGATAGCTGATGGCGGTGGTGATGGTAACGGGTCCGGCCATGGCGGGTCGGTGTCTCCAGAACGTCGGTGATGTCGGCGTCTCTCTAGTGGACCGGCGATGCACTGCCTAGAGGCTGATCGGCACCGCAGGCTGCCTCTTTGGAGGTTCAGTCCCGCTGCGCCAGCCGGGCAACCGCTCCGCACAGCGCAAAGACCGTCGTCGCTGGATCGAGCGACAGCGTTGTGGCCCCCCGCGTGAGGGCGTGAACCGCATCCCATGCGTTCAGCGCCTCGCTGCCCGGACTTCCCGGCGTTTGGCGCAGTCGCCGCGCCAGGAAACGGGGCACATGCTCGATCATCGCCTCATAGCGGGCCTGCGCGGCCTTGGGAGCCAGGGCGCGGGCGATCGCCACCCGCTCGACATTGTCGGGATCGCCCGTCTCGGCGATCCGCGCCAGCCGCAGGTCAAGGTCGGCGATGTCGAGGTCGCGCATCGCCAGCGCCCGACCCGGCGACCCCTGCGCCGCCTCGACGAGCAGCCGGCGCTCCTCCGCACGCATGTCCGCTGCACCGGCGAGAGCGCGGTCGACCTCGGCGTCGGAGAGCGGCGCGAAGATCAAAGTCCGGCACCGCGACCGGATCGTCGGCAGCAAGCGCCCCGGCGAATGGCTGACGAGAAGGAACAGCACATCGCTCGGCGGCTCCTCCAGATTCTTGAGGAGGGCGTTGGCGGCACCGCGTTCCATGTCGTCGACGCTGTCGATGATGACCACGCGCCGCCGCGCCATCGACGGGGCGAGGTGAAGGAAGCGCGACAGTTCGCGCACCTGATCGACCGAGATGTTGCGCGCAAGTTCCCCGCCCCCGCTCTCGCCCTTGCGCTCCTTCGGCAGTCTCTGCAGCACCGCGAGGTCGGGATGCGTGCCCGCCTCGACGAGGCGGACGGCGGGATCGGACCAGCCGCCGAGGAATGCCTCGACATCCTGCGGTGGCCGGTCGCTTAGCAGCGCTCTGGCGAAAGCGCGGGCGATGCCGCCCTTGCCCACCCCCTCAGGCCCCACGAGCAGCCAGCCATGGTGAAGCCGCTCGCCGCCCAGAGCGGACAGGAAGGCCGCGATCGGCTGGTCGTGGCCGATCCAGCAGGTCATGGGAGCAGGTCGGCGATCTGGTTCATCACGCGGCTGTGCACGTCCTCGACAGCGCCGTTCGCCTCGACCGACCGCACGCGCTTGGGCTCCGCCTGCGCGATGGCGAGGAATGTCATCGCCACCTCCATATGATAGTCGATCGACCGGCTCGCGATACGGTCGCGGTCGGTGCCGTCGCGTCGCACGATCCGCTCCTCCGCATCGACGACGGGCATGGTGAGGAGGATGGTCCGGTCGGGCATGAAGCCGCGGCAGCCGAACTCATGGAGCGACAGGATATCCTCGTCGGCGATCAGACCCGCGGCCCCGCCCTGATAGGCACGGCTGCTGTCGATGTAGCGGTCGCAGATGACCCAGCGCCCGTCCTCCAGCGCGGGTTTGATCGTCCGCTGGACATGATCGGCGCGCGCCGCCGCGAACAGCAGCGCCTCGGTGCGCGTACTCCACTGGTCGGCCGTGCCCTCGAGCACCAGGTGGCGGATCGCCTCGGCGCCCGCGCTGCCCCCCGGCTCCCGGGTCAGCACCGCATCGATGCCGCGACGCGCCAGCGCATCCTTCAGCAAGCGGGCCTGGGTGGATTTGCCGACGCCCTCCCCGCCCTCGAAGCTGATGAAGCGGCCTGACATCGTCAGCCGAAGATCGCCCGGAAGCCGTTCCAGATCCGTCCGAAAAAGCCCGCCTCCTCAACCGCCGCGCCCGCGATCAGCGGCATCGTCTGGGTGTCACCGTCCGCCGTCCTGACGACGAGCCGCGCGACCTCCTGCCCCTTGGCAATCGGAGCCTGAATCGGTCCCTGATAGGTCACGCTGACCTTGATGTCGCCGGCGGCCGTGACAGGAAGCGTAACCGCAAGATTATGCGGCGCGACAAGAGGGACCGCCGCGTCGCTGCCACCCTGAACCTCGGCGGTGTCGACCGCGCTGCCCTTCCTGAACAGCGGGACCGAGCGCCAGGACTTGAAGCCCCAGTCCATGAACCGCACCGATTCCTCGATGCGGCCATTGAACGAATCGAGCCCCGCCACCACCATCACGAGCCGGCGGCCATTCTGCTCCGCCGATCCGGTGAAGCCATAGCCAGCTTCCTCGGTATGCCCCGTCTTCAGCCCGTCTGCGCCGGGAATGCGGCCAAGGATCGGATTGCGGTTCGACTGGGTGATCGGCGCGCCGCCCATGGTCTCGCCCCAGGTGAAGGAGTCCTGCCCGTAGAATCGCCTGTAGAGGTCGGGCGTCTCCTCGATCGTCGCGCGCGCGATGGCGGCCAGGTCGCGCGCGGTGACATAGGTGCGCCCCTCGTCGGGCCATCCGTTGCTGTTGCCGAACCGCGAGTTGGAGAGGCCCAGCCGCTCTGCCTCAGCGTTCATCAGGTCGACGAACGACGCCTCGGTCCCCGCAATCCCCTCCGCCAGCACCACGCAGGCGTCATTGCCCGACAGGGTCACGATGCCGTGCAGCAGATTCTCGACCGACACTTCCTGGCCTGCGCTCAGGAACATCGTCGACCCCGCCGCCGGCCCGTGCCAGCGCCGCCAGGTTTCGGGGCGCACGGTGAACTTCTGGTCGAGCTTCAGCTTGCCCTGCTGGATCAGGCGAAAGGCGACATGCGTCGTCATCATCTTCGCCATCGACGCAGGCGGGATCCGGCGGTCGGAATCGCGCTCGTAGAGAATCTTGCCCGAAGAGAGATCGATCAGATAGGCGACCGGTGCCTGCGCGTCATAGGTCGGCGCATTGGCCGCGCCCGCCATGCCGGGAACGAGCAGCACGAGCGCAAGGCCGGAGAGGAAACTGGAACGTAAAAAGGTCATGCACATGTCCGGAAAAGAGACGGTCAGCGGCTGTCCATAGGCACGATCCGCGCCTCTGCAAAGCCTTTTGCCCTGACCGTGGCCAGTGCCTTCGCTGCTATCGCCCGGCTTTCATAAGGCCCTGTCCGCACGCGATAAAGCTTGCCCGAGCGTTCGACATGGCCGCCCACGCGGGCCGCGAGACGCTCGGCCTTCGCCTGGTCGGCAAACGCACCCGCCTGGACCGCGAACGAGGCTCCTGCAGCGGCAGCGCGCGGAGCCGCCGGAGTAGTCGGCCGCGGCTTCGCGGCAGAGGCCCTGCCCCCGCTTTCGACGATGAAGCCGTCGTCCGTGACGGCCTTGTCAGCGGCGGGGCTCTTCGCCGGGGACGCGGGCGGTGCCGGTTGAGGTGCCGCAGTTTCAGGCGATTTCGTCCCGACCGGCGGCGAGGCGGGCGGGATGTCGGCGCAGGGATCGCCGAGGCCCTGATCCTTGGGTGCCGGGGGCAGCTTTCGCGTCAGCGCCGGAAGCATCGCCTTGGGCGCGGGCAGTCGCTCCGCCGCCCGCTCGCCCCGATCGAGCGCGCCGGCGTCAGGCGGCGTCGGGCGGATGCGTCGCACCCTCACCGGCAAGGGCCGGCCGCCGGAAAGGCTCAACTGGCTTGCCGCCGCACAGGACAGATCGACCATGCGGCTGTTGGTCATCGGACCCCGCTCGATGACTCGCGCGAGGATCGTCCGCCCCGATCCCAGATCGGTCAGCTCGACATAGCTGGGGATCGGCAGCGTCTTGTGCGCGATGCTGACCCCGTCGAGATCGCCGGACAGCCCGGCATAGCCGGTCTCGTCCAGGGTCCTGTTGTCCATCGGCCGGTATTCGACGCCGTCGATCGTGTACGGATCGCCGAGGTCGACCGGGGCTTCGGCGGACTGGGCCGGCGGCTTCGCGGCCGCGCGATCCTCGGCCCGGCCCGGCCATTCGGCAAGACCGCAGGATACCAGCGCCAGCGATGACGCCAGCGCAGACAGGCACTTATTGTTCAACGGCATCGGCCAGCAATCCTACCGACAAGGCATAGAAGTTCGAGCAGTTGTAATCGAGGATCGCGCGATAGTTGCTGGTCAGGAGATAGGCGGTGTTGCCGCGCCCATCGGGTTCCAGCAAGGTCGCGAGTACATCGTCCCCCAGCGTGCTCCCACTCGTCGGCACCACGCCCAGCGCCCGCCATTCGGCCATGGTCAGCCAGCGGCTGTGCCGGTCGAACACGCGCGGGCATCGTGGCGGAACCGTCCGGTTGGCGAGCGCAGCGGTGTTCAGCCCCGCCGGGACCGCAACCGCGATTCCCCAGGGCTGACCAGCGCGCCAGCCGGACTTGACGAAATAGTTGGCGATCGACGCCAGCGCATCGGCCTCGCTCGCCCAGATGTCCGCGCGCCCGTCGCCATCGCCGTCGCGCGCCATGCGCAGATAGACCGACGGCAGGAACTGAGGATAGCCCGTCGCTCCGGCATAGCTGCCGACCAGCGTCGAACGCGAAATGCCCCTGTCGAGCAGCTTGAGCGTCGCGATCAGCTCCGGCTCGAACAGCGAACGGCGGCGCCCTTCATAGGCCAGCGTCGCCAGCGAGCGCACCAGGTCGAAGTCGCCGACGAACGCGCCGTAGTTGGTCTCATGCCCGTAAATCGCGACCATGACCGACTCCGGCACGCCGGTCTGCTGCTCGATGCTGCTCAGTCGGCCGCGATTGGCCACATAGGCGCGGCGGCCGCGCGTGATGCGGGCGGTGTCGACATGCCGCGCGCGATAGGGCGCAAAGGCCGGGATCGGCGCATTGGCGGGCGTCGGCTCGCCCCGGTCGAGCTGGATGACGCGCGGGTTGACGGTCAATCCGGCGAAAGCCGCATCGATGGTCGCGGACCGGACGCCCTCGCCCAGCGCCTTTGACCGCACCATGTCGAGATAGGCGAGAAAACCGGCATCCTCGCTCGCGCCCGAGGGAATCGGCTGAACGATGGCGGTGGACGGAGCGGCCGAAGGCACGGCGGTCTGCGCCTCCGCGCTCGCCGTGCTCAACGTCAGCACGGCGCAAGCCGCCACCCGCAGCGACGGCAGGGTGGAGCATGTCAACCGATGAAAGACGGATCGGCGCGCACGGACAGGGTTAACGGATCGAAGCATGGCCCCATCATGCACAGCTTGGACGCGAAGCGAAAGCCGCGCCGAGCACAGGCGGCGAAAAAGGCCTGCCGCTTTCGGCTTGCCGCGCCCGCGCCTGATGGTCTAGCTGCCGGAAGAGCGGGACAGGTGGCCGAGTGGCTTAAGGCAGCGGTCTTGAAAACCGCCGTGGGTTCACGCCCACCGTGGGTTCGAATCCCACCCTGTCCGCCACAACAGATAACGGTTTGGGTGTGGCGCGGAACATAATCCCGAACCGCCCGCTAACTTACCCCCAGAATGGTGGAGACAGCCCTTCTCCTAGCGCATGTGGCGTATTAGTGACCGTAGTGAAGTGAACGCGGGGGCAGACATGAGTAGCGTTGAAGGCATGTGGCAATTCCAAAGCGCCTCAGTTGACGAGCCGGATGTCTACCGGTGGGGCGGAATTGTGATTTTGGAAACGGGCCGCGTCTTCGGCGGCGACTCCGTCATGGCTTACAAGGGCACATATTTTGTGGACCGCGATAGCGTGACTGCGGAACTCCGTTCATGGTCATGGAATCACGATGTCGGCGATGCCATGAATGTGTTCGGGATGCCTACGCCAATCGCCTATGACGTAGTGATGCAAGGCAAGCGCGAGGATGACGCCATTTTCGGCATGATCTCGCCCAAGGGCGCCCCGGATTTCGAGCTAAAAATTCGGATGGAAAAGATTTCCGATCTTCCCTGACACGGGCGACACCGCCAAGCCAGCGTCCCGTTAATCCTCCGCTTGTTAACCAGCTCCGCTAAGATCGGCCGCTGCGGCGCACGGTCTACCGCCTTAACCGGGCGTCACCTCTTCCGCCCCTTCCGCCGGCCTCGGCACAAGGATCAGCGTCGATCCCTCCACGCGCCAGGACTCCAGTTCGCGCAGGAAATTCATGCCCAGCACGTCGATGTTGCCGAGCGCGGGCGTGACCACGACCTTGAGGTCGCGTGCCTCGATCCCGCCCAGCCGGAGCCGGTCGATTGAGCCCGTTTGCGCTTCGACAGCGCCATTGGCGGTCCGGAGGATCATCGGGACGAGGCCGGCGCTCGCCTCCACCCCGGCGCGGTCTGCCGTCTCCTGCGAGAGCGCCGTCACCGTCGCGCCGCTGTCGACGAGCATGCGCCGCTCCACACCGTTGATCCGCGCCCTCGCCCAGAAGTGGCCGTCGCGCGACATGCGGATGCGGACCTCGTTGCCCGCTACCTGCTGATCGTGGAGGCCGAGGCGTTGGGTGAATTCGGCGAAGCCCGGCAGATAGGGCGCCTGCTGAAACAGCACGAACAGGCAGAGCGCCAGTAGCGCGAACGAGAAGAGCGCGCGCAACGCCCGACCTACATAGGGGATGTTGAACAGCACGATCAGCAGCACCGCGGCACCGGCGGCGTAGAGGGCGAGCGACTGCCATTCGGCGGTAGTGGAAACGGGCATCGCCCCTTCTGTGATTGTTGGTCCGTGCGTGAAACGCTCAGCCCTGCGCTTCGATCCGGCCTAGCACGCAACATGACTGAGCGCATGGCGCACGCCCGCGAGCAGAATGTCGCGGCATGATCAAAGTTGAACAAGGCAAAAATGTAACAAGCGGCAAGATGACAAAGATCAACAATCTTGTTTGTCATAGCAAACAAACATCAAAAACATCAGTCCGATGCTCCCGCATTCATAACCTGGGTAAGTCACCGTAAATCGATTCATGCGGCACCTTCCAATGTTCGGAACCATTAGCTCCGGGGGCCATTGCAAGGACATCCATTCAGGAGGCCAAGATGAAAATACTCGTCCCAGCTCTGGGCGCGGTCGCGCTCGTCGCCTGCAACGGTGAACAAGCCGCCGACATGGCTACGCCCACCGCCGACAACATGTCGGTCGACAATGTCGCCCCTGCCAGCATCATGGCGGACGCCACGGACAGCATGACCTATTTGCAGCAGGCGGCCGCGAGCGACCTTTACGAGATCGAGTCGTCGCGTCTGGCGCTCAAGAAGGCCCAGGACCCGCAGGTCCGCTCCTTCGCCGAGATGATGATCGACAATCATCAGTCAACGACCCAGCAACTGACGGCAGCTGCGCAACAGGCGGGGCTGAGCACCGGCCAGCCGCAACTGTCGCCGCTCCAGCAGCAGCAGATGGACGCGCTCCGGTCGGCGCAGGGCGAGGCGTTCGCCAGCGCCTATCTCAGCCAGCAGCGGGAAGCGCACCAGATGGCGCTCCAGCTTCACCAGACCTACGCCCAGCAAGGTGACAATGCCGCGCTGAAGACAGTGGCCGGGAAGGCAGTACCGATCATCCAGCAACATATCAGCCAGCTCCAGCAACTGAATGCGAGCTGACGTCAAACCCCGTCGAGGAGAATTGCCATGGGCTTCAATCCGCTCAAGGAACGCGGCATTCCGTTGGAGAAGCAGCTCCGCAACTGGTCCGAGCTGAACGTCACGCCTTATGACACCCGCGACGTCCATCCCTATACGCGCTGCCGCGTGATCTTCATGAACGGCATCGAGGTGGAAGCGATCATGAACTCGCACCAGTTCGCGCGCCACACCGCCGATGTCGGCGTCAAGCAGAAGCTGGCGCTCGTGCGCCGGATCGAGCAGCAACAGCAGAAGGCGGTCAACTGGCTGATCCCCGGGACCGAGAGCACGCTTGCGACGACGATCGGCTTTGAGCAGGTCGCGGTCGACCTGACGAGCTGGCTCGCGCGGCACGAACCCGACCCCTATCTCAGGAAGGTGTATGAGTTCGCGCTACTCGAGGATTTCGACCATCTGTACCGCTACGCCAACCTCATGGACATGATGGGCGAGGGACGGATGGCGCAGGACATTACCGGCGACCTGACCGAGATCCTGCCGGGGCGCCCGACCATCTTCCAGCATCGCGACCCGCGCGAGGAGTTGAAGCGGCCCATGACTCTGACGGCCGCCGATACGCAATCGGTGATGAACGCGATCACCATCGTCGCGGCCGAGCAGCAGACGATGAACTTCTACATGACTCGCGGCAACATCCCGGAGCACCCCCTCGCCCGGGGTCTGTACCTGGAGATCGCCCAGATCGAGGAGCAGCATGTCAGCCATTATGAATCGATCCTCGATCCGACGCTTGGCTGGCTGACCAACCTCGTTCTCCACGAGTACAATGAATGCTGGCTCTACTGGTCTTGCATGCAGACCGAGACCGACGACCGCATCAAGGCGATGTGGGAGCTGCACCTGAACATGGAGATCGAGCATCTGCGTATCGCGTGCGAGATGCTGAAGGACGTGGACGGGATTGAACCGGAACAGTTCCTGCCCGCGGCCGGGCTCCCCGAACCCCTGACCTTTGAGCCGAACAAGGCGTATGTGCGCGACGTTCTGCGCAGGACGGTCGAATGGACGGCGTGGGATGCGCAGTTCCTCCCGATCCAGGACTTGCCCGCCGACCATCGCTTCTTTGCCTATCAGAAGGCGGTGAACGCCGGCGGCGTGCCCACCGAGCAGATCATCGACGAGCGGCGCGCGAAGGAGGGTGAGGACTATCGATCGGCAACCGAAGGACCCCACCCGATCTCCTCGCTACAGCGAGAAGGCGATGGCAGCAGCTTCCCCTATTTCGAGGCCGAGGCACGAATTCCCGAGCTGGAAGGAGCTTGATCATGGCAGGCGGACTGAAGAACACGCTCGACAAGGTCACTGACACCGTCGGGGGCGCGGCCGGGCAGATGAGCGCGGTGATGACCAAGACGGCCGACAGCTTCGTCGAGAATGCGACAATCAGCGATCTCTATGAACGCACGGCGGCGCGAACTGCACTCAGGCGGAGCGCCGATCCGCAAGTGCAGATGGTCGCCAGACAGATGCTGTCGGACCATTACACCAGCACGCACCAGCTACAGGCAGCGCTGGAGATGAACGAGACGCGGGGCGTCGCGATCCCGCAGGAAGCGCTCGACACGCGGCGTGAGACAATGGTGACTCACCTCAACGAGGCACCCGATGACGCGTTCGACAAGACCTATCTCGATCAGCAGGTGCTGGCGCATGAGGAGGCCGTGTCGTTGATGCGGTCCTATCGCGATGGCGGCGACAATCCCCAGCTTCGTTCGTTCGCGGCCGGAACGGCACCGGTGGTCGAACGCCATCTCAAGCATATGAAGATGCTCCGCGAAGCGCTCTGAGACGCTTCAGACAATGCGCGAAAAGACGGCGCGGATCGCTTCGGCGGTCCGCTCCATCTGTTCGGCGGTCAGCGTCGGGTGGACGAGGAACATGAGGCTGGTCTCGCCCAGCACTCGCGCCACAGGCAGCCGCTCGGGCGGGACGCAGCCGAGCCCTGCGAAGGCCGTTTCCAGATAGACTTCGGAACAGCTTCCCTGGAAGCAGGGCACACCCAGCGCGGTGATGTCCGCCACGATCCGGTCTCGACTCCATCCCTCCGGCAACCGTTCGGGTCGGACATAGGCATAGAATTTATACCAGGCGTGGGCCGCCGTCGCAGGATCGGGCAACGGCAATCGAACAGGCCCATCCTCCCCCGAAAACGGCGCGAACGCGTCGATCAACACGTGTGCATTGCGCCTGCGCGCCGCGGTCCAGTCGGCCATCCGCCGAAGCTGGATGCGCCCGATCGCCGCCTGCATCTCGGTCATGCGCCAGTTGGTGCCGATGCCGTCATGTAACCAGCGAAAGCCCGGCGGGTGGGAGCGCTCATACACCGCCTCCCAGCTCTTGCCATGGTCCTTGAACGACCACATGCGCGACCAGAGCGCGGGGTCGCTGGTGGTGACCATTCCCCCCTCGCCGCCGGTGGTCATGATCTTGTCCTGACAGAAGGACCATGCGCCGACATGACCGATCGAGCCGACGCTTCGCCCGCGCCACTGTGCGCCATGCGCCTGCGCGCAGTCCTCGATGACCTTGAGGCCATGCGCCGATGCAAGCGCCATGATTCCGTCCATGTCGGCCGGCCACCCAGCGAGATGGACGATGATGATGGCGCGCGTGCGGGGTGTCAGGACCGCAGCGATGGTGGCGGCGGTGATGTTGCCGCTTTCGCCGTCGACGTCGGCGAACACGGGCGTTGCGCCCGCGTTCACGACGCAGGAGGCGGAGGCGATAAAAGTCCGGGGGGTGACGACAACCTCGTCACCGGGACCGATGCCCAGCCCCCTGAGCGCGAGGTCAAGCGCGACGGTCCCGTTTGCGAGGGCGATGGCGTGCGAAGTCCCGACCCATCGCGCGAATTCGGCCTCGAACGCGCGCCCCTCCTGCCCCGTCCAGTAGTTGACGCGGTTGGACCGCAGCACGGCGGCAACGGCTTCGGCTTCCTCCTCGGTAAAGGAGGGCCATGGTGCGAAGGGTCCGTCGAGCATCGAACTACGCGGGAAGTGCCTCTAACGCGATCAGCCGGCCGCAGCCGCGGGAAGCGCGTTTTCGGTCGCGACATAGCGCTCCAGCTCCGGCATCATGACACCGCCGATGGCCGGCGTGCCGAGGCTGTGGAGAATGTCGTTGATGTCGCCCGGCGGCGCATATTCGGGGACCGTCGCCCTGACCAGCCGCGATACGCCCAGCGTGTCACCGCGAGCGATAGCGTCCTCGATCGCCGCGATTGCGCCCTCAAGGATACGCCAGTCGAGGAAGGGCTCGTTCGCCTTCATGATGCGGGGGTGACCGGTCGTCTGATGGCTCTCGCCGATCAGCAGTTCCTCATAGAGCTTCTCGCCCGGCCGCAGCCCCACCTCCTGAATCTCGATATCGCCATCGGGGTTGAACTCGTCGCGGACCTGCCGGCCCGACAGCTCGATCATCCGCCGCGCGAGATCGTAGATCCGGACCGGCTCGCCCATGTCGAGCAGGAACAGCTCGCCCGACGACGCCATGGTGCCCGCCTGGATGACGAGCTGCACCGCCTCCGAGATGGTCATGAAATAGCGCGTCACATTGACATCCGTGACCGTGACCGGCCCGCCCTGCGCGATCTGGCGCTGGAAGAGCGGCACGACCGAGCCGCTTGAGCCCAGCACGTTGCCGAACCGGACCATGGTGAAGCAGGTCCGGCCGCCCTCGGCGGCGAACGCCTGAAGGAACAGCTCGGCGAGCCGCTTGCTTGCGCCCATGATGTTGGTGGGACGCACGGCCTTGTCGGTGCTGATCAGGATAAAGCGACTGACGCCATGCTGCCGCGCGAGCCTGCCCATTACGGCGGTCCCGATCGCGTTGTTGCGCACGCCTTCGATGCAGTTCTGTTCCACCAGCGGGACATGCTTGTAGGCGGCGGCATGATAGATGGTGTCTGGACGGAAGCCGCCGAAAATATCCGCCATGCGCCTTTGGTCGCATACCGATGCCAGCAGCGGGAACAGCTCTGCCTGATAGCCGTGCAGCTTGCGGAGTGCCGCCAGTTCCTGCTCGATCTGGTACAGCGCGAACTCGCTATGCTCCACCATCACCAGCCTGGCCGGCCGCAGCGAAAGAATCTGGCGACAGAGTTCGCTCCCGATCGATCCGCCGGCCCCGGTCACCAGTACCACCTTGTCGCGAATGTGCCGCCCCATCAGTTCGGGGTCGGGCTCGGCGATGTCGCGGCCCAGAAGGTCGAGAATATCGATCTTGCGCAGATCGTTGATGCTGACACGGCCGCTTGCGAGGTCGGCGATGCCCGGCAACGTCTGGACATCAACGTCGAGCCCGACCAATTCCTCAAGGATCTCGCGCCGCCGCCTGTGACTCGCCGACGGCAGCGCAAGCATCACCTTTACGACCTTATGCCGATCGATCGCTTCGGGCAGCGCAGCAGGGGGCAATACCCGCTTGCCGTTGATCAAGCGGCCATGGAGGCGGCTGTCGTCATCGACCAAGGCCACGACCTCCATCTCGCGCGATGTCGATATGGCGAGGTCAAGCTGCCGCCCCGCGTCCCCTGCACCATAGATGATGACCGGCAGCCGCGATCCCCGCTGGGGCCGGACGCCGCGCATCAGCCGACTCGCGCCGATCCGCGAGGCAACGATCGCGATCAGCAGCAGCGGTGGATGAATGAGGCCGACCGTTCGCGGCACGCCCGGATAGTGGGCGACCATCACCAGCGTCCCGAAAATGGCACCGAACAGAAGCGTCGCGTGGAAGATGCGCCGGACCGAGTCCCACTCGAAGTATCGGAAGACCTGTCGGTAACATCCGAACGACCACAGGATCGGCAAGGCGATGGCTGCTGCGACGAGCGCTGTCTCCAAATCGCGCCAGCGCACACCCGACCAGTCATAAACGCCGAGACGCAGGAAGAATGCAAGCTCGACCGAGAATAGGACGAGCAGAAAGTCGGTGGCGACAACAATGGAGCGCTTCGCCCAAAGTGGAAGCGCAGGAAACACCTTATAAGGCATGGTCACCCAGAGCCGACATTGTTGCCCTCCCCGACAAGGCCGCCTGCCGCCGACCGGCTGTAACAGATATCACATGCTAAGCAAAACAATCCGCTTGGTTGGGCCATCTCCACGGCCCTAGCTGCCCGCGCTGCCGGTAAGGACGATGCGGTCGACCCGCAGCATCCCGTCCTGCTGCGCATCTCCGCCGATCACCCGGAAAGCGATCGCCACGGCACCGCACCCTGTGGGCACGGACAACGCATGCCCAATATTCGTGCTCGTGTCGCGCGCCTGCGTCACCACTTCGGGCAGCGCCACGGGGCCTTTAGGCCCGCTCAGGCACTGCGCGTCGGTGCTGAGCGAAGCGCTCGCCCCGCCCTGTGATTGCAGCGCATAGCCCAACCGATAGCGGCCGGGCCGCAGGATGACCACGCGCCGGGCCGCAAGTCCGCTCGCTCCCGAACTGATGCGGACGACGAACCCGTCGCCTTCGCGCGTCGCATCGACATCGTCGTTCCGCGCCAGCTCCCAGCCGAAGGGGCCGAGCTGCGGTGCGGTCGTTCGATCCGAAACCGCCATGCTCGCAGAGGCCGCACGCCCCACGGCCGTCGCCATCAGCAGCTGATGTGCGGCAGCGAAGTCCTCGTCCCGCGCCATCCGGCTCAGGAGCCGCCCCATGATCGCCTTGACCGTCTGCGGGCGGGCTAGCGCGACCAGCCGCGACAGTGCGGCCGGTGATGCCTGGTCTAGGGCGGTGGCCAGGAAGGAGCGGATCCACGGCCGGTCGGCACGAACATAGGGCACGAGCGAGTCGCTCACAGCCTTGTCAGCGATCGCGCTGGCAAGGACGGGGTAGAGAATGTCGCCGCTGGATGGTTGGGTGGTGAGCGCAAGGTCATAGTGCCGCAGCGTTTCCGCAACATCACCCGCCGCCGCCGAACGCTCAATCATCCAGAGCTGCGTGCCGAGATCGCGGCGCGATGTGCGTTCGGCGAGGCTGTGGAGTCGCTCGGAGGCGCTATCGTCTCCCGCAAGCGCGCGCGCGGTGGCGAGTTGCCGCAAAGCCCGCGCCGAGAGCGGTTCCGACACCAGATGATCGCGCGCCTCCTGCTCCAGCCGCTCACGTCCATCCTGTGTCTGCGACAGCCGGGCGAGGTCGAGATCGTTGATCCTGAGCCGTTCCTCGTTGGCTGGCGGCAGGATGCCGAGGCCCGCGTCCCCTCCGGCGGCGCGGACCGTCGCCAGCGTTCCCAGCGCCATGGCGAGGAGGCATGCGACCAGCCGCGCGCGCGGTGCCGAGGACATCATCGCCAGCCTCAGGCGGCCTCTTTCCGGGCCTGCTGCCCGTAGCCATAGCTGTGCCCGTAGCCATAGCCATAGCCATAGCCATAGCCATGCTGGCGCTGGTCGATCTTGGTGACGATCGCGCCATAGATGTGGGTATCGACCATCCGCATGCGGTCAAGCGACGAGCGGATCGCACGGACCGCCGCGCCCTCGGCCTCGATCACGAACACGCAGCCTTCCACCGCGCGGCCGAGGAGCGGCGCGTCGGTCAGCCCGAGCACCGGGGGCGAGTCGATCACGACATGGTCGAAATGCCCGAGCAGCTTCTGGACGATGAGGTGCATGCGATCGGTGCTCAGCAACTCGGCGGCACTCGGCGGAGACGGGCCCGCCACCATCGCCGCCAGTCCCTTGAACGGGGTCGGTTGGATCAGCCGGGCGAAATCGTCGTCGCCGGTCAGAAGGTTGCTCAGCCCCGCGCCATTCTCCACGCCCAGGAACTTGTGGACCGACGGAGAGCGCATGTCGCCGTCGACCAGCAGCACCGTCTTGCCGGTCCGTCCGATCGTTGCCGCCAGCGCGAACGCACTGGTCGACTTGCCCTCGCCCGACCGGGTGCTCGTCACCGTGAAGGAGCGCGGCAGCCCATGACTTGTCGCGAAGGCGAGCGTGGATCGCGTACTGAAATAGGCCTCCGCCAGATGCGATTTGGGATCGGCCAGTTCGTCGACCGGATCGCCCGTCGCCATGGGCACATTGCCGAGCAGCGGCAGCCCGAGCTTCTGGCGGACGTCGGAGGGGTGACGAATGCCCTCGTCGATCTGCTCCAACCCGACGGTGACGGCCGCGGCGATGACCGTGCCCGCGAGCAGGGCGAGCGCGAGGTTCAGCATCAGATTGGGTGCCGACGGCTTGGTCGGCACTTGGGCGACGTCCACCACCGCGATGTTGCTCGCACCGACGGTGCCCGCAACGCCGATTTCCTTGTAGCGCTGAAGCAACGCGTCATAGAGCTGGCGGTTGGTGTCGGCTTCGCGCTGATAGATGTTGAGCTGGATGCTGTCGCGCTGCTGCCGGTCGAGCCGCGCCTTGAGCGCGTTCACTTGCGATTCCAGTTCCCGTTCCTGCTGCAGCGCCTCGGTATAGGCTTTGGCGCGGCTGCCCGACACGCGCTCGATTTCGCGGGAGATGGCCACGTCGAGCGAATCCATTTCGCTCTTCAACGCGCGCGCGCCGGGATAGCCCGGCTCGAACTGGACGAGCAGCTTGGCATATTCCGCCGCCACCTCCGCCCGCCGCTGGCGAAGCGAGTTGATCGCGGGGTTGCTCAGCGCTTCGGGACTGGCCCCTGCCCCGCCCGAGATGGTGGCGCGACTTTCCGCCGCGACACGCTCGGCGCGCGCGGCCGCCAGCGCCGCGTTCAGCGCCTCGAGATCGGCCGACGCCAATGTCCGCTGCGACTGCGTGTCGCCCTCTGCGTTGCGGATCGTGTTGAGCTGCACGATGTCGCGCTGCGCCGCATAGGTGACGAGCTCGCGCTCCGACTGCTCGAGCCGCGCGCGAAGCGTCGCGAGACGCTGTTCGAGGAAGCGGCGGGCGTCCGCAGTCGAGGAGAATTCGCGATCCATCGTCGCGGCGATGAACTGCTGGATCCAGGCATTGCTGACCTCGGCCGAAAGGGCTGGATCGCGGCTGGTGTACAGGATGTCGACGAGGCTCGAACCCCGGATGGGCGCGACATCGACATTGCCGAGCAGCAACTGCACGGCGAGGCGACGCCGCGCGTCGCGGGTCGTGGCGTCATTGCCCCCCGCATTGCCCAGCGCTCCGTCGCTGCCCGGCATCTCCGCGCCGTGGGCGACGAAGAATCCCGGCCGCTCCGCAAGGTTGAGCTTGCGCGCGACTCGCTGGGCGAGCGAATCCGCCTTCAGCAGCGCATATTGGGTCGCGTAGAATTCGAGATCCCGTCCGCTGTCGGCCGATTCCAGGCCCTCGACGCTCGTGACATTCTTCTGCTCGCGGCTGATCTCGATCTGCGCGCGCGCGGTGTAGCGCGGGCTCATCAACAGCGTCAGGACAAGGCCCAGGATCAGCGCACCGGCGATGATGCCGCCGATGACCCAGCGCCAGCGCAGCGCAATCTGCCAATATTGCAGAAGGACGGGCGGCAATGAGCCACCGTCCTCGGAGACCTCTGTCAGGATCATCGGAGCCGCATTGCGGTTCGCCGGGACATCGCCGTTGATGGGGGTGGTAGCCATGTTGTCCTTGATCCTAGCGCGACAGCCGGTCGACCGCGATGATGAGCGGTGTGGCGATGGCCGGCAGCGTTGCGAGCACGTCCTTGAAAGTGCGACGCGCGGTCGAATCATCGACGACGATCACGTCGTTTGCGTACACTTCCGGATCGGCATAGGCGCCGCGCCGGATCGCGCCGACGTCATAAAGCGCGGCATAGCGTTGCTGTCCGACCGTTCGGAACACGACGACATTTTCCACGTCGGAGAACTCGGTGGTGCCCTCTGCCGTCGCCATGGCGCGAAGCAGGGTCATGCGGCCCACGACGGGATAGAGGCCCGGCTTCTTCACCTCGCCCTCGATTGTGACGACCTGGCTCACCGCCTCCTTCAGGTTCACGATGACCTGCGGGTCGCGGACATGGTTTGCGCGCAGGCGCTCGGCCAGCAAATTGCCGATCTCGCCTGGTGTCTTTCCGGCGATCTGCACGGTTCCGGCGAGCGGGAAGGCGATGTTGCCGCCCGCATCGACCTGGACCTCCTTGTCCGAAAGCGCCTCGATGCCGAACACGTCGATCATCAGCCGGTCGAACGGGCCGACCAGATAGGGCCGGTCGTCGGCGCGGATGTCGGTCATGCTGGGTGGGGGCAACTGGCCGCTGTCGAGGAGGCGCAGCGACGGATCGCCGCCATATTGCCGTCCTCCCCCGCATCCCGACAGCAAAATCACGGCAAGCCCAACAATGGCCGCTCTCTTCATGCGCTGACGCCCCATCCCATTAACCATGTTACGCGTTATCCGCTCAGCGCCGGATATTCCAGAGCGTGAACGATTATCTCGCCGCAAGCCGATCGCCGTCCTGTGCGCTTGGTCCAACGGGTCGCAGCGCGCTCGCCAGCCACATGGCTGACAGCATCAGAAGACAGGCGAGCGAAGGCACGCGGAGCGGATAGTCGACAATGCTGCCTGCTCCCAGAATCGCGATCACCACCACCCCCAGCCGGCCGAGTTGCAGCCGCGCGCTCTGTTCCTGCGACCCCGCGCTCGCCGCACCCACGCGGATCAGGCGCAGGGTTGCGCCGAGATAGCTCGCGACCGCAGCGAGGAGGATGGCCATGGCGGGGAGCCCGCCCGTCAGAACCAGCTCCAGAATATCATTATGCGCATGGTTCAGATAGCTGCGCGACAGAAGATCATAGGGTTCCTCGATCCGGTACACCTCGCGAAAGCTTCCGAGACCCGATCCCAAAGGAAGATAGTCACCGGCCATGTTCCAGATGGCGCGCCACGCCGACAGCCGAAACTCGCCATCCAGTTCCTGCGCCTGAAGCCGCTCCAGCGCTAGGCTGCGCCCCAGAGCGATCGCCGCGACGAGCATGACCAACGCCGCACCTGCGACCGCCAGCAAGCTCGCCCGTCGCCGCGTTCCCCGCTGTTGGCGTCCCGGACTGGGCGCGCTGGCGATGATCCACGCCGCGCCGGCCATTCCCATCAGCGCCAGAGCAACCCCCGCGCGCGAGCCGCAGACGAGAATCAGCGGGATCAGGCCGATACCCGCGCTGCCGGCCAAAAAGGCCCCTGCCCGGCGACGGGCCACGCTGCCGCCCGACCGCAGCGAGAGCCAGGCGAGCATGGGCAGAAGGCAGGCAAGCATGGCGGCCTGATGGTTGCGGTTGGCGAACAGCCCCACCGGGAGGCCGTGATTGGCCACATCATGAAGGTACCAGCCGCTCGACGGAGGAGAAAGAATCTGGATCACCCCCAGCAGGGCGCTGAGCCCGCCCATCGCGAGCACCAGCAATGCCAGCCTGCGGTGGAGCGCCGCCGGAATTGCCATTCCGATGGCAAGCGCCGCGGCGGGGACTGTCAGCGCGAACAGTGCCGCAAGGCTCCCCGCCGGCGAAAGGCTCAAAGGACGCCAGACAGGTCCCGCGCCCGTCGCCTCATCGATCGCAAGGACGAGATCGCGACCGGGAAGCGCATGCCACAGCGCGGGCGGCAGAGGAATGAGATGAAGGAGCGCCAGAACCACCGACGCACCGGTCAACGCCAGTAGCCAGCGAAAATGCCGCAATCGCCGTGTCGGCGCGAAAGCCGCGCCCACCGTGAGTGCAAGTGCGGCTGAAGGATATACCGCCAATAGTCCGCCGGAATCGCTCCGCGCGCTGCCTCCGAAGAGGAAGACGCCGATCACCAGAGTCACAGCTATGACAAACGGGCCGGAGGCGTACCACCGACCCGCTGAAGGTTCGATCACATTCGTCCCTGATTAGCTCGCTGGACTACGCGACCGTCACGCCATGTGCGACGCGCGAAGCCTGCCTTGGAGAACCACCCGAGCCCCGCCGAGGAGCCACAAGGCCGGAGCTCAGGGGCTGGCGGGTTCGTCGTCACCGCTGGCAACCGCCACGGCGGCACCGGCAACGGCAGCGGTACCCAGAACGATACCGATGATCGCACCCTGGGCGAGCTTGCTGCGCTTGCCCTTGGCACCGGCACGAAGACCGGAAGTTTCCGCAGCGGAAGCAACCGAAAGCTTGGCAGCCGAAGATTTGGAAGCCTCGGCCTGGGCGATAGCGGGGGTCATCATCAGTGCAGTGGTGGCCAGTGTGGCCAGCGCGCGGTTAAATGTCATTATCCCGTCCCTGTCTGTTTCGGTACTTAGGCCATAGAGTGGCCGCTGGTACCGTTGCTGTCAAGCCTTTCGTCCCAATACGGAGCAGAGCCTCTTGGACGGTGCGCGCGACTGAGGATCAACTTGACAAATAGCGCCGACTTTCTCCCTCGATCACCAGGGACGACAGCCGACCGGTGCTATATGCCCCCGTATCAACTGCGATACGGTTAAATTTCTCCTCGATCGCATCCACTTTCTCATGCCCGTGGACGATCAACGCCTCGTGCGCCTCGCATGATTCGCTGAACTGTTCTCTGATCCACAACAAATCGCTGCGCTGCTGCTGGTCGAGCGGCACGCCGGGACGGATGCCCGCATGGACGAAGAAGAAATCGCCGCAGCGATAATGGGTGGGCAGTCCCGCCATGAAGTCGATATGTTCGCGCGGCACGATGCCGGGGACGCGCTCGGTCAGCTCGTCCAGAGTCCAGCCATCATAATCGTCGGGATCAACGCCATAGCTAAGCAGTGTGGCGCGCCCGCCATGGCGATGAAAGGGCGAGGCATAGTTCCGGTCGCCCTTGTAAAGGGCGATCAGCATGTCCTCATGATTGCCGCACAGCATCACGCTGCGTTCGCCGGCCATCGCCATCAGCCGTTCGATCACCTGGCGCGAGGCAGGCCCGCGATCGATATAGTCGCCGAGAAACACGATCTTCACCCGATCGTCGGGAAACCCTGCGCAATCCTGAGCGATTCGGCCAAGCAGCGTGTCGAGCGGACCGATGGAGCCATGAACGTCACCGATCGCATAAATCCGCAGTCCGTCCGGGATGCGCGGCTCCGGTCGCCGTTGCGTCCAGAACCTTCGCCAGCCGGGCCGCGACGCCGACGCGTCGGCGCCTTTCGCTTGCAGGGACCGGGACCGGGTGAAAAGCATGCCCTGTCCCTAGACGAGCCCGCGCGCGACTGCAAAGCTGGCGTTGACCGGCGGCATCGCAGCGTCGCGCCGGGGTGGGAGGCAAGCGACTGAGATGACCAAGCTCTTTCCGCTGATGATCGTCGCGTTGCTTCTGCCCGTCCCGTCGGTCGCCGCACCGGGCATCGCCGATCTTCGTGCGTTGCAGAGCCTCGACTCACGCGCAACCGACATCGGCTATCGTCTGGCCGTCGCCGCTGCGGATCTCTGCGGCGGCGGAGAGCCGTTGGCGGGGCTCGCGCTCCACGATGCCAGCCAGTACGACGTTTCGGTCCGCGACACGGTGCGACAGGCCTTTGGACTGGACGCGCAAGCGATGGGGGTGCTGGCGGTGGCGCGCGGCGGACCTGCGGACACGGGCGGCCTTCGCGCCGACGACATCGTCCTGGCGGTCGACGGCGAGCCCCTCGACCTCCCGCCCAACACCCGACGGGCAACGACCCGCCGTCGCGACGTCGCGCTCGATCACCTCGACCGCGCGCTGGCCGACGGTGACGCCATCGTCACGGTCACCCGGCGCACGCAGACGCTGACGCTCCACCTTAAACCCGTGCCGGGATGCGCGTCACGGATCGAGATCGTGCCGGGATCGGGAATGAACGCGGGCGCGACCGGGCGAACTGTGTCGATCGACGGGCGGCTCGCCAATTTCGTTCGCGATGACGACGAACTTGCGGCTGTCATCGCGCATGAAATGGCGCACAATATCAGGAAACACCGGGCTCTTCTCGACTCGCTGGGCGTCAGGGGCGGGCTGTTGGCTGTTGTCGGCAAGAACGCCGCCCGAATTCGCTGCACCGAGGTCGAGGCGGACCATGTCGGCATCTATCTGATGGCGCGAGCCGGCTTCGATCCGTCCGCCGCGATCCGCTTCTGGGACCGGTTCGCGACACGGGGCGTGCCGGGTTTTCTTCGCGATCCGACGCATCCGTCGCCGGCGGACCGCCAGGTGGCTATCGCGCGGAGCATCGCTCAGATCGAGGCGAAGAAAGCCGCCGGCCTTCCCCTCGATCCCGATCCGGCAGCCTGCCGGGAGTGACCGAAGAGAGGCTTGGTGGGCCCGGCAGGACTCGAACCCGCAACCTAGCCGTTATGAGCGGCCAGCTCTAACCATTGAGCTACAGGCCCGGACCAGGCCGGGGTCGGTGCCGTACCCCTGTCCGGCTGTCTGCGGTTAGCGGAGCGTCAGGCCGCTTGGCAAGTCCGTTCAGGAGCGCCCGCCT
Organism: uncultured Sphingobium sp.; assembly: GCA_964532255.1. Classification (GTDB taxonomy): domain Bacteria; phylum Pseudomonadota; class Alphaproteobacteria; order Sphingomonadales; family Sphingomonadaceae; genus Sphingobium. Next base: position 50,327 of record CAZHGR010000007.1, read on the forward strand.
CGGCGAGCAGCGCATAGAGCCCGGCGAGCCCGAGCGGCGTGACTGAACGCATCGCGAGATGGTTCAGCACACTGTCCCACCAGCGGTAGAAATCCTCCAGCGCTGCGGAATCGCGGACATAGGGGGTATGCCCGGGCTCGGTCGTCGGCGAATGGAAGGAAAAGCTGAGCAGCGATGTCTCCGACTCCAGCAGCGTGTCGATCGCCGCAATGCATTGCCGCGCCGTCACCCCTTCCGGTGTCAGCGGCGTGCGCGCCAGCAAGCCCGAACGGGCGAGTACGCCCGGCACCTTCGGCACCGTCCCGGCCCAGCGGTGGAGCGGAGCCCCCATATGTCGCAATGGACCGACATAGGCGGTCGACAGCGGCAGTTCGACAAGGCCGCTCCCGGCATCGCCCACCCGATAGGGCTGGACGGGCATTGCGGTGAAGTCCGGCCCTCCCGCCGCCGAATAGTCGAAGCGGCTGCGGATCGAACAGTCGAGGCGGAAACCGAGATCGATCAATATCCGTGCCGTGTTGGGACCGACGCCATAACGGCCAGCGCGATAGGCGGTCGGGCGGAGGCCAAGGCGCTCCTCCATCCGGTCGCACAGCGCGCTGAGCTTGGCGCGCTCCAGAGCTTCGGGGAGGTTGCCGGCGAAGCTGTTGGCGGTGCTGACGGCCTCTTCATGCGGCGGATTGACCCAGGGGTGAAGATGCGCGCCCACATCGGCGGTGCCATCGGCAATCCATTCACGCAGCAGTGCGTTGGCGGCGTCGCTCTCGACCACAGGAAAGTCGGTGAGGTAAACGGGGCGCACCCCGGCGGCGGCAAGCGCGCGGTGACAGCGCGCCATTCCGGCGGTGGCGGTGACTTGCGTCGCGGTACGGTCAACTCCGGCGAGCCAGTCGAACTCCTCCTCGGTATCGACGAAGACCATGAAATGGCGGCGCCCGGCGGGGATCCGCAGCATCGCCGAGCGGTCAGGGACCGCCAGCAGATCCGGCCAGCCGGTTGCAGCTCCTGATACAGCCCCAGACACAGGCCCAGATCCAGTCACCACCCAGTTCCTTGCGAGAGCATGCCGCCGCGACGGCGCGGCCCTCGCCACGCTATCCGCGATAGCTTTAAAAACTCTTCCGCAACGGGAAACCCCGCCGGATCAGGACTGCCGGCCCGCTTCTTCCGAGGACACTTCCCGGACCGGCAAGCTCAGCCGCATCGCAGAGTCGGAGATGGTGAAGCTGCCCCCGTTCATCTGCGCCAGCCGCTTCACCAGCCGCAGGGTGAAGCCGATGCCCAGCGGCGGGGCGCCATCACCGTCGGCCGAATGGTCATAGCCGGGGTCGAGCAGCGCCGCCTCGTCAAGGCCGTTCAGCAGAGTGGGCCGAGCGATGCTGACGACCAGCGCCCGCCCTTCCTGCGCGCACATGATCGCCCGGGACTCGTCGTTCAGGCAGGCAGCGACGGCGCGCACCAGATGAAGCGCGATGCGTTCCGCCGCAGTGCCGTCAACGGCGACCGGCGGCAGGTCGGAGGCGGCGTTCAGCAACAGCCGCGACATTCCTTGCTCATCGGTCGCATAGCGCGCAACGGCGCGGGCAAGCGACGCCGCCAGATCCGTGCCCGCCGCCTGCCCGGTCGGCGTACGGCTATCGTTCCGGTTCGCGCTGTCGAGGTCGTCGAGTATGTCGACCAGCGATCGAACATCGGCCACGATGTCGCCGGCCAGCGCCCGGTATCCGTCACTCACGGGACCGAGCAGTTGGGATTGGATCAGCTCCGCAAACCCCATCATGCCGGTCAGCGGCGTGCGCAGTTCATGGATGAGCTGGCGGAGCGAGGTGGCGGTGGCACCCCCCGCCTCGGGGCTCTGCGCGACGCGCGCAGCCCGTTCCAGTTCGCTGGCCGCGCGCGCATTCCCCGCATAGCCGAGGAAGCGGCCGCTTGCGGGATCGAAGCGGGGGTCGGCATCGATCAGCCAGTCGCCGGCGAGCGGACCCGACGCAATGATCAGCCGTCCTTCGCGGATGGCGGTCTTCTTGCGGAAGGCACCGAACACCTGCCCATCCACCCCGCCCTGCCCGTCGACCGGCGTGCTGCAGAGAGACAGACCGATCAGCGCCGAACGATCGCCACCCCTGGCGTCGATGACTGTCCCGGACGTGTCGGTAACGAAGGTGAAGCCTTGGGCGGTCGCTGATGGCGGGCCGCTGTCCTCCGCCTCCTCATGCGACAGCGGCGGATTGATCTCGCGCGGGCGGCGCTCCTGGGTGAAGCGCTCGATCCGTTCGACGATCTGGCGGATCTGGCTCGCTTCCGGCGTCGGCTCGGATTCAGCCAACTCAACATGGGCCGGCTTCGCGAGCGCGAGATCGACCGTGCCGAAGGCATCCAGAGCCTGCCTTGCCAGCGGACCGATGTCCTGTCGGCCGCGAAGGATGCTGCGCGCCAGCGGCCCGGCACCCGGAATCAGCCGCGCCAGGTCGCCGTCGTCGAGGCGCACCGCGCGCATCGCGGCCGCGATCACCGCCGACTCTTCGTCGAGGAGCAGCCGTGTCAGCCGCTCCGACCGAAGCCTTGAGCCGAGTTCGCGGATGCTGGCGAGCTTGACCGTGGTGGGCACATCTCCGCGCAGCGCCATGAGACGGTCAGACAGTTCCGCAACCGCACCTTCGCGCGCGGCGTCCGCGGTGCCGAGGTCCAACTGGGCGAGCAGGTCGATGCACTGCCGCCACAGGATCGCCTTCGCGCCTGGCGTGTCTGGCCGCACCGCCAGCACCGTGGCCGTAAGATCGTTGAACCGCAAAGAGGACCGCCTCGCAACGACGTGGTTAAGTCAGCTTTAGGCGCGGAGCCGCACGGCATCCAGAATCATTTCGGGACGTAGCAATATGGGACGGTTGCTGATCGCGTAATAATATACTAAACGTCTATCAGATCGGGTAACTTTATTTCATGGAGGCGCATGCGCGGGATCGACCCCATCGACCGTAAGATACTGGCAGAGCTTCAGGATAACGGGCGCATCACCAACATCGAACTGTCGCACCGCGTCGGCCTGACCGCGCCGCCGTGCCTCCGCCGCGTAAAGGCGCTGGAGGATGCGGGTGTCATCACCGGCTATCACGCCGACATTGACCCGACCGCGCTCGGCTATGCGATCACGGTCTTTGCGATGGTCAGCCTGCGGAGCCAGGCGGAGGACGATCTGCGCGCGTTCGAGGAGCATGTCGCCGGATTGCCCCAGGTGCGCGAATGCCACATGCTGAACGGCGAAATCGACTTCATCCTGAAAGTGGTCGCGCCCGACCTTCAGAGCTTTCAGCGCTTTCTCACCTCTTCGCTCACTCGCGCGCCCAATGTGGCGAGCGTCAAGACCTCGCTGACCATCCGCACATCGAAGCTGCTGCCGGGCGTCCCCGCCGAGGCGTAGTTCAGGCTCTTTTCAAACGTTTGAGACCTTGGTTCACCTTTCAGGCTGATTCAGCCTGAAACGATCAAGGTCTAGCTTCCGCCCTGCGGGGCCGTGCGAGCCGTCGACGCATTGCGCGCGGCCTGCCGATCGGTCCAGACCGACCAGAAAGCGGCCACGGGCGCCCACTGCCCTTCGCTGACTTCGCCGAGCGCGGTCTTGGCACCGGCGAGTTCACCAGACCGCGCCAGCGCGATGCCCCGGCGCGTGAGCGCCTTGCCGCGATCCACGCCGGGCTTTGTCATGGCCGTTCCATAAAGTTCGGCGGCCTCGGCATAGCGGGCGGCAGCGAAATGCGCGTCGGCGGCCGCCATCGCGGCCGCCGCGTCACCCGTCCGTGCCTTGCTGGCAAGCGCCGGCAAGGTCGCCAGCGCCTTGGTCGCGGCGGGCTTGAGGCGGGTCAGCGCCTTGCGGACGCCGGCGTCGCTGCCGTTGAGCGCACCGTGGGTGGTGCCCGCATCCAGCGCAGCCTTCGCCTCGGCGGCAGTGCCCGCGCGCTCTGCGATGTCGGCATAGGCATGCCAGTCACGTTCGCTGGCAAGCGCATCGGTCGCCGCCATCAACCGGTAAAGGTCGAGCGTCTGCGCCTCGCCGGGGGCGGCGAGCGCAATATAGTTCACGACACCGCTGCGCCAGTCGGGTGCCTGCCCCGCCGCCGCGAGCTTGCGGCCTGCCCATTGCACGACAAGATCGGCTCGCTTCGCCTTGTACGACAACGCGATGGCACGATCATACCAGTGCGGGTCGACAGCCTGACCGTCCTTGGCCCGGATCGCAACCGCCTGCTGGAGCGCGGCATTGCCCACGTCCGGCTGATTGAGCGTGAACGCGGCGTCGGCGAGCGCGATCTGGCTTGCCACCGACGCATAACCCAGCCGGTTGGCATATTGGATCTGCGCCAGAGCGTCCTGCTCTTCGCCCAGCATCATCGAAATGATGCCGGCCAGTGCCCGCAACTCGCTCTTGCGGCTGTCCACTGCCATATCGGACTCGAGGATCACGTTGAGCGCGATCCGCTGCGACTGCAGGTCGGATCGCGCCGCGGCCGCCTGAAGCATCAGTTCGCCCGCGACCTGCTTCTCCAGAGGCGTGTCGGCGCTTCGCGCGAGCCCTTTGGCGACGGTCAGGGCACCCGCTGCATCCGAGGCGGCCAGACGTTCGGCCGCACTTTGGGCCGAAGCGCGGAACGCGTCGTCGAGTTGCAGGCGCGATTGCGCACCCACCGGCGTCGACGCCAATGCCGCGCCCGCGAGAAGAACCAGCGGTCCTCCCCGGCGCAATTTCGACCCGGTTGCCATTACTGCTCCTCTCGCGGTCAAGCCGACTGGCCGTCGATCCACGTCATCCAATATTCTGCGATCTGCTTGCGCGCTCCCGGCGACGTCACCGCTCCGAATGCCGCCTTCGCACCTGCCATATCACCCGATCGAGCGAGAGCGATGCCGAGGCGCGTATTCACCTCGTCCGCCGCCACGCCGCCCTTCTGGAGGGCGAGGCGATAGAGCTGCGCCGCCTTGGCATAATCACCATAGCCGAGATAGGCATCGGCGGTCGCTGCCGCGATCTTGCCATTCGCCGCCTTGGCTGCCTGCGTCTCGGCACCCGGCAGTGCAGCCTTGTCGCTCGCGATCCCGGCACTCGCCTGCGAATAATAATCGGACAGGTTCGACGCGTTCAGAACACCGGCGGCGCGGCCCTTGTCGATCACCGACTTTACCTCGCCGACCAGTCCCGACTTCGACGCCGCATCGACATATTCGGCATATTCGGAAGGACTCATCAGCGAGCTTGTGGCGCTCTTCAGCCTCAGAATGTCGAGGTTTTCCGCACGGGTGAGGTTGCGATTGCCATCCTGAAACGCAGACAGCAGAACGCTCCACGACTTGGGCGAGGAATTGCCCTTGACGCCTTCGAGCGCCCACTTGGCTGCCTCATCCGAGCCCACGACCCGCCCGACTTCCGCACCGCGTGCATACCAGCCCGCAGGCACAGGCGTCCCAGCCGCCTTGGCTCCATCAATGGCGCCCTGAAGGCTGGTCAATCCCTGCGCGAAGACCGGCCGTGCCTCCGGCGTCAGGCGACCGTTGCCCAGCTTGACCGCCTTCGAGAAATAGGCCTCGGCGAGAAGGTAGCGCGCCTCCGGAGACAGCCCTGCCCCGGCCTGCTCAAGATGGCCGATCGCCCCTTCGGCATCGCCGGCCTGCAACGCGAACTGGCCCGCAATGGTGCGCAACGTGGGCACCATGTCCGGCGACGTTTTGCCGCTCGCCAGCATGCCCTCGACCGCCTGCTTCTGGAGCGCGGCATCGTTGGTGCCGACGGAAAGCTGATAGCGGTAGAAATTGATGAGGAACTGGTCGTCTGGTGTCGACGCAGCGGGAGTTGCCTTGTCGACCGCCGTCTTCAGCGCGGCATAGTCCTTCGCCTTGTTCGCCTTTTCAAGGTCACCTGCGGCGGCGATGAAGCTCTTGCTGTACTCGGCCTTCGGCGTTGCCTTCTTGTCTTCCTTCGCGGCGAATGCCGGCGTGCCGGTCATGACCGCTGCGGAACCCGCTGAAATCAAAAGGCCAAGAGCGAAAGCAGACGTCAAGCGCATCAAGCATCTCCATATATTCGGTCGGTCGCAGCAACGCGGCCAGTTGGATCAGGCGGTAGGGTTGGCGGGGTGAACCGCGCTTGAACGGCGATATAACGAAGCGGTTCCGCCTTGTCATGCGTGCAGCATTCCACTGTATCGCGGACATGCGTCGTCTGATCGCGCGCGGACCGTTCCCCATGCTCGGCCCCCGGTTTATACTGGCATCGGGGCGCGTCCCGCTCTAGGGTCGCTTTCCTTTCGCATCCATCATCAGAGAAGAGAGCAGCCTTGAGCGAAGACACGGTCCTCGCCGATCCGTCGGATATCAGCCCGATCGACATCGTGGACGAAATGAAGTCGAGCTATCTCGACTATGCGATGTCGGTCATCGTCTCGCGCGCCTTGCCGGACGTTCGCGACGGGCTCAAACCCGTACATCGCCGCATTCTTTTCGGCGCCTACGAGCAGAATTTCACCTGGAACAGGCCCTATCGCAAGTCGGCGCGCATCGTCGGCGACGTGATGGGTAAATATCATCCGCACGGCGACAGCTCGATCTACGACGCGCTGGCGCGCATGACCCAGGACTGGTCGATGCGGGTGCCGCTGATCGACGGCCAGGGCAACTTCGGATCGATGGACCCCGACGCACCGGCAGCGATGCGGTACACCGAGGCGCGGCTGGCCAAGGTTGCTGGCGCGCTTCTCGACGATCTCGACAAGGACACGGTCACTTTCCAGCCCAATTACGACGGGTCGGAGCGCGAACCGCAGGTGCTGCCCGCACGCTTTCCGAACCTGCTTGTCAACGGCGCCGGCGGGATCGCCGTGGGCATGGCGACCAACATTCCGCCGCACAATCTCGGCGAGGTGCTGCGCGCCTGCAAGGCCTATATGGACAATGGCGCGATCAGCACGGCCGAACTCATGGAGATCGTGCCCGCTCCCGACTTTCCGACGGGCGCGCTGATCCTCGGCCAGGCGGGCGCGCGGTCGGCCTATGAGACCGGACGCGGATCGATCATCATGCGCTCGCGCCATGTGATCGAAAGCGGGCGTGGCGACCGGCAGTCGATCGTGCTGACCGAGATTCCCTATCAGGTCGGCAAGTCGGGGCTGGTGGAGAAGATCGCCGAAGCCGCCAAGGACCGCCGGATCGAGGGCGTCTCCGACATTCGCGACGAGTCGAACCGCGAAGGCGTCCGCATCGTCATCGACCTCAAGCGCGACGCGACGCCGGAGGTGGTGCTGAACCAGCTCTGGCGGCACACGCCAGCGCAGTCGAGCTTCCCGGCGAACATGCTCGCCATCAGGGGCGGACGTCCCGAACTCCTCAACCTGCGCGATGTGATCGAGGCCTTCGTCCGATTTCGCGAGGAGGTCATCACCCGGCGCACCAAGTTCGAGCTGGCCAAGGCCCGCGAACGCGCCCACATCCTGCTTGGCCTGGTCATCGCGGTCGCCAACATGGACGAAGTGGTGCGGACGATCCGCTCCTCGGCCAGCCCCGCTGCCGCGCGCGAGGCGCTGCTGGCGCGCGAATGGCCCGCCGGCGACATCGCGCCCTATGTGCGTCTGGTCGAGGCCGACGAAAGCAGCATTGCCGGCGATGTCTATCGCCTGAGCGAGGCGCAGGTGCGTGCGATCCTCGATCTGCGCCTGCATCGCCTGACCGCGCTTGGCCGTGACGAGATCGGCAACGAGCTGCAGGGCCTGACGACCGCGATCCAGGGCTTTCTCGAGATTCTCGGGTCGCGCGTGCGGCTCTACGAGGTCATGCGCGAGGAGTTCGACGCGATCGAAAGCGAGTTTGCGACGCCCCGGCGCTCGACCATCGCCCCCGCCGCCGACGGCATCGAGGACGAGGATCTGATCGAGCGTGAGGACATGGTCGTGACCGTGACCCTGCAGGGCTATATCAAGCGCACGCCGCTCGACACCTTCCGCGCCCAGAATCGTGGCGGCAAGGGCCGCGCCGGCATGGCGACCAAGGAAGAGGACGTGGTGTCGGAACTGTTCGTCACCTCGACCCACACGCCCGTCCTGTTCTTCTCCACCCACGGCAAGGTCTATCGCCTCAAGGTCTGGCGTCTGCCCGAGGGCGGGCCGACGACGCGCGGGCGGCCGATGGTGAATCTGCTGCCGCTTGCCGACGGCGAGACGATCCAGACCGTCCTGCCGCTGCCCGAGGATGAGGGTGAATGGGCGAACCTGCATGTCATGTTCGCGACGGCAAAGGGCAATGTCCGTCGCAACAGCATGGACGCCTTCGCCAACATCCCCTCGAACGGCAAGATCGCGATGAAGTTCGATGGCGAGGACGCTGACGACAGGTTGATCGGTGTGGCGCTGCTCAGCGAGGATGACGACGTGCTGCTCGCCTCCCGCCAGGGCAAGGCGATCCGCTTCAAGGCCGACGATGTCCGCGAATTCCAGAGCCGCAACTCGACCGGCGTTCGCGGCATGAGCCTTCGCGAGGGCGATGAGGTGATCTCGCTATCGATCCTCCATCGCGTCGGCACCAGCCAGGAAGAGCGCGAGGATTATCTTCGTTATGCGCCGTGGAAACCTGACCGGGACGGTACGAGCAGCCTGGATTCGGAACGCTTCGCCACGCTGGCGGAGCGCGAGCAGTTCATCCTCACCATCTGCGCCAATGGCTATGGCAAGCTGTCGTCGGCCTATGAATATCGCCGTACCGGACGCGGTGGTCAGGGGATCACCAATATCGACAATATCGCCCGCAACGGGCCAGTGGTCACATCCTTCCCCGCGCGCCCCGAGGACCAGTTGATGCTGGTGACCGACCAGGCAAAGCTGATCCGCATCGGCCTCGACAGCCTGCGGGTCATCGGGCGCGGTTCGGCGGGGGTTCGCCTGTTCGACGTCGCGAACAACGAGCATGTGGTGAGCGCGGCGCATATCGCCGACGCGGGCGAAGAGGTCGCCGAAGTCACGGACGAGCCGCAGGACTGAGCGAGGCGACGGCGCGGACGATCACGCCGCGCCGTCCATGCGGTCAGTCGGTGAGTTTTTCGATCTTCGCGTTCAGCGCGGCGAGCTGCGCCTTCAGCTCGGCTACCTCCTGCGCGGTCTGCTCGGACGATGCGGGTGCTGAGTCGGTCGCGCCGACCAGTCCCGGAGCGCCGGACTTGAACGCGCTCGCCGCCGCGTTGAACATCTCCATGTTACGCTTGGCGATCTCGGCGAACGGTCCGCCGGCGAACGCGCCTTCCATCGCCTGCTGGAACTGGAGCTGGTTCTTGCGGAACGCCTCCATGCTTGCTTCCAGATATTGCGGCACCATCGACTGCATCGAGTTGCCATAGAGCGAGATGAGCTGGCGGAGGAAGTTCACCGGCAGCAGGTTGGTCCCGCGCTGTTCCTCCTCCATGATGATCTGCGTCAGGACGCTGTGCGTGATGTCCTCGCCCGTTTTCGCGTCGACAACGGTGAATTCGCGGCCTTCGCGAGTCATCTGCGACAGCAGTTCGAGCGTGATGTAGCTGGAGGTTTCGGTATCATAAAGCCGCCGGTTGGCGTACTTCTTGATGATCACCGGCTGGGACCCGTCATTGGTTTTCGATTTTGCCATGCAACGCACTCCGACCCCTGGGAACCAGACCCTAGCACCGTCCATTGCCGCGCCGCAACACGGACCCCGGCCATTGACTTTGTTTTTGAGCATTTTGTGGCGCGAGACAGAAGGCGATCCCGTTCTGCGGGCGCGTGCGTTCAAGGGTTTGCGGCGATATCAGACCGCAATCAGGCCATTCCATGAGCCGGCGGGACGGTGCGTCGACGGGCAGTTGCGTGCCCGGCTGCTCCAATTTGGCGCAACCGGCCCGGACGTGGGACGCCACCCGGTGCTGTTCGTGCCTTCGCTGATCAACTCGCCGGCGGTCCTCGACCTCGCGCCCGACAATTCGCTTCTCCGCTACCTGACGGGCCGGGGCCATTCGGTTTACCAGATCGACTGGGGCACGCCCGATCCGTCCGACCGCGGACAGGACATCGGCGCTCATGCCGCCGACATGCTGGTGCCGCTGGTGAGGCGAATGGAAAAGCCGCCGGTTCTCGTGGGCTATTGTCTGGGCGGCACCATCGCCGTCGGTGCCGCGATGCACCTGGCTCTGCCTGCACTTGCGACGATCGCATCGCCCTGGCGCTTCGAGGCACATTCGCCCGAGTTCCGCCAGCAGCTCCAGGCGACCTGGACGGGCTGCAAACAGCTTTGCGAGCAGCTCGGGCAGATGCCGATGGAGGTGCTCCAGGCCGGGTTCTGGTCACTGGCCCCTGCCCGGACCATCGCCAAATATGCCGATTTCGCCGACATGGCCGAAGATGCGTCCGGCTATCGTGCGTTCCTGCTGCTGGAGGACTGGGTGAACGAGGGCGCTCCGCTCACTTATGCGGCGGGGCGGCAACTGGTTGAGGATTTCTACGGTGCCGACCTGCCGGGTCGCAGCCTTTGGGAGATCGGGGGGAAGCGCGTGGACCTGGGACGTCTCCAGTGCCCCACCTTCACCATCGGATCGACAACCGACCATATCGTCCCCTATGCCACGGTGCCGCCGGCCGACGACATGCTGTCGCTCGATCAGGGGCATGTCGGCATGATCGTCGGCCGTTCTGCGCCCGATCGCTTGTGGCGCCCCCTGTCCGAATGGCTTTGTGCGCAGGGCGCTTGATGCTAGGGGGCTCGCAACCGCAGCAATCCATTTCGGGAGCAGAATCAGCATGACCGATATCGTCATTACCTCTGCACGGCGTACCCCCGTCGGCAGCTTCCTCGGTGCCTTCGCCTCGACGCCCGCGCACGAACTGGGCAGGATCGCGATCGAGGCCGCGCTCGCCGATGCGGGTGTGTCTCCGGAAGAGGTCGACGAAGTCATCCTCGGCCATGTACTGACCGCCGCTCTGGGCCAGAATCCGGCGCGTCAGGCTGCCATGGCCGCCGGTATTCCCAAGGAACGGACCGCCTTCTGCATCAACCAGGTGTGTGGATCGGGCCTCCGCTCGGTCGCTCTGGCGGCGCAGGCGATCGCCACCGGCGACGCTGCGATCATGGTCGCGGGCGGACAGGAGAACATGTCGATGTCCCCGCATGCGCAGATGCTGCGCGCGCCGATCAAGATGGGCAACGCGACGTTCCTCGACACCATGATCGTCGACGGCCTGACCGACGCCTTCAACGACTATCATATGGGAATCACCGCCGAGAATCTGGCGGAAAAGTATCAGATCGGCCGCGAGGCGCAGGACCAGTTCGCGGTGGCGAGCCAGAACAAGGCCGAGGCTGCGCGTGCCGCCGGGCGCTTCAATGACGAGATTGCTTCCGTTACGCTCAAGACCCGCAAGGGCGAGACCTTGGTCGATCAGGACGAGTATATCCGCGCCGGTGCCACGGTCGAGGCGATGCAGGGCCTGAAGCCCGCGTTCAAGCAGGACGGCACCGTCACCGCCGGCAATGCGAGCGGCCTGAACGACGGCGCCGCTGCGCTGGTGCTGATGAGCGCCGACGAGGCGGCGAAGCGCGGCGCGCCGGTGCTGGGGCGAATCGCGGGCTTCGGCACGTGCGGTGTGGACCCCAGCATCATGGGCATCGGCGCGGCCTTTGCGTCGCGCCGGGCGCTGGAGCGGGCTGGCTGGACGGTTGACGACCTCGACCTGATCGAAGCCAACGAGGCGTTTGCGGCGCAGGCGCTGGCGGTGGGTCAGGAACTGGGCTGGGACCCGGCCAAGGTCAATGTCAACGGCGGTGCCATCGCCATCGGCCATCCCATCGGCGCGTCGGGTGCGCGAATCCTCTGCACGCTGCTCCACGAGATGAAGCGCCGCGACGCCAAGCGCGGCCTCGCGACGCTGTGCATCGGCGGCGGCCAGGGCGTGGCGCTCTGCGTCGAGAGGTAATCGCCCTTCCCCGTTCGTGTCGAGCGAAGTCGAGACATGGCCACGTGCCGGCTTCTCGACTGCGCTCGAAGCGAACGGAGTACGGGAGACGTGCGGCCTAAGTCCCCCGCCAGATCCGCATGCGATCGGCGGGGCGGTTGCCCGGTGATTGGCCGGCCCGGCACGGCGCGTAAGCGAGCCGCGTGTCGAGGCAGAGCCAGAGCTCCTCGATCCACCCGCCGTCGGTCAGCCTCACCCGCACCGAGCGTTCGGTGACGCCCGGTATATGCCGGTTGGCGTCGGCAAAGGCGCGGCGAAAGGCGGCGACAGTCAGCCCCTCGCGCCGCGAAAGCGCGGCCATGTCTGGAAAGCGCAGCGCGTCGAACAGCCCGCGCGCGCGATCGAAATAGCGGGCAGGATCGCTCGCCATGCAGGTCCCGTGGCGCGCCCATTCATGCTGGAGCAGGTCCACCGAAGGCGTCATGCACAGGTTGCGGCGGATCACCGCCTCGGGCAGCGGCGCTGCGGGGCGGCAATATTGCGGCCAGACCGCTCCCCTGCCGTCCGGCCACAGGCCATGCACGACAAAGCCGAAGCGATTGGCACGGCTGCACTGGAAGCTCCGCTCGTCTCCCCGCTCGCGGCAATGCTGCGGCGACCAGCTCAGCGCCAGCGTATAGCCGCCGACCGTGACCCGGCGCACGGGCTGAACCTCGTCCGCTGACGTCGCTGAAGGGCGCGAAAGCCGGGGCGGGACGGTGCAGGACAGCGCCTGCGCCTGCGCCGCTGCCGGGACGAGCACCGTTCCGGCTGCGACAGCGACGAGGACTCTACTGAGCGCGTTCCGTGCTCCTGCGAAAGCAGGAGCCCAGGGTGTCACGCCACGGCCGCTCGCCTTCGACGCCCGTTTACGCGACACAATGCGAAGGCGACGCCCCCAACCCACGCGTCACACGCTCCTCAGGTCGAGCCCGATATCGGCCGCCGGCGCCGACTGCGTGATCCGCCCGACGCTGACATAATCCACGCCCGTCTCCGCGATAGCGCGGATCGTGTCGAGCCGGACGCCCCCCGACGCCTCCGTCACCGCGCGCTTGCCCACGAGAGTCACCGCACCGCGCAGCACCGCCGGTTCCATATTGTCGAGCAGCAGGTGAGTCGCCCCGGCCGCCAGCGCGGGTTCGATCTGGTCCACCCGGTCGACCTCGACGATGATCCGTTCGACCCCGGCGGCGATAGCGCGGCGTACCGCTTCCTCGACCGACCCCGCGACCGCGACATGATTGTCCTTGATCATCGCCGCGTCCCAGAGGCCCATGCGGTGATTGGTCGCGCCGCCCATGCGGGTCGCATATTTCTCGAGCACACGGAGCCCCGGCAGCGTCTTGCGCGTATCGAGCAGCGTCGCGCCCGTTCCAGCGATCCGGTCGACATAGTCGCGGGTCACGGTGGCGATTCCGGTCAGATGCTGGACGCTGTTGAGCGCCGACCGCTCTGCGGTCAGCAGCGCGCGGGCATTGCCGGTGACCCGCATCAGATCGGCGCCGGGCGCGACCCGCTCGCCCTCGCCCGCCAGTATCTCCACCTCCGCCGCCGGGTCGAGCGCGCGGAAAAAGGCGGCGGCGAGGGGCAGCCCCGCGACAACGGCCGCCACACGGCTGTTCATGCGGCCCGCGAATCGTGCATCGGCCGGAATGACGCTCTGCGACGTCACGTCGCGCCCGCCCGCCCCGACCGGCCCGCCGAGATCCTCCGCCAATGTGGCGGCGACAAAGGCATCGAGATCGAAGCCTGCGGTGCCAAGCATGCGCGAGAGCGCGTCGGCATCGTCGATGGAAAGCGTGGAAGTTTCGGTCGTCATTGCGCGCCTGGTGCCCGTTGAATGGATGCCTGCCCCATGTGACAGCATCGCGTGAAATGGGACAGGGGAATGGATTCCCCTTTGCCCCTTACAACGCGGTTCACAAATGCCCATATGCGCTTACACGCGCAACGACCAGTCGCGCGTTCAGCCGCGCCCGGTCGACGCGGCCATGCCGGTGTCATCGGCAGGACCGGGCACCGATCCCACCGATGCAGTCCCCGCGCCTCAACCGGCGAGCGGCGTCATCGATCCATGAGGAAGACCCTATGTCGCGAGAAGCAGTTCGTCCGTTCCTGATCAGCAAGGACGAGGAAGGCCAGTTCCGGCTCACCGTGCGCCGGACCCGCTATAACTCCCAGAATTATCCGATCGTCGATTCGGTGCTGCAGAACGAGGTGTTCCCGACTGCGGCGTCCGCCAAGACCTTCGCGCGCGACAATTTCCGCGCCGAACCGGGACAGTTCGCGACCAAATAGGACGCCGCTCGGCTCCCCCTCTCCCTCCGTCGCAAAGGCGCCCGTCATGGCCAAAAGTCAGAAGAAGTCGAACCGCGAGGTCCGCAAGCCCAAGGCCGAAAAGGCGAAGAAGCAGAACGCATCCAACCCCTCGCTCAAGCCGGGGATCGGGCAGGTGTTCGCGCCCAAAGGCTGACCGCCGTCCCGCAGGGGCCGCCAGAGGCCCAACCCCCCGGCGCGCGACGCCATGCGGGCGCGCCCCGATCGAGAGGTTCCACCGATGACCGCCACGTCGCTCTTCTGCCGCACGCAGCAAGCCCTTCATCACGAGCGCGCTGCAACCGCACCGCTCGCGAATATCCGCGCCATCGCGAAAACCGCCGCCGCCGCATGGGGCCGCGAAGCCACGCTTGCCGAACAGCGCGAACGCCGCGCCTTCGACAGGGCGCTCCCCACCGCCGGGTCGCTGTCGGAGCAGCGCGAGGATAGCTGGTTCAGCGAGAATCCCGACCGGGGGATGGGCGAGTCGGTGGAGATACCCCGCGTCGATCACTGATCGCCGTACGGATTCACTGTCCGAGCGGAATGGCCGGCTGGACGCCAAGCCCCCTCACCACCCGCTCCCCCCATCCGCCAGCCACGCTGCTTCCTCCGCCGTGTTATCGCGCGCCAATGCAGCGTTGCGGTCAGGGAACCGCCCGAAGCGCTCGATGACGGCGCAGTGCGACCTCGCGAAACCGGCGAAGCTCTCCAGCCCGGCCTGGGCAAAGCAGCGGACCGAGAAGCGCTGGACGCCCCGGTCCTCGGCGTGCATCAACGGCATGTAGAGGAACGCGCGCCGGTCGGACGGGAGCGCTTTGTCATATCCGGCAGCGATACCCGACAGCGCGAGTTCGAGCGCGAGCGGGTCGGCCGCGAAGGCCCCTGCGCTGTCCCTTTCGATATTGCGCGAGAACTGGTCGAGCAGGATGATCGCGGCGAGCATGCGATCGGGCGCGTCGCGCCACCCCTCCGCCGCGCTCGCCAGCACCGAGTCACGCAACGCCCGGTATCGCCCGTCGATCTCCCGGTCGAGCGCGTCATCCCTGGCGAAGTGGCGCTCCGGCCCGACCTCCTCAAACCAGAAGCGCAGGATGGAGGTCGCGGCCGCCTCCGAAGTATCGGTATCGAGATCACCGGCCATCAACGCGCGGCCCGTCCCGCGTCCCGGCCCTGGCGCCGTGCCATCGCCGCCATGTCGTCCACGAAGCGGGCAAAGCGATCCTCGACCTGCGCCAGCGCGGGGCCGCTCAGCGCCTCGCGCGCCTGCTCCGTCAGCGCCCGGCCTTCGGCCCCGACCTGTCCGCGCCGTTCCTCGTCGCAGGCATTGGCGGCGATGGCGGTGAGGCAGTCGAGAAACTGGTCGGCGACGATGGGATTTTCGGCGGCGTGGAACCGGACCGCGCCCATGCCGCGCCGGAGGTAGTGCGCGAAGTCGTCGGCATGGGGGCGGATTCGGGTCCGGTCGTAGTCCTTTGCGTCGGGCCCGTTTCCGAGCCCGCGCGCGGCGATTTCCCCCGTGGCGGCGCTCAGCCAATACATGGCGGTGAGCGCGGTGAAGGGGTCGTTGGTTCCCGGCGACAGCGCCCGCAGCGCGATCTCGACCAGCTCGTCGATCAGGAACTCCAGATCCTGCTCGGCGGTCCGCATCCCGCCCCAGGAATAGCAGTCGAGAAGCGCATCGGCGAGATCACGGTCGGGGGTGCGATCGACGACCTGCAGCAGCGCGACCGAAGGCTGGACGAAGTCGCCCGTCCGCCGCTCGATGACGATGCGGCACCCGGCATCACGCGCGATCCGGTCGAGCGCGGCATAGTCGATGAGCTGGATATAGCCGCTGGTGCGTGCGGTGATGCTGACACCCGGCGGCCAGGGTGGATCGTCGGGCGTGTCGCCCTCGTCGGAAAAGCGGTCCTTCACCTTGCGGATGAGGCGCGACCCGATCCCCTCGAGCACGGTGTTGATGCGGATGCTGGCGGGGATGTGGTGGAGGAAATAGACCAGCACCGCGATCGCCACCGCCATGATCACCGTCGCCACCAGCACCGAAAGCTGGGGAACGAAGCCGTCATAGGCACCCGGCAGCGCGGCGGCATTTGCCTGCGCGTCCTCCCCTTCGTCGCGGACCACGCGCAGAACCATCACGGCATAGCTGAACGTTGCGATGAAGGTCGCGAGCGAGAGCTGGTTGCCCTTGTCCTCC
Organism: uncultured Sphingobium sp.; assembly: GCA_964532255.1. Taxonomy (GTDB): domain Bacteria; phylum Pseudomonadota; class Alphaproteobacteria; order Sphingomonadales; family Sphingomonadaceae; genus Sphingobium. Next base: position 66,815 of record CAZHGR010000007.1, read on the forward strand.
ATGAAATTGTTGAGGAGGCGCGGACCGTAGCTGCCCGAGGCATAGGCAACGGCGGCGATGGTGATCGAAAAGACCGTCGAGGCCACCGCGATCATCGATGTGGCGATGACGTTCAGGATGTTGCGCGCGCTTTCGGGCTGCGCTGGGTTAAGCCAGCTGGCATGCGCCAGCCAATCGAGCTGTCCGCCGCGGTCGATATGGACGGTGAACATGGCCAGCAGAACCGCGCTGATCGACAGGACCGCCGGCCAGAACCAGTAGCTGGAGTTGACCGACATCCAGAGCGCGCGGAGTTTCACCCCGCGATCCGTCCGCCGGCTGTCATCCTCACCCGCGCGCGCCCAGGTCGCCCTTGCCGACGGTGCCGCTCGCCATCTCCAGCATGCGGTCGAGGCTCCGTTTCGCGGCGAGACGCAGGTCCTCGTTCATCTCGATTCGGGGGGTCAGGTCGCGGAGCGCAAGGTACAGCTTTTCCATCGTGTTCATGGCCATATAGGGGCAGATGTTGCAGTTGCAGTTGCCGTCCGCCCCCGGCGCGCCGATGAAATTCTTGTGCGGCACCGCCTTTTCCATCTGGTGGATGATATGCGGCTCGGTCGCGACGATCAGCGTTTCGCCCTCTATCGCCAGCGCATATTTCAGGATGCCGCTGGTCGATCCGACATAGTCGGCATGATCGACGATATGCGACGGGCATTCGGGATGCGCCGCGACCGGCGCGCCGGGATGCTGCGCCTTGAGCTTGAGAAGCTCGGTCTCGCTGAACGCCTCGTGCACGATGCACACGCCCGGCCACAGCAGCATTTCGCGCCCCGTCTTGCGCGCAAGAT
>CAZHGR010000008.1:0-65168 GCA_964532255.1 uncultured Sphingobium sp.
CTCGCGGCCTGAGGGAGGATGTCATGGGCCGATCGGTCAGCTATCCCAGCGGCGCTATAGTCGCCTTCACGGTGCTCGAGGTCGAAAGCGAGGACGATTGGGAATTTGAATACGAATGGCTGCGCGACGATCTGCGCGAACGCGCATCCAGAGCCTTTCCGTCCCTGATCCCGCATGACGCCTGGCGAGGTCGGGAGGACCGGACCCTCATGCGCAATGCCTACGCCGATTTCGGCGTATCGGTCTATGGCGGGCTGGTGGCCGTCTGGATCGTGGAACGCGATGACGGGGCCTATTGGGACGCCGATTGGCGCACGGCCCGTTCACCGCGGGCACAGCGCTGGCTGTCCCAGATCGCATCCCGTTTCGATGCCACATTCGGCGACTATGATTGCCTCGGGCGCATGTCGAACGGCGAGGGAGTTTACACCAAACGCGCAGCTTGAGCGCCGCGAGTTGGTCACGCCCAGAGCTTTGGGTTGCCATCCCTGACTGAGCGTTGCCGGCCGCTCATGGTCTGTCGCCATGCGAGAGAGGCCCTGGGCCAGCCGCCAGCCTTGCGCAACCCGGCTTGGGCGGGCCCGTGTTGGCCTTCGCCCTTCAGGCTCAAGGCCTGCCCGCGCCAGCCCGCCAAGCCGGGTTTCCCCTGACGGGTGCGCAATCCTGCCTGAATGCTGGCCCTGACGGGCTCTCGCTGGCGCAGCCATGAACGGGTGCGTCGGCCTCACGTCAGTCAGGAGGATACCCCATGCACACGTCATTTGCCGACCAACTCGCCGGGCTCGATCTTGCCGGTTTCTCGATTGGACCCGCTCCCGTATCGACAAGCGATTTCCCGGTCCGGGAGGCGGTCGTCCAAACTCTCGAAGCGGTCTGGTCCGATCTTTTCGCCATGGTGTCCGGGACAGCTCTCGAAGCCGACGCCGAGGATCTTGGCTGGGCTTTCGTCAACATCTTTCACCGCTCGGCCGAACGTAAATCGACGGCCGTCGATCGGGCGACCGACGAGGTCCGCGCGCTGATTTCTACGGCCGATGGATCCGAGGTCCACACCCATGAACTCGAGACGCAGGTGGAGCGGGCGCAGTGCGCCGAAAGTGCCATGCTGGCGCTCGAAGAGATGCGCGAGGTCGCAGCAGCCCTTTACATCAACGAGTTCGGTTCCTCCTGGAAGCCGGTCTCCAGTTCGCGTTTCAATCACAGCGTCATGCTCACCTCGGCGCTCGTCGAAGGGCGCGACTTCCTGCGTGCCCGTGCCGAGGCCAAGCGCCGTGCGGCGGTGCCCGAAGGAACCCCGGTCGTCTTCGCTGGCGGGCGCACCCGTCATGGATGCGAAGACGATGCGTTGACCTTCGGCAACAATGTCTGGGCAACGCTTGACAAGGTTCGTGACCGTGTGCCCGACATGGTGCTCATCCATGGCGGCGACACCAAGGGAGTCGACCGCCTGGCGTCGAGCTGGGCTGAACGTCGCGGCATCCCGCAGGTCACGTTCTCGCTCGACATGCGACTGGGCGCCCGTGCCGGCTTCAAGCGTAACGAGCGGATGCTCTCCCTCGATCCGCGATACGTCATCGCCTTTCCGGGCAATGGCGTACTCGAACGTTTGGTGATCGAGGCCAAGACTCGGCGGATCACCGTTGTCGATCGCCGCGGGCCCCTTGGCACCAATCCGAAGAGCACTTCGGCAGGGACTGACTGAGGTCATGCCGGTCCTCGCGCCAGCGCCCAATCGGCGCTGGCGTCATCCATCAGAGGAAAGGCGCGCGCCTGTCGTTTGGAGCCAGCGAATAGCCGTTGGCTTCATTCACCAGGAGGCATTCCATGATAAATATCGAGGCCGTGATGGCCGATTTTGTCGTCCGGCAAGCGGAGCGGCAGGTGCAAGTGGCCGAAGAAATCCAGCAGCTCAAGACAGCCATTCTTCCGCGGTTGCGAGAGGCTGGCATCGCACGCGTCGAGATCCGCTTTGACGGCTGCGGCGACAGCGGTGCCGTTGAAGAATGTGCTTGCCTCGATGCAGCCGGCGCGGCGATCCCGTGCCCGGAAGTCTCCCTGATTGAAGGCGAAGCAGACAGCGTTGCTCGTGCCGGTTCCGAAGACCTCCCTTCACTCGGCCAGGCACTCGAGCAGCTGACCTACTTGGCACTCGAACGTCACCATCCAGGTTGGGAGATCAATGACGGTGCCTGCGGTGAACTGGCGATCGATGTGGCCGAGGCGACCTTCGTGCTCGACTGCAGTCTGCGCTTCACCGCGACCGATGATCACTCAACCGAGCTCTAGGAGACCTGGCATGGCACATTGCTACTACCACGCCCTCTCGTCGGTCCGGAAATGGGGCGGCACGGTTGATGACTATCTCCCGTTGCACCAGTGGTTCGACCAGTCGAAGGCTATTCTCGCAGACCCCCGTCACCGCGCGCTGCGGCACCATGCCGAGGGGATATTCATGCTCGAAACACTCTTCGGCGAGACCCTCGTCAATGCCGATGGCCGGGTCGTTCCGGTGCGTCTGGTCGGCGAACAGCACGTACGCGAAGACCTGGGCGCGATCCCCTCCTTTGCGGACTGGGCGCGCTTGATCACGCCGCAGGCCTGGATGCTTCGAGGCAACCCTCTGGACGGCGCTGAAGGGGTGACGATCGATATGCCTCTCCCCGGCGAAGCAGGTGCGTCCAGAGATGTGCCACCTGTTGAAGGAGCGGTCAGTACGATGATCTAGGAAGGGGTTCTCCGGTGGAAGGTCGGGAGGGATGATCCGGCCAAGACCGGAGGAAAACGAGGCAGGGCAAACCTGTTCAAGGCATCCAGCTCCACCCGGCTTCGATGCAAACCTATCCCTGAATCACCCCCCGTCGAGACGCGCAACCCGGATCAGGTCCGGCCGAGTTGCCGGGCTGTGCCCGGCTGCCCGCACCACCCGAACCAGTTCCGGGTTCCCCTTCGGTGCGCTTCGCCATGGGGCGCTTCTGCTCGGGTTTTGCAGCCGGGATGGACCCGGAATGCTCGATCAGGAGAAAGCCCATGACCAATCTCGTTATCCTCGTTGGCCGCATCGCTCGCGACCCCGAGACCCGCACCACCCAGGGCGGAACCAGCATCACATCGATCTCGGTCGTGACCGACCGTCCCGCCCGCAAGGATGGCAAGACCTACAAGGACGAAAACGGCTACACCGCCAAGGACAGCGAATTCCACCGGATCACTTGCTTCAACGTCCTGGGCCAGAACGTCGCCAAGTATTGCACCAAGGGTCAGCTCGTGACGGTCGAAGGGCGCATCCACTACACCCAGTGGGAAGATCAGAGCGGCGCCAAGCGCTACGGCTGCGAGATCATCGCCGACAAGGTCGACTTCCTCACCAAGGGCCGCTCCGGCAGCAACGAAGGTGCTCCCGATATCGACGAGGACTGAATGTCCTCACCCTGCGACAAGGCCCCGGTGGCAGACGCCATCGGGGCCTTTTCTTTTGTACGCCGGCGATGCGGCGGCGCGGGGGATCGAACCCCTTGCCGCCGCCGGGTAGAGCTACGCGGGAGCTATCCGCTTCAGCGTTTCCTCGATCCCGAGTGTCAATGCTCCTCGGACGATTTGACGCAGCTGGGCTGGTTCGATCGTCTCGGCGCCGCACTCGATCAGCATCCTGCCGAGTTCGATTGCTGCCTCCTCGCGGAGACGCGCCTCCTCGTTTTCGAGTTGGGCACGCTGTTCACGCAGCTTCCTCAGCGCATCGCGTGCAGTAGGTTTGGACCTGGCCATAGTGCTTCCTTCTTGCTGGCCGTTGGTCCCCTCCGCTCTCGATCTTGGCACTGCGAGGTCATGTAGGAAAATGGTTTGTGGGGCAGACGTCGCACTTCTTCGCTGACGTTGGAGAGGTCTCTCTCGCAGAAAGACCAAGTCTGATGCGGGCTTTGGGGCTGCGTCAAGGACGACGGGGCCCCACCATTTTTACCGGGCAAGCCCGGCAAAAATCGTTGCCCCCATCGCCGCTTCGCGGCCGCTGACGCGGTCCCTGACCCAGCCCGTCACCCACATCCTTCGCAGCTCCTGATGCGACGCATCGAACATCAGGAGGAAAGATCATGTACGCTTCACTGAACATTGCCGCTGCTGGTCCCGCCGCCGATCAGGCAGCCTTCGTTGCTGCCCTGGATCAGGCCCATGCCCGGTCCTTTCACAGCTACTTCACGCAGTATGTCCTGACCGATGACGAGGCAGGCTATATCGCGGTCGATGAAGGCGACTACGGCGCCTTGCCCAAGGCCATGCTGGACCGTGTCATCGATACTGTGCCGGGCCGTCTCAGCGATGAATTCTGACCCGCCGGTTTGGGAGGAAGTCCGTCAGGGCTTCCTCCTTTCTTTTTGCTCGTAGACCGTTTCGGCATCCCTCAGCCGGTCCGGGAAGGCGGGTCGCCAGCGTCATTCGGGGGTATCTGGACGGTCGAGATCGGCGAGCCGCTCCGGCATGCCCAGGACCTTCAACGCCGCGGCCTCGATTGCCTCTGCCTGCGTCGGGAAAGCCTCGGAAGAACTGATCGACACCCCGTTCGGGTAGGTGACTGTTGCCTGGAAGCCGTTGCCCTTCGGTGTCGCACTCAATGTGACCTGGCCCATGCCGCGCTTCCTTGCTGCCATCATTAGTGCCTGCAGCATAGGCATTGATACCGTCAGTGCCTATCAGGATCCGAGGGGCGGCAACCTGTTAAGCGCCGCCGATTCTCGGGGTCACAAACCGCATCATCCGTTACAGGCTCAATAGCTGGTCCCTGTCCTCGCAGCTGGGGACTTAGGAGCACACCCTACGCGACGGGTCGCAGCAAATGTACGAAGGAAAAGCGTTAAATCACAAAGGTATAGATCGAATTTTGCAAAATGGCAGCTTCTCCGTCAAAAGTGACGGGGGCGAGGGCAGTTACGTGGATTTGACCAAGGCCAGGCCGGAAATGGCGGAATTCCGCAGCCCTCTATGTTCTTGACATGTTCTTGAATCTGACTTAGCTTCGATCTCGCCTTTCGCAGTGTGAACCGGGCTCCTGACCACAAGGAGTCCGTGCATGACACGGCCAATCTGTCTCCAGGTTTACATCTCAAGCGAGCTCAGCTCGCTGATCCGCAAAGCTGCCAAGGCCAAGGGGATCAGCATGAGCGAGTGGGTTCGCTCTTTGCTTGCCAATGCCTGCACTGAGGACGAGCTTGCCTCGCGGCTCGACGCTTCCATCGAACGCATTTCCCGCCGCTCTGTGTTCCTCATGGTTGGTGTGGATGCGCTGCTGGCAGGGCACCCCGATCACGCGCTGCGCGGTCGAGCGCACCAGGCTTACATGCGCAAATGCAAGGAGCTCGGCCTCTCCACCGCTAGCGGCGAGGGAGGTTCCGATGAAGCGTAACCTCGTCAATTTCACGCGCGGCAGCCAGCTGCTCGGACACTTCAGCTTCATGTTCGCGGCGGGTCTCAAGGGCCCACTGATCGTTGCCGCTCTCGTGATCTCATGGACCTCCTGGTGGACCATTTCGGCAGGGCTCACCGATCACGAAGTCTATCTGGTCTGGATGCGGATATATGCCGCCATCTACGGCTTCATGGAGTTCGATCCCGCCAAGCGTATCACTCTGGAAACCGCCTTTGGCGCGACCATCCAGTTTCCGATTGCCCAGCTCGATCGCTACCCACCGGTTGTCCATGCGTGGGAGAAGCTGACGGATTTGCTGACCAGTGCCTTGTGGCGTTCCGGGTTCCTGTTGGTCCCCGCCTTTGCCGTCTTCTACTGGTTCGCCGAGCGGTTCGGAGGCCGGTCCAAGGAGCGCAAACACGAGCGCGGCGCGATGCTGGTCACGCTTCACGAGCTCGTCGACGAACTGACCATCCACAACCGGCGCGAGCGCACCCGTGAGCTCGATTCCGCGCTGGGCTGGAAATGGCGGCTCAGCCTGCCGCGGGAAATTGCCCGGGTCTTTCCTTATAGGCCATCGCATATCGCCACGGTCGCTTATCCCTGGCGGCTCGAGCAGAGCCACGCGATGCTCATTGGCACGACCGGTATGGGCAAGACCGTGGCGATCTCCGACATGATCGCGGAAGCAAGAGCCAAGGGTCAGCGCTGCGTTGTCTTCGATCTGACCGGCGCCTTTATCGAGCACTTCCATGCCGCCCATTGCGACATCATTCTGAACCCGCTCGATGCGCGCTGCCCCCAGTGGAACCTGTTCGATGAATGCCGTTCCGAAGGCGAGTTCTGGGCCGCCGCGGACGCCCTCGTGCCCCACGACGGAGGCGGTGAGGCTCAGTTCTGGGTGATCGCTGCCCGCGCGCTGTTCGTCGAATTCTGCCTCAAACTCGTGGCCGAGGGCAGGGCGACCAACGACGCCCTGGCTCGTGAGCTGATGACCGCTGACCTGTCGCGCGTTCATGCCATGATGCGCGGTACGATCGCCGATCCGCTGACCGCGCCGGAAGCTGCCCGCATGGCGGAATCGATCCGGGCCGTCTTCAACGTGAACGCCAAGGCGCTCAAGCTGCTGCCCACTGCCGGACCTCGTTTTTCGGTTCGCCAATGGATCGAGGATGGGGCCGATAGCGCCAGAAGCGAAGGCTCGATCCTGTTCATTTCGGCCCGCTATGTCGACATGAGCGTCTGCGCGCAGTTGCTCACGCTCTGGCTCGACACGGCAATGAATACGCTGATGACGATGCCCCGTACTCGCGATCTCAAGTGCTGGTTCTTCGTCGATGAGCTGGGGGCGTTGCACCGCCTGCCGGCCCTCGAGAAAGGCTTGCAGACGGCGCGCAATTTCGGCGGCGCGATTGTCCTTGGCCTCCACGCCTATGCCAAGCTGAAGGAGGTCTACGGCGAGAACATGGCGATGACGCTGGCATCGCTCGCCCGGACCAAACTGATCCTCGGAACCGCCGACCGCGAAACGGCCACCTGGTGCTCCGACTTCATCGGCCATCGCCAAGTCAGGGACATGGAGGAGGGCTACACTTACGGCTACAACAATGCCCGTGATGCGGTCAGCCTCACCCCGCGCAAGCATATCGAGCCGCTCCTGCTGCCCGACCAGCTGATGAACCTGCCGCGCTTGTCGGGGTACATCAAGTTCCCCGACGGCTTTCCCGCCGCACCGGTCAAGTTGAAGCCCGTCGACCGACCCAAGCGAGCGGAGACATTCATCGCCAGGGTCAAGGAAAGCCCGAAGGTGAGGGGCACCGTGCCCCATCCCGCGGTGGAGCAGGAAGAGCAGCCGACAGCGCCGACAGGCAGCGAGCATCCCTCGTCCAACGATGACGGAGCGGGCAAACCGGTCGTCCCAAAGCAGGGGGAACTGGCCCTCGATCAGGTTGCGCGAACCGCGCCAAAACAGGAGCCTGACGCGCCAGCCAAGGGCCTCGCAAGGGCAGTTGAACGCACACCCGGCAAGACGATGAGAGAGCGGGAACCGGCAGCTCGCTCCGGGCAGGTGAAGGCGGACAAGGCTAGGAAGGACCGATCGAATACTCGAACCGACGCCCCGCCGCGAAAGGCTGGACCTTCCGCCCGCCCGCTTCTCCCGACAGGCGAAGTCGCAGCGATTTCGGATCAGCCAGCTTCTGCCAAGGGTGCAGCCCGGCCCGGCGCGCCCGACACTAAGGCGCTGCAAGAGGCCAAACCGGATAACCCGAAGAGCCATGGCTCCAGCGATGCTGCCGCGCGCAAGCTGATGCTTGAGGATGGTATGCGGGAGCATGAGCCTCCGCCGATCACTGGTCCCGATCTTGGCGACATGGAGATGTGAGCATGTCGCTGAGCTCCTCGGCATGTGGGACCGACCAATGCTGTCGGTAGCCAATGTCCGCACAGCAGGCGGCGCGGCCAACTACTTCGCTGCCGACAATTACTACACGCGGGCTGATGCCGATCGCTCGGGTGAATGGCTGGGCAAGGGCGCTACGGCGCTTGGGCTCAAAGGGGCCGTCGACGCGCGGCAGTTCGAGGCAATCCTCAAGGGGATGTTGCCTGACGGGAGCCGCGTCGGCAGTGACAACCGGGCGCACCGGGCGGGGACCGATCTCACCTTTTCGATGCCGAAAAGCTGGTCGGTCCTCGCTCTGGTGGGCGGCGACAAACGGATCCTCGACGCCTACGCCGCGGCCGTCCGGGAAACACTGCGCTGGGCCGAGAAGAACCTCGCCGAGACCCGGATGGAGGTTCGCGGCAGGGAGCGAGCCGTCCAGACCGGCAACCTTGCGATCGCGCTGTTCCAGCACGACACCAATCGCAACCAGGAGCCCAACGCTCACTTCCATGCAGTCATTGCCAATGTGACGAGAGGGGCCGATGCCAAATGGCGAGCATTGCGCAACGACAAGCTCTGGCAGCACAATACCCTCCTCAATGCCATGACGATGGCGCGGTTTCGTCTGAGCGTCGAAAAGCTCGGTTACGAGGTCGGTGAGTTCGGCAAGCACGGCAATTTCGAGGCCGTCGGGGTGCCCAAGCCGGTCCGCGATGCCTTCAGTTCCCGGCGAGCTGAAATCCTGGAAGCGGCCGCCCGGATGAACTTCTCAGGGCCAGGCGTGCTCGATGCTGCAACCTTGATGACCCGGGCCGACAAGGGGCGGATCGAAGATCGCGATGCGCTGACGCAGCAGTGGCAGGAAACGTCCGCAAGGCTGGGCTTTGATCCCGCCACAGTGACTGCCAGAGCCAATGCTCGCAGTGCGCAGGATCTTGGCAATGTGACCAGCTTGAGGCCAACGATGCGCGCGCTTGTCCGCAATGTTCAGGCCCTTGCAACCTCCTTTGCCGAGCGCCTTGGCCTGCGCGAAGGTGACCCGCTGATACCTGCCCGGCTGACCAATCGCAGCGTCGAGCAGGTCGCCGCAATTCATGCAGTAGCTTCGGCTGTCCGGCATCTCGGCGAGCGGGAAGCCGCCTTCACCCGGGCCGACATCTACCGTGCTGCGCTGGGCTTTGCGCTCCCGACTTCACTTGCAGACATCGAGCACCACGTCGACCAGCTGCTCCGCCAGGGACATCTGGAGAAGGGCAGGGGTGCTGACCGGGAACTGCTGACGACACGCGATGCTATCAGCCTCGAACAGCGCATCATTGCTGGGGTCGAAAAGGGGCGCGGTGCCGCGCCGGCGATTGTCTCTCCTGAGCTTGCAGGGACCCGTCTGCAGGCTCTATCCCAGATCAAATACGGGCTGACCCTGAATGCGGGACAGGAAGGGGCAGGACGTCTGCTGCTTGGTTCGAACAACCGGATCGTCGCGATCCAGGGCGTCGCGGGTGCAGGCAAGAGCACGGTCCTAAAACCTGTCGCCGATATCCTGCGCGAGGAGGGCAGGGCCGTGCTCGGGCTCGCGGTGCAGAACACGCTGGTCCAGATGCTTGAGCGCGATACGGGTATTCCCTCGATGACGGTGTCGCGGTTCCTCGCACAGCACCGCGATCTCCTTGAAGGCGCCGATGCGGACCGTCTCGCCGAGGCCCGAACCGACATGCGCGGCACCGTCGTGCTGCTCGACGAGGCCTCGATGGTCGGCAATGCCGACAAGGAAAAGCTGGTGCGCCTGGCAAACCTGCTCGAACTCGGCCGCTTTGCCAGCATTGGTGACCGCAAGCAGCTGGGCGCAGTCGATGCCGGAAAGCCGTTCGATGTGATGCAGCAGGCCGGCATTGAGACGGCCGTCATGAGCACCAATCTTCGCGCGCGCAGCGAAGACCTTCGTGAAGCGCAACTGGCAGCGCAACAAGGGCGCATCGGGGACGCCATGCGCCACCTCGCACCCCTGGTGATCGAGGTGGGGAACGATGCTGCTGTCGATGCCGCCGCCGCTTGGTTGTCGCTCTCGTCAGCCGGGCGCGAGACAACTGCAATCTATGCTTCAGGCCGAAACCTGCGCAGCGCCGTGAACGAGGCTGTGCAGACCGGCCTCAAAGCGAGCGGGGAGATTGGGCCAGTATCAATGCGGCTCCAGACCCTCTCGCGCGTCAATGTAACCCGTGAGGAGCTGCGCTATGCGAGCACCTATGCGCCCGGCATGGTGGTCGAGGTCACGCGGCGTCAGCGCAGCCAAGGCCTTGCAGCAGGCGAATACCGGGTGGTCGGAACCGATGTGGCACGCGAGCGGGTCACGCTGGAGAACGAGCGTGGCCGCCAGTTCGAGTTTCGTCCCGGTCAGATCAGGCCGCAAGGTGAGCAGGATCCGCTGCGCCTTTTTGAAGTCCGCGCCCTCGACATTTACACCGGGGACAAGATCCGGTGGACCGAGACCGATCACCAGCGGGGCCTGCTCAATGCCGACCAGGCCCAGATTGTTGCAGTCGACAAAGAGGCTGTCGTGGTGAAGACATCCTTGGGCGCAGAACACAGGCTGGAGCAGGGCGACCCGATGCTCCGCCGTCTCGATCTCGCCTATGCTCTCAATGCCCATATGGCTCAGGGGCTCACATCGGATCGCGGTATTGCGGTAATGGATAGCCGCGAGCGCAATCTCGCCAACCAGCAGACATTCCTGGTGACAATCACTCGGCTGCGCGATGGCCTCACCCTCTATGTCGACAATGCTGGCAAGCTCGAGGCGGCGGTCGAGCGCAATGCCGGCATGAAGCGCTCGGCGCTGGAAACAGTCGATCTCCTCCGCGATGCGGCATCCAAAGGGCAGGCCAAAGATCGTGTGGCTCCTGAGCAGACACGTAAACCGCCAGAGCTTGATCGGTCGATCACCAAGCCCTTCGAAATCGGCATCTAGCGTCCTGCTGTCCCCATGCGTCCGCACATGGCCGGTTGACGAGAAGTTCTTTATTTGTTCTCATTAGCCCATGCCCCGAATCTCCGATGATATCCTCCTCACCCATCTCGAAGTCGCGCTGGCCGTTGCGCCGGAGCACACGCTCGTCCGTCTCAATGCCGATGATCCACGCGACCAGCGCAGCGCCAGGGTCGATCTGGCTCGTCATCTTGTCGAGCGCATGCGCGGTTTCATCATCGAAGGCGACAGCCATGGCGGTCGAAGCGCGCAGCCGTGCCTGTTTCCGGGCGATCTGTCGCCGATCGGATGAACTGGTAGTCTTGTCGAGGAGGGTTACTGGAGTGGCCGGTCCGGGGCGTTGGAGCTCAGCTGGACAATTCGCTCGGCGATAGCCTGCCATGTCCGAATACCTGCCTCGTCGCCAGCAAGTGCGAGAGCCCCAATCTGTTCGGCGACGTGCAAGGGTGCCTTGTCCCCATGGGCTCGCAGGACATGGTTGGCGCAGGCCCAGAGCTCCCAGTCGCTGATCATCAGCCGAGCGCGCTGATGGCCGCGCCAACCGTCGCGTAGAGACCATAGGCGACGAAGGCTGCGGCAAGAATGAATTCGAGGCGGAGTTTGAATGCTGTCGGACGACGATGTCCCGCCGGCCAAATCTGGTCGCAGGCAAAACCGTTGAACCCCGAGCGCTGCCCGACCACTTCGACGCGAGAGCCGATGAATTTGCGTACCTGGCGGGTGTTGTCGAGTTCCCAGGTCCCGCCACCATCGGTTCGCAGCACCGGTCCGTTGGCCGCCCGTTCGACGATGCCGGTTAAATGCGTGGTGCTGCTTACCGGCAAGCCGGGCCTTTCCAGTAGCGATCCCAGCGCAAGACAGTGCCGGTCTTGATCATTGCGCATGACAGATCGGCACCTGACGGCAGACGACACCAGGCAGCCGTTCTGTTGCCGCCCGCGCCCCCCTCGGAGCGGCAGGTCAGTCGCGGACCTCTTACCACCACGTGACCGGTCGAGATCGTTCCGCGCGCGCCGCCCATCAGCTGCACGAGGGCATCGCGCGCCTCAATCGCCGTGGCATCGGGGCAGGGCTGATTGGTGCGGCACGTGCCGTCCATTTCCTGGGCAGCGATACCGGCGATCCGAAGGTGAGGGCCTTCTGCACACCAGACCGGACCATCACCATCCCAGACATGAGTGGGCGTGCAGGTAAAGGTCTGCCCGGAAGCGACGATCGAAGCGGCAAGAAGGGCAAGCATCAAAAGACCACCTCAGAGCGCCCGTCCGAACCAGAGAACCCGTCCGACGATGTTGAGCGTGCGTTTCTCAAGGCCGCGCCAGCTCGGATAGGCCGGGTTGTCGCTCAGGACCGACGCGCGCTTGCCCTGTGGTTCGAGCGCAATGCGCTTTACGCTCAGCATATCGTCCATCCGCAGGACATAGATCCCGTCTCTAAGCCGCGCCTGGCCATCGGCAAGATCGACCATCACCTCGTCGCCATCGTGGAGGGTGGGCTCCATGGAGTCGCCATGCACGGCGATGATCGACAGGCTCGCTGCCTTGCTCGCGGTCAGTCGCCGCAGCCACTTCTCGTCGAAGCCAAACTGCGCGGATTTGGCTTCCATTTCGGCCAGCGCGCCGTGGCCGGCTGATGCCTCGACATTGAGCAAAGGCACATGGACGAGCTCGACCACCGGGCCTGAGCGGCGGGCAGGGGCTCCAAGAACCTTCTCATCGACCCCGAAAAATCGCGCCAGAACCGAGCGATCCTGCTCGTCCAGCTGCCGCGGACTGCCGCGCCGAATATACTGCTGAATGTAAGCGGCATTGCGCCCGAGCAGGCGCGAAACCGAGGAGTAATTCACGCCTCGTTGCTGGATCAGCTCATCCAGGGCTCTCCGTGCGTCGTCCATGACTACTAGTCCTATCGCGGGCACCTAGGAAAATCCATCCTAGACTCTAGGAAGCCTTCCTAGTAAGAACATATCAAGAACGCAAGCCTAAAGCGAGTCGATGGCGATGGAGCTACTGGAGCAGATCGAGGCATATCTGGCGCAAACACGGACGTCGCCGAGCACCTTCGGTCGGCACGTCGTCGCAGATCCTCGCTTCGTTCAGGACCTTCGGGACGGGCGCAGGCCACGCCGCAAGACCTGCCAGAAAGTGTCGGAATTTCTTGCGAGCTCAGAGGCAGTTAACCGCAGGTAGGCTAGCGACATCGAGGCTACCGCCTTCCGAATCTCGTTGCCTCGTCATCAAGCATCCATTACGCTTACCCATACAGAAACTGGTTTAGCCCAGTTTCTTGGGGGATCTGGGAATGGATAGCGATTCGGGATTGAGGCGCGGGGTTGAGAGCCGCCTCGAATTCATCGAATTTAGGCTCTTCTGGGAAGGGCATGTCAACCGCAGTGACCTGATCGAAGTTTTCGGCGTTTCGATCAACCAGGCTTCGACGGATCTGAACAGGTATCTCGGCCTGGCCGAAGCCAACATGGTCTACGACAAGAGCGCCAGGACTTACGTTCGTAGCTCGTCCTTCACCCCCGTATTCCACCAGCCCGACGCAGCCCAGTATCTCTCCCAGCTCAGATCGCTCTCTGATGGAATCATTGGCGCCGACGACAGCTGGATCGGAGGCTTGCCCAGTTTCGCCTGTGCCCCGACTCCCGCCCGGGGTGTATCGCCCAGAACTCTGAGGGCCGTCGTGACTGCGATCAAGCGGCACGAGGCGATCGAAGTCTTCTACCAATCGATGTCTTCCCCTGAGCCTGCTTGGCGGTGGATCGAACCTCATGCCTTGGTGTTTGACGGCTTCAGATGGCATGCTCGCGCGCATTGCCCACGCAGCAACGCCTTCGAGGACTTTGTTCTCTCGCGCATCACCGATACGCGCTCTTCAAAGTCGGCTGATGTTCGGGCTTCGGAAGATTGCGACTGGGAAGAGCAGGTTGAGCTGCAGATTGCGCCCCATCCTGACCTAAGCGCTGGTCAGCGCAAGGCGATCGAACTCGACTACGGAATGGAGAGGGGCGTGACGACCATCCCGGTGCGGCGGGCAATGCTTTACTATGCTCTCAAGCGGCTGGGATTAGACACGGACCCCGCCGCACGACGACCCGCGGACCAGCAGATCGTATTGCAAAATCGAGATTCTGTGGAGGGTCAAAGGTCGTGAATATCTTTGAACTCGATAAAGCGCTCGTTGACAGATATGCATCGTTCGCTCGTTCTTTCTCGGCCATCCGTGCGCCTGAGATCGATCAGCAGGTGCGGTCCATCTATGAGCAGGGCCGTTTCTGGCCCGACCCCCTGATCACGATCAATCCACGCTTTGAGGCCGGAAAATCGATCGAAGAGCTGGTTGTATCGGGTGACGTTGCGCCAGAACTGGCGTCGATCTTCGCCGCCGGACCGGATCGAACACCGATCCGCCTGCATCGGCATCAGGAACGGGCCGTTGCGAAAGCCCGGAACCGTGAGAGCTTCGTTGTCACGACCGGAACAGGTTCGGGTAAATCACTGTGCTTTTTCGTGCCTATCGTGGATGCAATCGTCCGGGCAAAGAAGGCCGGGGAAGCCCCGCGTACCAAGGCTATCATCATTTATCCGATGAATGCGTTGGCAAATTCGCAGCTGGGAGAGATCCGGAAGTTTGTCGATGATGCTGGTTTGCCGGCGCATCTGCGTCCTACCGTTGCGCGCTATACCGGTCAGGAAACGGATGAAGAGCGTCAACAGATATCGCGGGACAAACCCGATATCCTGCTGACAAACTTTATGATGCTCGAACTCCTGATGACTCGGCAGGAGCGCCTTGATCGGGCCGTCATAGACAACGCTCAGAACCTCGATTTCCTCGTTCTCGATGAACTTCACACCTATCGTGGTCGGCAAGGCGCCGATGTCGCCATGCTGGTTCGGCGCGTAAAGCAGCGCCTCACGCCATCGAAAGATCTGATCTGCATCGGCACGTCAGCCACCATGTCGAGCTCGCCCGACGAAGCCGAGAGAGCGGCAGCAGTTGCCGAAGTTGCGACCAAGTTGTTTGGGCAGTCTATCGGTGTTGGTAGCATCATCGATGAAAGTCTCGCCCGCGCCACGTCTCCCGCAATCAAGGCAGAAACGCTGGGTGAACAGCTTCGCCAGGCTGTGCTGCAGCCGCTTTCCGGCAGTCTCACGGATGCTGATCTCACGCTTCATCCGCTTGCGTGCTGGATTGAGACTCAGGTCGGTCTCGACGACGCCGAGAAGCTGCGGCGCCGAAAGCCGATGACCCTTACCAATGCAGCGCAAGCGCTGGGGCTTCAGACTGGCGCGTCCGAAGAGGATTGCAGTCGTTCGATTGCTGACATGCTCGCCATGATGGGTAAGCCCGAGAGTCAGCGCGGCGGAACTTCTCCAAGGGCCTTTCTTGCGTTCAAACTTCACCGTTTCATTTCTGGTGCCGGTCAAGCTTATTCGACATTAGAACCATCCGAACAGCGTCGGGTCAGTCTCGAGGGACAGAAGTTCCATCCCGATGACCCTGAGGCACGCCTTTACCCATTGTTCTTCTGCCGCGAATGCGGTCAGGAACATCATAGCGTGTCCATCACGAATGCTGATGGCGCGCATCGCGTCATTGCTCGCTCTATTGATGAGGCTGCCCGCGACGAGGCAGAGCCTGATGGCACGGAAACGGGTTATCTGGTGCCTGCGGTCAACGCAGGTTTCCGGTTTGCAGGCAGTCCGGATGACTATCCTGACGAATGGCTGGAGCCTACGGCAAGCGGTGAGATTCGTCTGAAGTCCGCGCATCGCGGAAAGCATGAAGGGCGGCTTGTCATGGTGCGCCCGGACGGCAGCTTTGGCGACGAGGGCATCCCGGCCTGGTTCTTTTCAGGAAAGTACCGCTTCTGCCCGGAATGCGGTCATCAGCCAGCGTCACAAGCGCGTGAAATCAACAAGCTGGCCGGTCTGTCCGCTGAAGGACGAAGTTCGGCTACCACCCTGATCGTTGCTACCATTCTGGCATGGATGGAGCGGGATGGGTCGCTCGACCCGCATACCCGCAAGTTGCTCGGCTTCACCGACAACCGGCAAGACGCAGCGCTTCAGGCAGGTCACTTCAATGATTTTATCTTTGTCACCCTTCTGCGAGCAGCGATCCTGCGGGCGGTCAGGAATGCCGGTCCTCAGGGGCTAAAGGCAGACAAGTTTGGTGAGGCCGTGCGGTTGGCCTTGGGCTTCGACCTCGACGATAATGAACGCCTTGGCGAATGGATGCTCGATCCGAACGCCAAGGGCTACCAAAATCGGCAGGAGGCTCAAGAGGCTCTGTCCGAAGTTTTGGCTCACCGGCTTTGGGCAGATTTGCGCAGAGGGTGGCGTTACACAAATCCCAATCTGGAAGAAGTCGGTTTGATCACGGCGCACTTCCCGGGGCTGGATGATCTGATTGGCGACGACGAAGAATTTGCCGGCCATCCGCGCTTGGCGTCGGCAACGCCAGACCAGAGACGTCATTTGTTCGAAATTTTGTTCGATCAGATGCGGCAGGGTCTCGCGGTTGCAACGGACGCTCTTGACCGGGGCAAGGTGAAGCAATCGGCAGAAGTATCACGCAACCGCCTCCGGCTTCCGTGGGCTATCGACAGGGAGGAGGAAAACACGCTGCGGGAGTGTGGTTTCCTGATGATTTCGCCTCCTCGAAGCGGCACCATGCGAGCTTCTGAAGCAGCCTTGATTCTGCGGGCTGGCCGCCAGAGCAAACTGGGCAAAGCCCTGCGCCACCCTAAGCTTTGGAACAACGAACAGGTTCCGGCGAAAGAGTATGACGAACTGATCGAGACCTTGCTGAAGGCTGCCGAGGCCCATCAGTTCGTTCGACGGGTCAATGTCGGTTATGAGGCGCCGGCATGGCGCATGGCGCCGACAGCAATCCGTCTGATCCCTGCTGACGCACGTCGTGATGGCAAGCGGCAGAACCTTTTCTTCCGGGATTTGTACGAGCAGGTCGCAGACATGCTCAGCCATTCCGGCGATCTTCCCTACAGTTTCGAGGCCAGGGAACACACGGCACAGGTCGATCAGGAAGTCCGGGCGTGGCGGGAAGATCGCTTCCGCTTCGAGCAGCCGGATCGTGAAAGGTTGAAAACCAATCTTGAGCAGATGCGAGAGCAAGGTGAGCCGAATAGCTTCCTTCCTGCGCTGTTCTGCTCACCGACAATGGAGCTTGGCGTCGATATCAGCGCGTTGAATGCTGTTTACCTGCGTAACGTGCCTCCGACTCCCGCCAACTATGCCCAACGCTCAGGCCGAGCGGGGCGCAGCGGGCAAGCGGCGTTGATCGTTGTCTATTGCGCTGCCCAATCGCCTCACGATCAATATTATTTCGCGGATCAGCAGGCTGTGGTTGCAGGCGCCGTGCGACCGCCAGCGCTTGATCTCGCCAATCAGGACCTCCTGCGCAGCCACCTCCACGCTGAATGGCTTGCTGCAGCCAATGTGCCGCTGAAATCCTCCATTCCGGAAAACCTGGACATGGGCGGCGATGGGAAGCCGTTGACGGCAGAAATCAACGAGGGACTAGAGGTGCTTGCAGCAAGTGGGGCAGCCAAGCCGATCATGCGCCGCCTCATCGATTCCATGCTACCCGCAGTCAATCTTCGTGACGCTCCCTGGCTTGCAGACGTCGATGCCTTTGTCGAACGGACCGACAAGGAGGCCTTGGCCTCGTTGAGTGAGGCATTCGATCGCTGGCGCAATTTGCACAGCAGTGCGCGCCGCGAACAGGAACTGGCTCACGCCATCCAGAATAAGGTGGGGCTGAAGGCTGGGGAGAGAACTGCAGCAGCAGGTCGGTATCGCAATGCATCCAGGGAGCTTGAGATCCTTGAGTGTGGAAAGGCATCCAACAGTTCGGATTTCTACACCTATCGCTACCTTGCCACCGAGGGCTTTCTGCCGGGCTACAACTTCCCCCGTCTCCCGCTTTACGCCTTCATCCCGGCTGCCAAGAGCGCGGTTTTGCAACGTCCGCGCTTCCTCGCGATTGCCGAATTCGGTCCGAATAGCATGATCTATCATGAAGGCCGTGCCTACCGCGTAACCAAGGCCAAACTTCCCGCCGAGGGCCGAATGGACAACGGACAGCTGGCGACGTCGACACTGATCCTGTGCCCGGAGTGCGGAGCTGCGCATACTGACGAGCTTCAGGAACGCTGCCACGCCTGCCACACTTCGCTGGGCGGTGCGGAGCGGCTCGATACAGTGTTCCGCATCGACAATGTCGAGACCGCGCCCGCAGAGCGGATCACGGCCAATGACGAGGATCGTCAACGCCGCGGTTTCGAGATCCAGACGGTCTTTCAATGGCCAGTCCACAATGGTGCGCCAGACATCCGATCCACGGTGCTTGGGCACGATGGAGAGGACTTGCTCAGACTGGATTATGGCGCTGCGACAAAGCTCTCGCGCATCAACAAGGGGCTGCGGCGGCGAAAATCGAAATCGATCTGCGGATTCTTCATCGACCCCAATTCGGGACGATGGCTGAAAGACCCTGCCAATGGTGACGATGATGATGGCATGGGCGATCCGACTCAGGCCAAGCCGCAGCGGATCGTCCCGATGGTCGAGGATCACAAGAACGCACTGTTGTTGCAACCACAGGTATCCTTCAGCACGGAGGAAATGGCGACATTCCAGCACGCGTTTATTCGCGGCACACAGCTGGTTTTCGAGCTGGAAGAGGGTGAAATTCTCGGCGAATCTTTGCCGAGCCGCGACATTCGCAATGCCATTCTTCTTTATGAGGCGACCGAGGGCGGCGCTGGCGTGCTGAACCGGCTGGTGGCTGACCCCAAAAAGGTTGCCGAAGTCGCACAAGTGGCGCTCACACTCATGCATTATCGCGAGCCGTTCGAGCCCGCCGATATGCTGGAGACCGATGATGCCTGCATTGCCGGATGTTATCGCTGCATCCTGTCCTATTTCAATCAGCCTGATCATGAGCTGATCGATCGCCGTCATGAACAGGTGATCGACGTCCTTTGCAAACTTGCACAGGCGACTGAAGTTGCGCTCGAGGACACTGGAACGGAGCATCCGTGGCTCGCCGCAGTTGAGCAATGGGGCGTTCCAACACCTTCCGCGATCACCATCGGCGGATCGGTGCAGGAATTGTTCTGGCCTGCGCGAGGTGTCCTCGCAGTTCCTGGCGGCCCGTTACCCAGTCTGGTGGCTGAAGCTTCTGCGCTTGGCATTCTCGACATTATCGCCTTGCCCCTGACGCCCGACGAACAGGCTCGGAACGAACTCCTTGCAGCTTTGGGAATTAGCGCATGAACGCGATTGTTTTTTCTCCCGGAGACATGGTGCGCGCGCGTGGCCGCGAATGGATTGTTCTGCCTTCCCCGTCGGAAGAGTTGCTCAATGTGCGGCCATTGTCGGGCACGGATGATGACGCTCAGCTGATCGCGCCCGCGTTGGAAACCTCTCCTGTTTCGGCCGCAAGCTTTGCCGCACCGACTTCTGAACGCCTTGACACGCAGGATGGAGCCAGATTGCTGGCGGATGCTTTGCGGCTGTCACTTCGCCGCGGGGCCGGGCCATTTCGAAGCGCGGCCCATCTCGGGGTAGAGCCTCGCGCATATCAGCTTGTTCCGCTCATGATGGCGCTCAAGCAATCGGTTGCTCGGCTGCTGATCGCAGACGATGTCGGCATAGGCAAAACCATCGAGGCGGGCATGATCCTGCGCGAATGGCTGGATCGCGGGATCGTTGATCGCTTTACCGTGCTCTGCCCCCCGCATCTCGTCGACCAATGGGTTAGCGAACTTGGCGAAAAGTTCGATATCGACGCGGTTGCAGTAACTGCTGCCAGGGCGCGCGGTCTTGAGCGCGGGCTGCCCACCTCACAAAGCCTCTTCGAAGCCTATCCCTTTACGGTCGTCAGCCTCGACTACATCAAGGCCGACAGTCGCCGGGACGATTTTGCTCGGGCTTGCCCGCCTTTTGTGATTGTCGATGAGGCGCATGCCTGCGTCGGCAACGAACGTGGCAAGCATCAACGCTACGATTTGCTCGAGCGCCTTGCCGCAGAAGGCGAGCGGCACTTGCTCCTGCTCACAGCCACGCCACATAGCGGCGACACTGTGGCATATGATCGTTTGCTTGGCCTTGTGCACAAGGATCTGCAGGGCGGCCCAGATGCGGGCGACAGCAATGCCCGAGAGCGCTATGCCCGACGTCTGGCGCAGCATTTTGTACAACGTCGCCGCCCAGACATTCAGGACGGCTGGGACGAACAGCGCGCCTTTGCGAAACACGAGGCCAAGGAAGCACCGTTCACGCTGACAGGAGACTTCGCGGCATTTCAGGATGCAGTGCTGGACTATTGCCTTTCGGTGACCGAGCGCGCCGGGTCTGATCAGCGCCATCGCCGCCTTGCCTTCTGGGGAACGTTGGCCCTGATGCGCTGCGTAGGCTCATCGCCCGCTGCGGCCTTGAGTGCCCTTCGCAACCGGATGTGCGGGATGGCCGAGGAGGAAGCGATCGAGCCAGTGGTCTTTGATGCTGAGGACGGCGTGCTCAATGAGAGCGATGTAGAGCCCGCAACCGCCAGCGAGCATGGCGAAGAGGGAGCTGCGCTGCGCGGTCTGATCGACCTTGCACAAACCCTGTGCAGCCGGCGTGATGACGATCCGAAGGTAAGGCAGCTTGTTGCCGAACTTCGTCCCCTGCTGAAGGACGGCGTGAAACCGGTCATTTTCTGCCGCTTCATAGCAACGGCAGAAGCGCTGGGGGAAACGCTGCGCACAATCTTCCCAAAACATCAGATCGCGGTGGTTACCGGCACGCTAGCACCCGACGAACGCCGGGTTAGGGTGGATGCATTGGAGTCGCATGAGAACCGTATCCTGGTGGCGACGGACTGCCTGTCGGAAGGGATCAACCTCCAGAGCCTGTTCGATGCGGTGGTCCATTATGATCTCAGCTGGAACCCGACACGGCACCAACAGCGCGAGGGCCGGGTCGACCGGTTCGGCCAACGGGCGAAGGTCGTGCGCTCGATCATGATGTACGGCGACAACAGCCCGATCGACGGTGCCGTTCTCAACGTGATCCTGCGCAAAGCTGAAGCCATCGAAAAAGCCACCGGCGTCAGCGTTCCGATGCCGGAGGATCAGGAGAGTGTGACTTCGGCGCTGATGCAGGCGGTTTTGCTTCATCGCGGCGGTAGCGCGCGCAGCCAGATGGCTTTTGATTTCGGCCCCGGGGCCGAGCTGTTCGAACGCCAGTGGCGCGATACGGCGGAAGGCACCAAAGCCAGCCGCGCACGCTATGCCCAAGGCGCGCTGAAGCCAGATGAAGTGCTGCCCGAATGGCGCAAGATGCGGGCGCTCAACGGAGGCCCGCAAGAAGTCTCCCGTTTCACAGAGCGGGCTCTGAAGCGCTTGCAGGCCCCGCTTGAGGCTTCAAAGGGTCACTCCCTTCTGCACACCGATTTCCTGCCTGACATGATGCGCGAACGGCTCCAGCAGCGCGGGCTTAAAGGGACAAGGCGGATCAGCTTTGAGGATGATCCACTTCCCGGGGTCACTTATGTCGGGCGGGTGCATCCCATCGTTGCGGTGCTGGCCGAAACACTGGCCGAAGGCGCACTCGATCCTGCGGGTGCAGACGGCAAGGCCCTTGGCCGCGCCGGCGTCTGGCGGACCCGGGCGGTCACCCAGATGACGACGCTTCTCGTCCTGCGGCTGCGCTACAAGCTGGTGACGAGCGGACGTCTGAACCGGCTGCTGCTGGCCGAAGAGGCTACAGGGCTTGCCTTCTCTGGCCTCAGTCAGGACGTCGCGCTCAATGCAGAAGGCGCGCTGTCGCTGCTTGAGGCCGAGGCATCAAGCAACATGGATGAAAGCGCCCGCATTCGGCAGATCGAGGCCGCGCATGAGCGTCTCTCCGCCTATCGCCTGGCTATCGAGGCCTTCGCGCATCAAAGGGGTGAAGCCCTGTCTCACGATCATCTGCGGTTGACCGAAGCGGCAGGCGGCGGTGCGACCGTCAAGGTTACCCCGGTCCTCCCGGCGGATATCATCGGTCTCTATGTCCTGCTGCCGGAGGTGAACTGATGTCCCGGCACACCAAACGCTCGAGCGACACCGGCTTTGCCGCGCTCACGATTGAGGGCGGGCTGATTGCGCCCGATCAGGTTCAGGCCATCGCTTCCGCCGCGCCGGACCAGAAGACTGCGGCTGATTATGGCTGCCCCAAGGGCACAGGTCTGCGCGACGAGATCACACGTTATTTCCGTATCGCCCAGGCCCATTGGCAGGGTTACGCACGGCTCGAACAGCCGACGATGCAGCAGACGGCGGAGTTCGCCCGCAATCTGCTCGAACAGGCATTCGGCTTTGAACTTACCGGGCCGCACCACCACATGCGCGAGGATCGACGCTTCACCATTGCATGGGAAGCCAAGGATGGGCGTGTCCCCGTAGTCATCGCGCCGCCGGCACCGGCCGACAAGGGCAAAGCTGGCGACGGCTTCGCCCGCGCTTTGCCCGAGTTCGGCGATGGCGCAGACGGTCGTATCGCACGCCGTTCGCCCACCGTGCTTTTGCAGGACTGGCTTAACGCCAATCCGGACTTCTATTGGGGCCTGGTCTTTGCAGGCGACCGGGTGCGGCTGATGCGGGATAATGCCAGCCTGACCCGGCCTGCATGGATTGAGGCAGACCTCGGCGCGATCTTCCGCGACGAGATGTTCGCCGATTTCGCGGCGCTGTGGCTGCTGATCCACGCCAGCCGTTTCGGGGCAGAGGGCGCGGCGGCCAGCGATTGCGCACTGGAACGCTGGCGCGAGGCTGGCATGCGGGCGGGCACGTCCGCGCGTGAGCGGTTGCGCGTCAATGTCGAGGAAGCACTGATGGCGCTGGGTCAAGGCATCCTTGATGCCAACCCCGCCATCCGGGAACGGCTCGATAGCAACCAGCTGACCATGCCGCACCTGTTCGAACAGATGCTGCGCGTGGTCTATCGCCTGATCTTCCTTGGCGTAGCCGAAGACCGCGACCTGCTGCACCCGCCTGCAACGCCCAAGGCGGTGCGCGACCTCTACAGCAACAACTATGGTTTTGCTTGGGCACGGGACAGATCAACGCGCCGCAACGCGCATGATCATCACCATGATGCCTGGGAAGGCGTGAAGGTGACATTCCGAGCGCTGGAGCGCGGCGAAAAGCTGCTGGGCCTTCCGGCACTCGGCGGCCTGTTCGACCGTGCGCTCACCCCCGATCTCGACGCTGCGCAAATCCCCAACCGCGCACTGTTGGCCGCTGCGTTCAAGCTGGGCTGGCTGATCGAAGATGGCCGCCGCGTGCGGATCAACTGGCGCGATATGGCGACCGAGGAACTGGGCAGCGTCTATGAAGGGCTGCTCGAACTCGTGCCGGTGCGCGAGGATGAAGGGCGCACTTTCAGCTTCGCGGGCGGCGCGGAGGCGCGCGGCAACGCGCGCAAGGTTTCTGGCAGCTATTACACGCCGGATAGTCTGGTGCAGTGTCTGCTCGACTCTGCGCTCGATCCTGTGCTGGAACGGGCTGAGGTAGAGGGCGGCGCGGAGGCGATCCTCGAACTCAACATCATCGATCCGGCCTGCGGATCGGGCCACTTCCTGCTGGGTGCGGCGCGGCGGATGGCGACGCGGGTGGCGCAGCTGCGCAATCCCGATGCGCCCGATTACAATGCGGCGATGCGCGATGTGGTACGCAATTGCATCCACGGGGTGGACCGCAACCCGATGGCGATTGAGCTGGCCAAGGTGGCGCTGTGGATTGAATCGGTGGAGCCGGGCAAGCCGCTGGGCTTCCTCGATGCCAACATCCAGTGCGGCGATAGCCTGCTCGGCGTGTTTGATCTGAAGGCGCTGGATGAGGGCATTCCCGATGATGCCTACAAGCCGCTGACCGGCGACGACAAGGATACGGCGAAATACTTCGCCAAGCGCAACAAGGACGAAAAGAAGGGCCAGGGCACGCTCGATTTCATCGGCGGCGGCGGCACGCTGCCCCCGGCCAAGCTGGCGGCAACGATGGACGATCTTCGCCATCTGCCGGAAGACAACATGGCCCAAATTGCAGAGAAGCGCCGCCGCTTCGCCGCGTGGGAGGCGGATCCAAAGCGCTATGCCACCAAGGTCGCCTGCGATCTCTATATCGCCGCCTTCCTTCTGCCCAAGAAAGGCGGCGTGCCTACCAATGTGAACAGCGTGGCGGTGCCGACAACCTCGCATCTGCGCACTCGGCTGGACGGTGGGCAGATTTACGGACCGTTGGAGGCCGCTGTTGTCGATGCGGCAGGATTTGCCCGTGCCTTCCATTGGCCGTTAGCCTTTCCGGAGGTCATGATCGGCAAAGGCGGGTTTGATGTGGTTTTGGGAAATCCGCCGTGGGACGTAATGCAACTTTCCGATAGTGAATTCTTTGCAACCTCCAGGCCAGAAATTGCCTCAGAAACAGGAGATCGAAGGAAGATCGCAATTGAGGAACTTCGGGAAACTGATCCCGAACTTTATCTTCAGTATGGCTTAATGAAGCGATTTTCCTCGGCCGCAACGGATTTTAGCCGATCAAGCAATCGCTTTCCGCAGTCAGCGAGAGGTAAAATAAACACATTCGCTCTCTTTGCAGATCTGTTTTTCTCCCTCAGTGCCGATCGCGGACGATCAGGTGCAATTCTTCCGGCAGAAATTACTACTAGTGAAACGCTTTCGGCGTTTATGAAAATGCTGCGCTCACGAAATGCCATTGAAACAATATATTCCTTCGAAAATGAAGAATTTGTTTTTCCGGGAATTGCGAACGTCGTAAAATTTTGCCTCATGACTTTGTCAAAGTCGCTGAAAAAAAATTCATCGATAGTTCTGGCAAATTATCTGAGAAATGTGGACCAACTTAAAGATGCCGATCGCATAATAGCATTATTGCCTGCAGAACTAGATTTCTTCACTCCGACTTTGGGTACGCTTCCGATAATGCGCGCCAAGCATGATTTAAATTTGATGATAAAAATTTTTAAATCCCAAGACGTATGTCGGCTGTCTGATGAAGTTAAGTCGGAAGGTTGGAATGTCGATTCCAGGCTAGGGCTGTTTAACATGGCGGGCGACAGTTCCCTATTTTACTAAAAATTTCAACTCGAAGAGATGGGTGCAAGCATTTGCAAAACGATGCGTTCTTCTCTTAACGGAATTTCGTATGTACCTGTTTATGAGGGGAAGTTTATATCTCATTTTGATCACAGGTTTAGCTCCTATCACAATCTGGGGATTGAGAAGGGACGGGGTGGCAGAGGATTGCCTCCTGTGAAAATCGAGGAGTATCAAGATCCCGATTTTGAGGTGCTTCCAAGATACTGGATTGATGAAAGCTTGGTTGATAAAAAACTGCTAGATATCTTTTGGCAAAGAAATTGGCTGTTTGGTTGGCGAGATGTTGCAAATGCAAAAGTAGAACGCACCATCACTATGGCATTTATGCCAAAAAATGGCGTTGGCCACACATGTTCATTGTTATTTTCAGAACATGATCCAAAATTATTGGCTATCCTTTGTGCGAATTTAAATTCGATTATCGTAGATTTTGCAGCCCGGCAGATAATTGGAGGAAGCCATGTAACTTTTGGCTATATTAGCCAGGTGGTTTTGATCAAGCCGTCATATTATTCAGTATCGGATGAAAGTTTTATCAATTCTCGTGTTTTGGAACTGAGCTACACTAGCCACTCCATGGCCCCCTTTGCCCGCGACCTGGGTTATGATGGCCCACCCTTCGAGTGGGACGAAGACCGCCGCGCACAGCTGCGTGCCGAGCTCGATGCCTGGTATGCGCTCGCCTATGGCCTGACCCGCGATGAGCTGCGCTATGTGCTCGACCCCAAGGACGTGATGGGCGCAGACTACCCCAGCGAAACCTTCCGCGTCCTCCAGAAGAACGAAATCGCCAAACACGGCGAATACCGAACCCAACGCCTCGTCCTCGCCGCCTATGACGCGCTGGTGGCAGGCGGCATGCGGCCCCGCACGGAGGGGTATCGGTGAGCGATTTTGACTCCGAAATGTTTTCCAGTGGCGCGCAGGTGGCCGGTTTCCATCTTGAAGCTGGTCAGCACAACTTCATGGAAGTTTCCCAGATCATCGCGAAGGAGCTGGACAGCGACCTATTCACGCTGCGCCCGTATCTGCGGGCCTGGTTCAACGGCGCGCGCGATGCGCTGGAAGACTTCGGCATCGATGTGAGCGGCGCCAGCACGACCGAAGAAGTGGCAGCAGCCATGGGCTGCTTTTCAATGTGGGCGGGCAAGCCGCCAGCGACAGATCAAGGGATAGAGGCTCCGGCTCCGCACGAGCAGCCACAGCCGTCTGAATTCGGGGGTGCACATGGATAATCTGAAGAGCCTTGCCAACGAAGCGCTTATCACCATCGAGGCGATTGCGGATTCCGCGCAAAAGCGCCTTGGCGAACGCGGGCTTACCCTGGACGCAATGGCGAGCATCAATCACGCTACAGCGGATACGCTTGCGAAGAGTATGCAGGACCGCAATCTGGAGCGGACCGGCAATCTACGTCAGTTATGCCGCAAGCCAGCGATTGCGCGCCTTGAAGTGGCCGATGAAGATGACAAAGTAGAAACGATCTACATCACGCCGAATGCTGAGCTCAACATTCCCGGCATCAAGCTCTGCAGTTATCTGAACAATCGTGGCAAGGGGCGGCTTGCCTCCCTGCCTGTGGGCGAAGGGACCGATATCACTTTGCCCGCTGGTCGGCGCTATTTCGAAGTTCGGCAGAAGCTGACGTTCGAGCCGACCACCGATCAGGATGTCTGGGATTCCCGCCCGGCGGTTCATTTTCTGGAAAAGCAGCCGCCGCAGACCATCAAGTCGCTGCGCGAATTGTTGCGCGCGGACGGTTTCGCGGAAGAAGAGATCGATGAGCTGGAGCGGCAGCTGGCCGAGGCAGATGCCGCCGACAACATTGTGAAGGGTCTTCAACGCTCGGTTCTGACGGCCATGCAGATGCGCGTCCAGCCGCTGCTGGACCAGTATCAGGACGAGATATTCCGGCTGCCGCTGGATAGCCGTCTCGCCATCCTTGGCCCTCCCGGTTCAGGCAAGACGACCACGTTGATTAAGCGCCTGCGTCAGAAACTGGACTTCGCCCATCTCGACCCAGAGGAACAGGACCTTGTTGAAGAGCCCGGAGCGAGCGGCCTGGATCATGCACATAGCTGGCTGATGTTCACGCCGACCACTCTACTCAAGGAGTATGTGAAGGCGGCCTTCAACAGGGAGGATGTGCCGGTCACCGACGAGCGTATCCAGACATGGGAAGATTATCGGCATGTGATTGCTCGGCGCAGCCTACCCATCCTCCGGTCCGGCAAGCGGAAGGGCATGGTGATCAAGCCCGAGCCCGGCATTCTTAAGACTGAAACGCCCGCTCATCAGATCGAGTGGTTCGAGGCATTCACGGCCTTTCAGCAGGCGATGTTTCTTGACGAACTGGGGGAAGCTGCGGGCCGTCTTGCGGCGGTTGACGACCCGAAGGTCGCGGCAATCGGAACCCAGATCGGCGCGGCTATAGAGCGGAGTCAGGGGAGGCCTGCGCGCCTCCTGTTCGAGCTGGCAGGACTGCTCGAAGATTTGCAGAAGCTGTTGGCGACATCGCGAGACGAAACCCGACAACGCCTGAGATCGATGCTTTCCCTCGAGGTCCGCAAGGACAAGGGCTTGCTTGAGGCGTTAGCGCGTTTTGTCGCTACGCTGACACCAGAGAATGAGGACGAGCTCGACGACCCTGACGGTGACGATGAGGACGAAGAGCCGGTGCCTCAACAGGGTCTTCGGGCCGCCGAGGCCGCTTTCTATAAGGCGTTGCGCGCAAAAGCTGTGGCAGAAGTCACGAAGAGGGCTCCTGCCAAGACTAGCCGAAATGCTCAGGTTTTGTCCTGGTTGGACGATAGGAAACTGGTGCTGCCGGCTCTTGGTGAGGTCGGAGCGAACATTGTCATGCAGCGTGCCATGACCCAGATTTCCAAAGCGCCGACGAACTTTGTGGCAAAGATTCCGGCAAGATATCGCCGCTTTCGCCGTGAATCACTGACTGAGGGTAACTGGTATGCAGCGCTACTCGGACCTGCAGATGTTGATGCGCTTGAGCTTGATATCGTGATATTGGCGATGTTGCGTGCAGCGCGCCAGATTTCTGGTGATGCCCAGTTGCTCCGTCGACTGGGTGATCGGGCTCCGGCAATTCTTGAGGATGTAGCTGGTTTGCAGCGCAATCAGATCCTTGTCGACGAGGCCACCGACTTTTCGCCAGTTCAATTGGCCTGCATGGCGGCCTTGGTCGATCCCCGCACAGATTCGTTCTTTGCGATCGGCGATTTCAATCAGCGCCTCACAAAATGGGGCACGAGATCCAAGGAGGAGCTCAAATGGCTTTTCCCTGACATCGACATCAGGGAGGTTTCGATCGTCTACCGGCAAAGCCGGAAGCTGAATGAATTCGCCAATCAGTTGGTGATTGCAGGTGAGGCAGAAAGCCAATCCACCCTACCCGAATTCATGGAAAATGAAGGGGTTTCGCCAGTCCTTGGAATGGATTTGGCGGATATCGGGCTGCTTGCTCGATGGTTGGCTGCGCGAATTCGCGAAATCGAACGATTCTCCGAGCTTCTTCCGTCGATCGCAGTGCTCGTGAATCGGGAGGACCAGCTCCAACCGCTTGCCGATGCCTTGAATGAGGCCCTCGAGGACCAAGCCATTCGTGCTGTGGCATGTCCAAAAGGGCAGGCAATCGGCCCCGAAAACGACGTGAGAATATTTGAGGTTCAGCACATCAAGGGCCTTGAGTTCGAGGCGATCTTCTTTGTCGATATTGACGAACTTGCCCGCCAAGAACCCGAGCTTTTCGAGCGCTATATCTACGTCGGCGCTACCCGTGCTGCGACTTTTTTGGGACTCACTTGTTCTGGAAAAGCACTCCCAGGATCGATGGAACCGGTTTCACAGCTCTTTCACGAGAGCTGGTGACCAGATTGAAAGCGAACGTATCGCATGATCGACACCGGGCAGCGCCTTTTTGATTACCCGTTTGCGCTTGAATCTGAGCTCCGGGATGCCGCCAACGGTCAGGGGTATCGCATTGCCCAAGGCCAGGCAGCTGGCTGGCTGTTTTACTCGTCTGCGTCAGCACCCGGAGAGATCGCTGTCGCTGCAACAGCGTCTGGTTTGCATGGGCCATTTTTCTTGTCGGTCGCTCATCCAGGTGCTGCAAGGGAACTCAAGGCAGAGCCTGCCGGACCATGTGCGAAGGGGCATGCGGCGGCCTTTGCCTTCATAACCAGAGAAGCCCTCTTCGCCGGTGTCAGTGCGGTCTACCGTCTGTCGCTGAGTCTGCCGACATTGC
Organism: uncultured Sphingobium sp.; assembly: GCA_964532255.1. Classification (GTDB taxonomy): domain Bacteria; phylum Pseudomonadota; class Alphaproteobacteria; order Sphingomonadales; family Sphingomonadaceae; genus Sphingobium. Next base: position 29,201 of record CAZHGR010000008.1, read on the forward strand.
CTTTTGAAGACTTCATTCGGGAAACCGCTCAACTAGGCGACACCGAGGCCGAACGCGCGCAGAAAGTTCGGATCGGTCAGGATCGATTCCGGGCAGCTATCATGGATTACTGGAACAGAACTTGCCCGTTCACTGGCGTAGTTGAGCCGCAACTGCTTCGCGCCTCCCATATCATTCCTTGGGCCGATTGTGAAAGCGATCAGGAAAGGCTTAATGTACACAACGGTTTGCTGCTGTCGTCTTTGTGGGACGCCGCATTCGACAGCGGCCTGGTGACTTTCGACGACTTGGGCAATGCTATTGCCTCGCCCAGCCTTGGCAAATCAGCGCGTCTTGCACTGGCGCTCGATAAAGCGCCGCCGTTGCAGTTGGTGGATGAACAGAGAAGCCGTCTGGCTTGGCACCGCAGCGAAATATGGGTGGCCGATTGAGGGTTCGACCCGCATGACGCATATCAATTGAGCAAGCGTTTACAGTGGTCAATAATCTTGCTTCACCCACATCGCGTTTCTGCTATGTTCCAAAGAGACGCCGGATGGAAGCGAGCATGAAGAAACTTGACCTTGATAGCGCCGACGCTCACGGAAACTACCGATGGGAAGGCTTGTCCGAAATCGATCAGGCGATCCGCGACAATCGTCTGATCGAATATCGGATCAAGAAGTCATGGGCTGACCCTTGGGGGCGAAAGCTGACAATAGTCGGCTTCATCGTCATTGGCGCAGTTTTCGCATTTCTAGCTGGCGCGTCATTCGGGCTGTGGTGACCGTTGCAGGTTACCACTCCTTCACATCATCCGCTGCTTCTGCACTGGCACCTTGGGCTCCCTTGGTGATCGCGTCCAGTCGTCCCCGAGAGCCGGTAATCTTCTGGCGACCGGCCGCCTGAGCCCTTTGCACCTCTTCATGAAGATCGCCGGCACCTACGCGGGGCACTGAACCGGAACCCCCGCCGCCGATCTGTGCCCGGCCGCGCACTGAGCCTGCGCTTGAGATAGCCGGTCGGGATACGGGCAGTCCGGGGGCGAGTACGAGCCGATCGTCGATTCCGTCGCGAAGCTGCTCAGCATAGCTTTCAATGAACTTTGCCTGCAATGCTTGGCCTTCCGAGCTCAACTGGAAAGTGACGTCGTCGAACCGCGCGGTGCCATAGAAATCGCGGTTGCTTTCGATCTCGGCGAGACCCCATTCGCGGTAGGCTTGGGACAGATTGAGACTGCCTGCAGCGCTGTTTCCTTGGAAGAATGACGCCTGGCTCTCAAGACGATTGGCAAGCTCCTCGGCCCGGCGAGCCTCGATCGTGAAGCTCTGCGCTTCCGTCAGAGAAGCATTCATGCCGCTCGCGGTGCTTGAGATCGACGAGCTTGATGAGGTGCTGACCGAGCGAGCGAACCCATCGCGGGTGCTCGACCAATTGCGGCTGTCAGACATCTGGGACAGGCTCCCGAAGATCCGCGAACGGTCTTCCGAAGCGATGCCGATATCGCTGTCGGTCCACGTCCGTGTCCCACCGCCCTTTGCTCCGATGCTTCCAGACAGCACGCCATTTGAAATTCCGGCCTTTGCCCCGGCCTCACCACCGAGGAACCAGGCCGTAGTGATGTCATCGGCCGCTCTGCGTGATAGCCCGAATTGCCGCTGCAGATTGGTCGATGCCTGGTCGACCTCGCTGAATGCGGTCTGGATGCTGTCGGAGTTCGAGGTGCCGGTCGCACTCTCGAAGGATGCGCCCCGGCTGAATTGGTCCCTGAGCTCGCGGAACTTCGTGACAGCGCTGGCCGTCGATTCCGTGGCGACATTGGCATAGGTCTCGCTGTTGGCACGGGCCTGCGATGCCATCGTCGACAGGCGTGCCGTGAAATCCTGGCCCAGCGTCGGCGTGAAAGGATAGCTGGATGTCGGGATCTGATCGTAGCTGCCGTCCGGAAAGCTCGTGGTCATTGCCCCGGTGTCGCTGAAGGTCCGGGTCTGCGGCGCACCGTAGGTGAAGCTCGGCGCAATCGTTCCTTGCGCAAACTGACGAGTGAGAACGCTCGAGTTTTCGAAGCTCGTGTTGCCAAGCGAAACGTTGCCGGTACTCGCCTCCCGAGCCGCTTCCTCGGCCGCGTTCTGGCTCGGGTTGAGGTAGCTCGTCGCGTGGTGCGAGATCGCCATCGCGCCCTTGGCCACACCGCCTGCTAGGAACGGCACCGATGCGATGAGATAGCCGGCCAGCAGACCGATATCGCTGTTGACGTCGGCCATGCCGGTAAAGCTCGCCAGGCTGAGCCCGTTACTGCCCGTGACCGCGCTCATGTCAGCCGCGCCCTTGTACATCAGCATCATGTGGAGGATCACAAACAGCGGCCCCCAGGCCGCGAGGTAGAAGAAGCCTGTCACATAGCCTTTGAGGGCGACAGGTCCCGTCTTGGGGAGCAGGAACAGCGGGAAAAGCACCGGAAACAGCGCGTAAAACAGCACGGTCAGCACGACGTTCAGGAGCGGAACCCACTTCATCGCGTTGCTCGCGATTGAGCCATAGGTCCGTTCGGTCTGAATGTCGGCGCGGGTCTGGGCGTAGACGTCGACATTGCCCGTGCCGCTGCTGCCGGACATCGAGTGCAATGCCTGGCTCATCGCGTTGATGGTCAGTGTCTGCTTGAAGATCTCGGTCGCGTTGGCCGAGACGCCAGTGAGGTACTGATAGGCCACCGGCAGATCGGCAAAGAGCTTCGCCTTGGCGAGCGCGGCTGTCTGGTTGGGGTAAAGCTGACGGCCAAACACCGATCCCATCGCTTCGACCAGTCCGGCCCACTGCGCATTGAGCGTGTCGTAGGCCTCGCGGCAGGTGACAATGTTCGAGCTCACTTGGCCTGAAGTGGCATCACGGGTCAGGAAGCGTTGCGCGCGCGCCTGGCTCCCCGGCGCGATCGTCGCCCAGATGTCGCCAGTTTCCGCGAGCTCCTTCATCGAGTAGCGGCCGAGCAGCACGTCGTAGAACACGCATTGCCGGAAATGCTCGTCGAGATTGGCAGCAAACTCCGGGTCGGAAACCCGCAAGGACCGCGTCGCATCATAGAGCCGGGCGCCGTAGATCATGCCGTTTTTCGAATAATTGAGATCACCGGGCAAGCCGAACACCACCTCTGCCGAGCCCGTCAGGTAGTCGCCGACCTGGCTGGTAAAGCTCGCCATCAAGGCAAGACCCAGCGGCACGTTGCTGACATTGGCCGGGGCAAGGCTTGGGTTGAGCCGATCGGTCACATGGACATCGAGCCGCGGCACCATCAGGCAGGAGTAGATGAGCGTTGCGCCAAGGAACCAGTTGATCCAGGCGCGCCAGTCCTGATTGAACGCAAGGGTGATCGCGGACAGGCCAAGCCCCATCACCATCACCACCTGGAGCAGGCTCTTATAGCCGCCGTTGCCGGTCCAGGCGGCAACCGCCTGGAAGACGTTGACCAGATAGTCCCCGCCGCCGACCGTGAAAATCTCGACCATGTCTGTTGTCCTGCCTCGGTGTGGTTGGCCCGGTCAGTGGGTGAGGGCGCGGCTCTGGACGCCGCGCGACCAGTCCAGCGATGCGGCCATTCCGGGCGACATCGAGGCGGCCAGCACATTCTCGATGAAGGCCGTCTTCTCGATGATCTGCAGCACGGCATTGACCTTGAGATGCGTGTTGGCCTGCCGGTCTGCGAGCGCCTGACGCACGACATTGACCTGGTTCTGCCACATCGCGATCTTGGCTTCGTCGGCGCCGATGAAGCTCGACATCGAGCGGCCCGCCTCGCTGACGATCCTGTCGAGCACGGCAAACAGCAGGTCGACACTGGCGATCTCGGCCAGGGTCTCCCGGTCGTCGGTCGGCATGCCCCGGCCGTAGGCCGCCTGGACGGTCAGGATCTTGTAGAGCGGGATGGACGCGACCTGGAGCAGCTCCTTCTGCTCTTCGCTGATCGCGGTATCGTCTCGGATCGCCTGAACCATGCCGCCAATGAGCGCCCCTACGCGCGGCCGCAGCGCTTTCGATGCCGGCAGGCTCAGCGACTTGAAGCCCGGGTTGAGGCACTTCTCCGTCTCGTCGCAGTCGAAAATGAGGACGTTGCCGTTCGTCGTGCCATCCAGCAGCGAGGTGACGAGCGTGGATGAGGCTTCACCGACGATCGGCACGAACTTGCCCGGCTCGTCGTCCTTGGGCGGCACGTAGATGATCGTGCCCAGCAGCGTCATGGCGTATTCGGCGAGCTCTTCGTCGAACCGGCCGCCCGGCGAGAAGAATGCCGACTTCTTGAGGATCGTCCAGGTGTAGTTTCGCGGCACGCCCGGATTGACGTCATCGTATTTGCCCGCCCCTTGCGCGGTCGTGCTCGAGCGCTGCCCCCTGGTGCCGCAGCCATGCTTGGCAGCGGCATAGTCGGTGAAGATGCCTTCGGAGTTGCCGATGGCTTCGCAGATCGCCTTGTCGGCAAGGTCGCCCTTCGGCCAGATCCCGCCCACCAATCCTTGTGCCATCTCGCAGGAGTTGATGTTGAGATTGTTCATGAGCTGAGCCTTCTGGCTGAACTCCTGCATGATCTTCGAGCATTCTGGGCACACCGTGTCGATCGCCAGGCTGAAGGCGAAGCCGACCGCATTGTTCGCGACTGCCTTCAGCATCGCGACGATCTCGCTCGCGTTGATGAAGCTGAAGGACCCGGCGAAGATATCGATGCCGCCGCAACCGGCGCGAGCGCGCGGCAGCTGCAGGTTGGCAATGTTGGTCGTCTTCTGCGGAAACCGCGTCCAGACATTGCCGAGGCTGTAATAGCCGGCCGACTGCCCCTGGAACGCGGTCGGTCCGTTGACGTTGGCAGCGCCTCCGACGTCGTTCAGAAACGAGTCCATCGAACTGCCAACATCGGCCGATGCGCCCGAAAGCGGAAGGGTGAGGGGGAGGGCGGCAGCAAGGAGCGCAGCGACGGCTCTTTTCATCCTAGTAGTCACGTCCAGCTTCCTTCGATGTGAGGAGGTAAATCCGGTCCTGCAGCTCGTCGGCGCTCATGACGCCGTAGCCGATCGGAATGGGGCGGCCGGTCTGCGCGTCCCAGAGCACGACCGCTGGCGTGACCTTGGGCTCAAGCCCCATGCGGCTGCGCTGGTTGGTCTCGACCGTGTAGTTCGGGAAATGCCGCGATGGGCCGCCATCGGTGGAAATCGCGCGCACCGCGATATGCCAGGTTGAGGCAACGCTTTGCACGATCGGTGACATGACTTCGCAGGCGCCGCAGCTCTGGGCGAAGAAGTAGAAGAGCCCGTAGCGCTCGGAGAGCTGGGCCATCGCGGCGTTCCGTTCCGCGCTTCGCGAATCCTGCCACTGACGCTTTCCGAGCGTCGAAACCGGGCGCTGCAGCGTGTAGTCGAGCTCGGGATCCTGCCAGATCGCCCGCTGCCAGACGTCGCTGAAGAGCGAAGCCCGGTCGAGCTGGGCGCGCTGGAATCGGATATAGGCCGTAACATTCGCCGGCGTCGGCTCGAGGATCGCCTTGGCCTTCAGTTCCCGCAAGGTCGCCGTGATCGCGTCAAGTTGGCTGGTCGCGCTGGCCGCAGGCGCAGACGCGGGCTCGTCCTGCTCCGGCGGCTTGGGGCGTTCGCAGTAGAACCAGTATCCGAGCCGCCGCTCCTCGCAGTAGAAGCTGTCCTGGCGTTCGGCAGACTGCGCATGGGGCGGCGCATCGGCTCGGGTTGCGGCACTCTGGGCGAGCGCCGGGGATGACAGGGAAACGGCGTTGGCAATCGCACAGGCGGCAAGCAGCCGCCACGCGACCTTACTGGCGGGCGCGGGCATAGTAGTCCTCGATCTTCTGTTGGATGTCCTGGGTGGCCTGCAGCTCGTCAGGCAGGCGAGCGGCGTCGGTGAACTCGGCGTAGACCTCGCTGAAATCCATTTTCGAGAGGTCGAGCCGGGCAAACTCGTCGATGGTGAAGCCCTGGCATTGCTCGGTCTTGGGCTTGCCCCAGGGCTTGTTCAGCTGCTGGCGACCCTGTTCCTGCAGGATTCGCGAGAGCTTGGATTCAAAGCAGCAGTAGACCTTGCGCTTGGTCAGGCACACGCCAAGAAAGGAGGATGAGCAATAGGTGCCGACATAGGCGCACAGGCCCTGCGCATCCTTCTGATGCAGCAGCATCTCCTCGCGGCTGCAGCCCAGCGCTACGAGCAACTGGATGCCCGGGATAAGCGGGAAGCCCTTGCCCTTGCAGCAGTTGAGCACGCCGAAGACCTTGGACGAGCAGCTTTCGCGCGTCCCTTTGAACAGGGTGAGATTGTCCGGATCGAATTCGCGGCGCGCCTGGTTCATCGCGTTCAAGGCGACGGCCGCGTCCTTGAACTCGTCGTTGGCCTCGCGCTGGATGGTCTCGCATGAGCCATCGATGCAGTAGACGTCGCCGTCGCAGATAAACTGGTTGGTGTTCGCAGGCTGGTCCGGAACCGGGCAATCATAGACCCGCTCCCAGGTGCGGCAGGGCTCGCCCGCGAGGCAGTCTTCGCGCACCAGCTTGCAGCCCGGAGTGGCTTCAAGCGTCTGGCAGTCCTGTGCCTCGGTGAACTGTGCGCAGCTGTAACTGCGGCTCCACGCCCAGCAAGGCTGCGTCACGGCGATGCCATCGATGATGCGGGTGACGGGATCGCTGTTTGTGCACGTCTCGGTGTCCTGCTGACATGAGGTGTCGGCGGCGAGACCAGCACACTGGCTTTCATCGCGCGTGGTGGCGACGACGTTCTCGCCCGTCACCGTATAGGGCGTCGCGGCCTCGACCGGCGCAGTGCAACTGACGAGATCGACCCTCAGATCGCCGGAGCTACAGCCCCAGTAGATCCCGAAATAGGGATCGCACAGGTTGATCGGGTAGGACTGCGTGACCGTGCACTGCGGCGCGGGGTAGCGGTTGCAGTTGTAGACCGAAGCCGGATCAACCCCGCTGCCGCCAACGCAATAGTAGCCGTAGACCTGCCGCTGCTCGACACGCGCGGTCAACGTCACGGGGCAGGTCCGCGTTTCCTGTGTCGCCGTATAGCCGACATTGCAGGTCGCCATGTAGCGCGCCGCGGTTCCGCTGGCCGGCGGCAAGGGCACGCAGCGTCCCTGCGAGCCGCCGATGGCCATTCCGCTCGTATAGGCGAGCGGGTCATCGCTGATCACATTGCTGCGCGCGATCGTTGCATCGAGATCCTGCGGCGCAAACCGGGCGCGCCGGTCCATCGAATCCCGCATGGCCTTGTAGCCGGTGTTGGTCGTCGCCTGGCTCGCCGCCTCGCGGCTCATCCGGTCCGGATCATCAAAATAGCCCGATTGGCTTGGCGTTCCGCCAAAATTGGGGATGCGGTTTGCATCGGGGTTGGTCGTTGCCGCGCTTTGCGCCGAGGCAGCTTTGTCCCGCCCGAAAGCCTTGCCGTCGGCCTTGGCGGCATCGGTTGTGGTCTGGGCGTGAAGCGGCCCGGTCAGGGTGACCAGGAGCACACTCAGGCAGGCGACAGATAGGAATTGCCGTTTCATGGAACCTGCCTTTCAAGCCGGGCGAGGTGCTGGGCCGCGAGCAAAGCTCCGGGGCCACCGCCGCGCGCGAAAGTCTCGAGCGCGTAAGAAGCGCTGACATTGCCGCTCATCCGGTCGTGCGGCGGGACCTGCGTCCGGCAATCGAACCCGTCGCACAGATCGAAGTCGCTGCTGGTGACCACGTAGGTGGGCACGGCCTCGATCCCGAATGCACGGAAGAGCCGCGGGTCGATGCCGACGCCGTCCAGTTTCTCGCCGGGCTTTGCCACTTTGGCCAATGCGGCCGTGAGGGCCTTGGCGCTGTTGCCGGGCAGACCGCGCAAGGCGACGATACCGCCAGCTTTGGTAACGTCGTCGATCAGCGCGCGCAGCGCGGTCGGCGGCATCGAAAGCGAAGCAAAAGCGATGAACCGGGGCGCTTCGCCCATGCCTTCGCTGGTCATGGTGCCGGCGTCGGCAACCATCCGGTCAAAGTCGAATGTGATGGCAGGATCAGGCTTCGCACTTGCGGCGGCCTCACGGGCGTATCGGCGAGCATGCAACTCCGCCTCGTCGGAGCTCGTCCTCGCCTCGCGCGCCAGAGCTTCGGCTCTGGCGCGGGCATTGGCGGACAGCGCGTCGGCATCGGAAGCGCCCGCATTGGCCCGAGCCCGGATAGCGGCTAGATCGAGGTCCGGTTCGGCCGTCTGTGCAGATGCTCCCGCCAAAGCGGCAAGGCTCGAAAGCGAGGCGACTACAAGAAGATGAGGAAGCTTTTTCATAGCGCGCAGCAATTCCGCTTACGCCAGACCAGGTAACCCATGTCCTCGCCAATGGCGGGATAGACCTGGCCTGCCGACATGAAGGTGGTGGAGGCACCAATGGGCGCGCAGGCGTAGCGGCCCTTGGTCTGCGGATTGGGATTGGTGGCCTGGAAGCGGTATTGCTGCTTGCGCATCACCGGCATCAGGTACTTGCCGCAAAGCCCCTTGCTGCCCATCGTGCCCCAGGACACGAGTTCCCGGTGGAGCTTGTAGGAGAAGCGGGCGAGCGCCAGGCGCGAGGCCTGAACGTGGCCGATCGTGGCCGAGACATTGCCGTTCAGCGGATACATCGTCCCCTGGCAGCCGGCGCACCAGAACAGTTCGTCGGTTGGCAGTTTCGCCGTCGCCGCCACGCAATCGGCGGCACATGCGGCAAGCGCCAAGGGATTGGCAAAGAGGACCGCCTCGGGATTGATGATCGCGGTGAGTTCGCTGTCCTGCCAGAGCGGATCGATCTCGGTGATGTAGAGAATGTCGATCGAGCCCGATTCAAGGCACAGGAAATCGGCGACGATCTCCATCCAGTAGATCAGCGGATAGGCATACCAGTGGACATGCCACTGCGAATTATACTGGGTGTTGCCGCCGACCGCCGATGGCCCCGCCATCGATTTGAAGCCGATGTCGAAACCCGGATCGAGCTTCATCCCGCCAAGATTAACGAAGCACCAAGGCTTCATGCTGACGTCGGCAAGCCGGACCGGCTCCCAGAACCCCATGGCGATGCCGGGCCGCAAACCGCAGAGGCAAACGGGGAGAGCTGGGTTGCTCGTATCGGGCCGGCTCGATGGCCAGATCTTCAGGCCACCGATCGAGATCGGGAACATACAAGACCAGCAGATGTCCGTGATCGGATTGACGAACTTGCCGGTACAGCGGCCAGGACCGGCCGCAGCCTCGGCCGGAGCGGCCGAGATGATGTTCAAGCTGGTGAGCAGAAGTGCTCCGCAAAGCCATGACAGAAGGCGATGTTTCTTGCTCATGACGGCGCACGCTCCTTGAGAGGCACGGGCTGTTCGGTGATGAGGAGCGCGCGGCCCTGCTGCTCGACGGTTGCCGGCACCGCGCGAATGCCGAAGTGCTTCACCAGCGTGCCGCCTTGGTCGAAGTAGAAGCGCCGCTGGCGGGCTTTCATGAGTTCGAGCGGCGCGCCCCGCACGAGGATGAGCTTGGCCTTCGTGCTGGCGTAACGACGGGTGGCCCAGGCAAGCTGTGCCGTGTCGTCGCCATCGAGGAAGACGAGCGGAGCCCGCAGTGGCACGGTATCCAGAGGATTGACCCGAGTGCCTGCGGCAATGATGACGCGGCCCTTGTCGTCGGCAATATCGCGCTCGACGGTGATCGTCGGATCGAAGCGCCAGCTGCGCAGAGCCGAGGCTAACGCTACGCCGGCGACAGGCTCTGGTCGGTTGACCCGGGCAATTGTCCGCCGCTTCAGCTCCTCATTGAGGCGGGCGGTCTCGCCGGTCTTCTCAAGCTGGGTGAGCCTGGCATGAATCTGCTGAAGCAGGTCCGGTTCGATGACCGGCCATACCGCGCCGTGCAGGCCGTAATCGCGAGCCATTGCCTGTGGTGCGATGGCCAGCGCAAGCGCAGTGGCGCAAACGGGCAAGGTGAGCAGCCTCACAGGATCGGCCTCCCGACCCCGAGAATGCGTGGCCCACAGATCCAACCAATCGCAGCGTAGCGGCTATCGAAACCATCCTGGTGTTCGCTGGTGACGAAGTAGCAGCCGTGCGGAACGCGCCCCGTCGGTCCGAGCGCCAGCGGTTCACCGAGGCGGCTCTTAAGCTTGGCCTGCGCGACGGCCTGCCCATTGACGAAGTAGGTGCGATTTTGCTCGGTGACGAGGTCGCCCGGCACGCCGCTTACCCGCTTGCCAAATGGTTTCGGCTCCGCCCCGAAATGCTTGGATACCAGCGGTGAGGCAGGCGGATCGAACAGGATGATGTCGCCGCGGTGCACCGGCTCGCCCCGCGTGACCCAGATGGCCCAGTAGGGCAAGCTCGGGCTCACGTTGATCATGAGGGCATGGCCCTGCGCGAAAGCGGCAAGCGAGGAGAGCGCCATCGCCCCGGCGGCAAGCCCGCCCCAAAGCACGAGCCGGCGCGCAGACGCTGAGCGGATCAGGCGATCAGCGGGCTGCATCGGGAAGGGCTCCCATCCGGCGCACAACATCTGCGCGCACAGACCCGGTCAGGTCCGGCGTGCTCCCGGCCACCACGGCTTCGGCAACCAGAACCGTCCGGCCTTCGCGTCCGAGCTTCTGCACCGAGGCTTCCACGGCCTTGAGGTAGGCCTGGACGCGTTGCCTGGTCTCTTCAGGCGGCCGGCCGGCACGCGCTTCGGCTTCGATGAAGTCGCCCATGATCCGGCTCAACTGGACCGTGACAACCTCGCGTTTTTCAAGGGTGAGCAGCTTGTCCGTCGCCCAGACACCCCACAGCACCTGACCGACCATGCCGGCGCCGACCACGACTGCGGTGAGATTGATCGATGCAAGCCGCCCGCGCAGGCGCGATGTTGCCAGAATGTTCTTCACAGTTTTTCTCCCGAGAGTTCGCGGTCGAGGTCGCGGATGAAGCGCGGCATGCGCCACACGACGACGAGCGTCGCGAGACCGATCAAAACGAACTTGCACTGGCCGAGGAAGCTCACGCGCCGTGCTAGGTCGGCCGCCAGGAAGCGGTCACCGAGATTGGCGACATGGGCGAAGAAGGCATCGGGATTGCCGCCCGACAACAGCAGGAAGAACAGCAGCGGCAGGCCCAGCGCCATCAGGTAGGACGAGCCGAGAAACAGGCAGCCGCGAAGCAGAATGTAGCAGCCATCGGCCACGCGCGAGCGCAATGTCCGCACCGGCTGGCTGACGGGCTGTTCGTCTTCGGACGGGTCGGTCCGGTCGAAGGGGGTGACGAGGTGGAGAGGCATGGAATTAGGAATCCTTTGGTGATGGGGTGTCAGCGGTTGGGATGAGCGATGCGCTCGATGGCATCGGCGAGCTGGTGCCCGCGGGCGATCTCGGCATCGATGGCGGCGAAGGTCTGGGGCGAACTCGAGAAGAGCGTTGCCGAATAGTCATCGAGCACGAGCCGCCCGATCGCCTCGGTCTCCGGCCCCTTGATGAACACCTCGGAATAGTCGCTCCCGGAGCGCTTGAGGCTGCGGATCAGCGTCTCGGTGCGATCATCCATGTCGAGGCGCTTGCTCGCCTTGAAATCGGCGATCGTCTCCGGCTTCTGCTGGAGGATCAGCATCCAGTCGCTGTTTTCGAGCGCCGCCGTTGCCCCGTCGGACTTGTAGTAGTCATTAAGCGACTGGGTAGCGGTCGCCAGCGCACCGCCATATTTGCGGCAGGTGCGGGCGTAGGTTTCGACGAATTCACCCATCGAGCCGCCCTTCAGCATCGACCAGGCTTCATCGATCAGCAGGAGCTTGCGCAGCGACCGCGGGCTTCGCGTCATCGCCTGGCTGGTCATGAACATGATCGCGGAGAGCACCACGCTGCGCAGATCCTCACGGCTCGCGAGGTCCGACATCTCGAAGACGGTGAAGTCGGCATCGAGGTCGAGGCTTGCCTGGCCTTCGAAGAAGGCCCCGTAGGTCCCGCCCGCCATGTAGGGGGCAAGCGCAGTCGCAATGTCTGAGGCGGTGTCATGCCCAAGACTGGCCAGCATCTCGCCAACTGTGGTGACCGTCGCAGCGGCACCATGTTCCGCCCAGACGAGATTGACCGCCCGGTCGATGAGCCCGCGCTCGGTATCGGTCAGCTTCGCGCTGTGGCGAGCCATTTGCCCGACGATCGCCTTGATCATCCCGAAGCAGTCGAGACGGTAGTCTTCGTCCTCGGCCGCGCGGGTCGCATCGATCATCGAAAACGGGTTGAGGCAAAAGCCCGCTTTCATCGTGAACTCGACAAACCGGCCGCCCTGCAGCTTGACCGAATGCTCGAAGCTGCGGCCGTCGTCGATCACGACCACCTGGGCGCCGGCGCCGCGCAGGGCCGCGCACATCTCCTGGAGCAGCACCGATTTGCCCGATCCCGACTTGCCGCAGATCGCGACATTGTGGTTGCCCGCCTCGTTCTCGAACGGCGACCAGAAGAAGGGCTGGCCGCGCCGCCCGACGAACAGCAGGTGAGGATGGGCGCTTCCAAGATACTCACCCTGCATCGGTGCGATATTGGCGGCAGTGGTCGACAGGACGGTCTTGAACCGCTTCAGCCGCTCCATGTCGGCCCCGAGCCCGTCGGCTAGCGTCAACGGCATCGCCGCGAGAAGCCCCTGGAGCTGGAGATAGCGCTCGTCGGTGAGATCCCAGCCCGCCGCCTTGTAGATCGACTTGATCGCGCGTTCGTGGCGATCGCCTTGCCCTGCCGGCGAATAGGTCGTCACGCCGTAGAACACCCGCACGAGGCGGCGGCCTTCCTGGAGCTCGGCCTGAACGTGTTGCCACTCGGCGGCCTGTTCCCCGATCCGGGGCAGGAATCGCGCGCTGCGGGTTCCGGCGAGGCTGGTCGTCCGCATGAACTTGAATCCGGCCTTCGCCGATGCAGCCTCCTGATCCGGATAGACGAGACACAGCATGGTGGCGGCCGGGCAGGGGAAGCGCAGCTTGTCGGTGAACAGGTCGCCGATCAGCCGCGCGCATTCCCACGGGGCCCAACGCGATGGCATGTTGCGCACGGCAAAATGCCGGACGTCGAAGGCATCGGGATAGACGGTCCCGATCTCGGGCACGCCGTCATTGACCTTGCCAGTGGGGCGGAAACGCTCGGTCACGAGCCGCATGCGGTCTTCAGCTACCACCAGTTCGATGTCGTGGCGGATCGCCTGGGAGGCGATCGAATCGTTCGGGTTGTAGGGCACCGCATCGTCCTGCGGGGCGGTGGTGGGCGAAGTCAGATCATCGATGACAGCGATGAGCGCTTCCGGCCCGACTTCGACCACGCCGAGATTGAGCGACTTGAGCATCGCCACCAGGCCATCGCGGGTCTGCTTGAGATCCTCATTGCTGACCGACTTGGAGGTCGGCACCCCGACCGAGACGATGACCTGGTGATGCCGCGCATGGAAGGGCGCGTCCGGCGAGCCGGACTCCCATACGAGCGAATAAAGTCGCCGCGCCCGGTGCCGGGCAATCGCCTCGTACACGCCGCCCTGGATGTAGCGTGGGGCGAACCACGGGGCGATGATCCTGCTGATGCGCGGACTTGCAAGGTGGAGCACCTGCAGGCAGGCGCCTGCCGGCAGGCCTTCCGAGAAGAACTGTCCCAGGATTTCGCCGGTGCGCTCGTCGGCTCCGATCAGCGGCGTAACCGAGAGGACAAAGCCCTTCGAGCGTGCGTTGAAGTAAAGGCGGGTTGCCGGATCATAGACCCGGTAGGGGAGCCAGTCGGAGAGCATATCGACCATGAGCTGCGGGCGGGCTTTGTCGGCGTGTTCGGCATCACCCAGCAATCCGCTGAGCAGCTGATCGACGACGGTCTTGAGTTGTTCGGCCATCACTTGGGCTCCTTGGGCTGCGAGGTGCTGACGATCGGCTGTTCGCCGGTTCTGACTGACGGGCGGATTGCGGCCTTTGCGGCTTCAATCGCCGCTGCGCTCGGGAACACCGGAGCGCTCTGCCCCGCCTCAGGCCGAGGGGCTCGATCACGCGGGGGAGGCGACGTGTCGAACCCCTCGACCGCCGGTGCCTTGGCACCGGCAACGGCCTCGCGCGCCGTGGAGGGGAGGACCAGCGGCGAGGCATCTGAAGTTTCGTTGAAGGGACTGGGGGCATCGGCGCCCGAGCTGCCGCCAGCCTGACCCGCGTCGTCGCGTGCAGACGAGAAGGGCGACGCCTCGTCAGCTACGTTCGGGTCTCCCTCCGCGCCGTCCGGTGCAGGGGCTCTCTGAGCGGCTTTCAGCTGCCGACGGACCTGGCGCATCAGGGATCCGCCCTGGTCCTCGCCCGCCTTGCGGCGCAGCTCGGTCGCCCAGCGCGGATTTTCGACGATGGTCCAGGCGACCGCTTCGTCATGCAGCGTTCCAGCTTCATCGACATGAGCCGGGAAGACGACGCGCAAAGTGCGTTCCGCTGTGCGGCTGGTATCGGCATCCACGACGCCTGACCTCTGACGCGCGTCAGCATGGAGCAGCGCGCCGTTCGACAGATTGTCCGTCGCCTTGGCATCGATGATGTGAGCCGGTGCGCAGTCGCCCTTCGGCGCGCGGCAGGTGAAATCGCCCTCGACGTTGGTGCCGAACGTGGCGCAGCCACTGGCAAGACCGGCCAGACAGGCGCAGGCAAGGAGACGTGTCGGAAAAAGCATGGGTCTATCCTTTGGGAGCAGGGGTGGGCGCCAGGGAGGGGCCAGCGCGCAGGAATTCCCGGAGCACGGCGGCAGGCCGGAAGCCCTCGAGAACAGCGCCATCGGCGGGGCGCACGATCACAGGCGTGCCGCCAAAGCCGTGGGCTCGCGCGAAGGCCTCGTTGGCATCGAGTCCGCTCGTGTCGCAGGGTTTGGGATTGGCGAGCGCCAGACCCGAATAGGCCATATGCAGCGCCAGCTCAGGCCGCGGCGAGCACAGCACCCGTTCGGCATCGCGCCGGCTTTCCGCCCCGAAGATCGAGATCGGCCGCTCTTCAACCCGCGCCCCGATCGCCTTCAATTCGGCCTCGAGCTTCTTGCAATAGCCGCAGTGGAAGTCTGAAAAGACGACGACACGTGGACCATCGGCCGGTCCCCAGGTGATGGCGCCTTTGGCGGGAAGCTTGCCGAGCGGGACATGTCGCGGTGCCGCGTTTCGATCTGAAGCTGCGGCTGCGCTCGGGCCGCCTTCCGCTTGCGTCTCGGGATTGCTGCGCCGAGCTGCTCCCGATGCCAACAGGTCGGGATTGAGGGCAAGCAATCGGGCGGCCGTCAGATCCTGACGGGCTTCCATGTCGTAGACCCGGCCGATTACCAGATACTTTGCAGCCCGGTCGACGTAGAAGAGCGTCGATTTGGACGCGACCTCGCACAGGCCGCCAAGGCCCTTGCAGTTGATCGCGTCGATCGGCGTCTTGGGCAGGCGCAGGTTGAGCGCCTCTCGAACTTTCGCCGTGTCCGGAGCGGCAGCAGGGGCAGCGAGGCTTGCCACACCCCATCCCGTCGCGGCCGACACGGCGATGATCGCCGCCAGTCCGGCGCTGGTACGCAACCAGCGGCGCCGACGATTGTCCTGCTCGAGGAGAGTATTTTCGATCATTGGGAGTTCCTCACGTAGACGCCGTCGAGGAACACGATCTCGACATCGATGCCGGTCGGCATCTCGACGACGGGTTGGTACTGTTCGGCGCGCTCGATCAGGTATTTGCTGACCGTGTCGGCAGCGTCGGCGGCACCCTGGCCAAGCCCGCCACCGAGAATGTCGCCGGCCGAGAGCTTGGAGCGACTGCCGTCGGGGTTGGTCGTGACGCCGGAAAAGACGCTGTTGGCATTGGCCGAGAAGCCGCGCCCGAAGCCGCCGACGATCCCGGCCAGCAGGGCCTGGCTGACAAGGCTGCCTTCGCGGCTGACGACGCGGCCGCGGACCCCGGACTTGCCAGCGAAGCTTATGAAGCCTTTGACCTCGCTCACTGCGACCCTGCCGCCAGGCTGATCGCAGGTCATGCGGGCGAGCTTCACATAGACCTTCTCACTGCTGAGATCCCCGCGTGCCGCGCCGTTGACGACGCAGCCCTGAATTCGGGTGGTCAGAACCCTTCCGTTCTGCATGACCGAACGAGCAGGGCCGGTAATCCGAAGCACCACAGGCAGCGGATCGGTCTGGCTGGCGACACCTGCCGAGGCATCGACGCCGACGATTACGCGTGCCGGAGCGTAGGAGTTGGGCGGCAGATAATCGGGCGAATCCTCGACGACGACCGGTGGCGCATCGGGCCGTCCCACACGGAGTCCATTGGTCCCTGCCTTGTCGGAGCTGAAGCTCATCAGCTTCACCTCGCCAGGCGACGAGATCATGCCGCCCTGCGGATCGCCTGCTGCGGCGCCGGTACTGGTCTGAGGTGACCGGGCCCTTGCGTCATAGCCGCCTGCCTGCGGCCCATAAGCCGGTGGCGGTACAGCCGGTGCCGGTGATGCAGGCTGCGCGGCAAGCCGGGTCTTGAGCTCGGCGTTCTCTGCCGAGATAGCATCGATCGCAGCTTGTCCATCGACACGCATGGCCTGGTTCTCGGCTTTGAGAGCCGCCAGCTGCGCCTCGATCTCCGTCCGCGGGACGCTCCCATCCTTCAGCGCCTTCTGCTCGCGGGTGACCGCATCGAGCCTGTTGCCGTAGGTCGCGACGAACTCGCGCTGGGACAGGTCGCGGTTGACCAGGCCTGCCGTGTCGATCGTCTGCGCCGCATTGGGATCGCCGGTCTTGGCCTTGTCGTCGCCGCCAAGGATGAACCAGCTTCCGCCGATGAGGGCGAGTGCTCCCAGCGACCCCAGCAGCAGCTTCTGACGGCGCGCGGTGCGGGCGTTGAGCCCGGAAAGTTCGGACGATGCCGCGCTCTCGGCCTGCAAAGGGGCAGTGCTTGGCGCATGGATTGCATCAGTCATTGCCGGTCTCCCCGCTTGCGCCGACAACAAAGGCGGTTGTGCTGGCCCCGGGCTCAAGCTTCGGATCGGCGATCGAGACGGCGAGCGTGTCGCGCGGTGCGAGATCGCGTTCGGCGAGCGTCACGGGTTTCGTTCCGCGATTGTGGATGCGGACGACCTTCCCAGTGAGGCTGGCGCCGCGATAATCGGCGATGAGCTGGAGCTCGAGATCGCCGACCCGTGCGGGCATTGCGGTAGCCTGGCGGACCTCGAAGCCATCGACCGAACGGTCATTGGCCATCGCCTGGATGAGCCGGACGGCGCTTGTCTCGAGCGGGGTCTGGCTTTCCCAGTCAGCGGCTTTGGTTTTCGCGATCGCCGGGTTGGTCACAAAGATCTGCGCTGCCGGGATCTGCTCGACCCGGCACGCAACCTTGTAGACGAAACCCCTTTTTGTGGTGGCGAAGAAGCTGATGGCCCGCGCCGCGTAGGTTTCGGGCACGGACACGTATATGTCGCCGCGCACCGGCTCGTTCGTCACGGCAAAGTCATTGTACGGAGTGCCGGTCGAGATCTTCGAGACGCTGGCGAACTGGTCGTCGACCAAGGCGAAGCGGGTCAGCTCGCGCGCTGAAACGCTGCATTCGATCGCCGCGCCATCGGCGCCCTGTTTGAACTGGTCGGCCGCATGGGCGGGGGTAGTTGCTACGGCGAGCAGCGCGGCCGCGCTCAGAAGTAGGACCCGTGCGTGGGCCGCTGGTCGGTAAGCCATCACTGGGCCTCCTTGGATTTGTCCTGTGGGGGGAGCTGCGCAAACCCGGAGAGCGCGAGGCGCAGGCCGCGGTAAGTCCAGCTGAAACGGAAGCGGCGTTCGTCACTGGCAATCACCTGCGCGCCGACGAAGGTCTTGAGCGTGCCGGTCACATCCGAGGTGAGGCCATTGGGATCGACCGTCATTGACCGGATTACGAATGCCTGGGTGACATCTGAGCCCCGCTGCTCTTCGACGATCCGGACGAGCTCGGCCTTGAGGCGGCCATAGCTTGCAGGATCAGCGAGCTTCAGGATCTCGTTCATCCAGTAATCGAGGCCTTCCGGACTGCGATTGAGAAGAACAAGGGCCGCATCGCGGGTGACGAGCTCGAGATAATCGGCCTCGACCCCGGCACTGCTCACGGTGAGCGCTTTGGGAACGGTCGGAACCAGTACCACTTCGCGGTCGCGGGTGGCGGCAAGGCTCCCGGCGACGACCAGTGCAAGGCCAAGGCCGGCACTGGTGAGCGCAAAGAGGTTCCGCTGGCGCAGCAGCGATTGCTGCCGTTCGTGGGATATGTCGGAATACATGGAAGTGCCCCTCAACCGGCGAGTAGTCGGCAGTGAGAAGGCGGCGTTGCCTTGAGGCCCAGAAATCCTGCAGGCAGATACCAGTATGCGGCGTGGGCTACCCAGGAGCTGGCGCGTCCTGCTTTTGCCTTTCGCAATGCGAACCAGGCGCCGAAGGCGACTATGATGCCGATAAAGATATGCTGGGTGAGGATCCCCCAGGTGAAGGGGGCCAGCATTCCCGCGAACTCGTCGATGGTCCAGAAGCCGATAAGCTCCGGGTCATCGAGCCGCCGAGGAATGATGTAAGGGTCTGCCATGGCGACGCCGCCTTCCCTTGCCGCGCTCAGATGACCGCGGTCACAACCGAGGTGACGATCGGAACACCCGTGCCGACACCGATGCCGACACCCACCGGAACGGCGACCTGGCCGAGCGAAAAACGCCCGGATGCCAGACCGATCAGGCCGCCAGCGAGGCTGAGAACCGTGATGATCTTGCCGCCCGAGCCTTCCAGAAAGTCGGTGAACTTCGTGAGGGCAGGGGTGAAGGTCGTGTCAGCGCCGGCATAGGCGGCGCTCGCCGCAAGCGCCGCGATTGCGACCGGGATGGCAATGTTGAGGGTCTTGCCGAGACCCTTGACGCTGGCGCGCCGGGGGAGGGTGAGAGACTGCATGTGAAGCTCCGGTTGGAGGGGTGGTCACAGCGTTCTTGCGTTCGCTGTGTGTTCCACATGCATCTAGGAAATGTTCGTAGGAAAGTGTTCAGCGGCAATACCGTCTGGAGGTGGAAGGATGCGGACGCATCTTTTCCAGCTCAACGCATAAAATCGACGATAAGGACGTAAAGTCAGTCTTTTTGTGTCGGTGAACGCCGTCACGGCAGCCGGGATTTGGCGACGACTCGGATAGAGGAACTGATTCGCCTCTAAACGAGATGTTCCATTTATGTTCTTTTTATTTTCCTACATGGGATGCTTCGCGATATGCCTGCGAATCGCATCAGTGCAGATGCAAGGAGACAGCCATGCACCATCCAACCACCGTTGCCAGACCGGCTAATCAAAGTCTGGCTCGCGTGCTCGCCCATGCGATCGATGCCGGCGGCAAACCCCGCCACAGGATTGCCAGTGAATGCGGGATGCACCGCGAGACCCTGCTTCGCGTAGCGCGTGGCGAGCGGCCTATCGGGCTCGACGAAGCGGCACTAGTGCTCGCCGCCTGTGGAGCGCACCCCCGCGCGACCATTATCCTTGCTCTTGCCGGGCAAGAAGAGCTCGCTTGCGAGTGGATGCATGGCGAGATGGGCGAATTTCTCGAAGAGTTCTTCACCAGCCTCCCAGTCCATCTTCAGCGGACCCTGGGGCGACGGATTGAGGATCTGCGGCCTCGGTGGGCCAACGGCACCTCACAGCTCGTGGCACGAATGCTTGCCAAGCACATCGATGATTTCGTGTGCCGAGACATCACGATGTCATTGTCACGGTAGCCTGAGAGTTCCGAGGGGACCGAACCCAAGCAAATGAGATCAGCAATGCCGCATGCAACACAAGATGAAACGTACACGCCTCAACCGCCAGAAGCAGCACCGCCGGCGCGGCTCTTACGCCTGCCGGAGGTTATCGCCCGCGTCGGGCTACGCCGTTCCGCCATCTACCAGCGCATGAGCGAAGGGCGATTCCCAAGGTCGCGATCGCTCGGCCCCAAATGCGCAGTTTGGGTTGAGGCAGAAATTGACGAGTGGATCCGCGCTGTATCGCGAATTCAAAATTGACTCCGCTCTGGTCAGTTGGATTGGGATTTCGCAGATTGGCAGAACCGCCCCGCTTGAGAAAAACTGACAGCCGTCGACCAACATGCGCAGTTCGGCGGTCGCGCTTCCAACGGCAGCCTCTGCCAGAAGCTGCCGCTCGGTCAGCATCAATCCGTCTGTCAGCAACGCGCCCTAATATCGGTCATTCCGAACCCTTCGGATTTAAACCGAAAGCCGCCATTCGTTCGCGCATCAAAACGAGGCGGCGCGGTTCATAGCTTGCTTGCCGACTGTCTGCGCGTTCCATCGATTAGCTCAATCAGCCACACTTTCTGGCGGGCCAACATGGCATCGTTGCGCGCCGCAATCAGCCGTTCGTGTTTCTGGCCCACAGACGGCCTTATTCACGCGAAAAAACCTGTAGGAATGCCGCACTATAATAAGCATAGGGCAGTATGCGCACACCTGTCACGAATTTTCGTGCAATTAAATGGCCCTTATCCTTTTCAGGCCTAAGCTCTTACTGCAAGATTTATTGAATTTTTCGTTGACAGGTAAGCCGGCTAGTTTTTCAATCGATGGAGCCAGCTTTCTACATAGCACACCAAGGCAACTAACTGCGCGGCGCTTCGAGGACAGCTTGGCCTTGGCTTGCGAACAGGTAAACCACATGCCCGCCAAGCGATGCCAGGGCCCCTTCGATATCAATCGGCAGGCCCCGCTCGCTGTTCGCGGCGAGCGCGCTCAGGATGGCATGCGCAGCCGCGGTTCCCAGCTCCTCTGCAGCGGTCAGCCCCTGTACGAAGGGGTTGCGCCCCAGCAGAAATGGCAACGACAGGCAATGCACGCGTTCCAGCGGGTTGCCGGGTTGCCCGAGCTTGAAGCCCTTCCCGGTGACGATTTCATCGAGGCTTGCCGACCGCGCGATGGCCAGGGCGCGGATCTGCATGCGCAGCGTTGGAAAGGGAAATTCCTCCTGCCCCAGAACGGCCTGCCCGCGTGCGTCGACGATGGAATCGAAGTGGTGCGTCACTCCGCGCGCAGCGATGTGCCAGCCGGCGCCTTTGTCGTCCCGCTCCATCGTATAGTCGGAACCGAGCGCATGGATTGCAAGGATACCGGCATCGTGCAACGCGATCAGCCGTTCGATCGAGAGCGGCGGAACAGCCGCATAATTGTCCACGAACACGCGCTTCAGCGAGCGGTTGAAGCGGGCGCGGTCGCCGTCCGACAAGTCCTTCACAATGGCGCCGAACGGCTCGTGCATGCGCAGCAGCGCATAACGCCAAGGCACGGTGCGGTGATGCCGCGCGTTGTAGTGCACTTCCAGCAGATTGCCGCGCGCCCATTCCAACGGATCGAAGTCGCTGCGGCGCTGCGCATAGCACTTGGAAAAGCCCTCCGGCGTCGTGCATCCCGGCCCGAGCGATCGTAGGAACGCCGGGTCGAGCCGCTCGAGCTGGTCGAGGAAGAGGCCGAATGCCCGGTCCAGATCGCCATCCTTGCCCATGACGATTGCAGCCAGCCGGTCGTCGGTAAACAGATCCAGCGGCTGATAGGGGATCGGGCAGAAGAAATCGGCTTCGGGCAGCAGCCCGCCGCGCGACATCATGGTGATGAGCGGACCCTGCGCCCGGTCGCATTGGTCGGTCGGCGCAAAGGTCAGGCGCCCGTCCACGGACTTGAAACGGCCGATCCGCATTGCATGATCGATCGCCACGTCGATTCCGCTCAGAGAGGTGCCAAGGATACCGAGCCGAATCGCGTCCGCCGAAAGATTTGGCTCGACGCTGCGCCCCAGGGCCGCCGGGTCGGCCCCGTGTGTCTTGGGCACCGAGTGCCCGGTGGCCAGAATCGCATGATCGAACGCGAGCGCGGCCTGCTGAGTGACAGCATCGCTCGTCACCCAGACCCCGCCCTCATGCGCGACAATATCGCTGACGCGGGTGCGCGTGTGCAGCGTGATGCGGTGGCCGCGCGCCGCGCCTTCATTCACCAGCGCGCCAAACTGGTCGGCGTAATAATCGCCCAGAACCACGCGCGGAAAAAAGTGTCGTTCGTGCAGGTCGGCATCCCCGATGCCCCAGCCATGGCGGGTTTCGGGCGGGATCCGCTGCAACCAGTCGAGCAGGGTCTCGCACACCGGCGGCAGTTCGATGCTGGCGATGTTGGACAGCATGGCCGGTGAGTTCTGCTGGCGATCGTAGGGCGTACCCACACCGGGCCGCGCCCCGGATTCAAAGATCAATATCGCCAGCGGTGCCTCTGACGTGATCAACCGCTTCAGGGCATAGACCGCGCTCGGCCCGGCCCCGATGATCGCCACGCGCGGCCGCGTTGGCTTGTTCGTATTCCTCAATCGAACACGCTGAAGGCGAGCAGCTTTTCGCGCACATCGCGATCCGCCCCGGCCGGGATCAGCGCCTCGATCGCGGCGCGGCGGTCCAGCGGGCTGGCGTCGAGATCGAGCCCGAGCATGGCGGTGTCGGGGAATGTCCGCTCCGTCGCAGGTTGATCAAGCACGACATCGAGCGCGCGGTGACGCGGATCGCGGTTGACCGTGGCAAACATCTGGCCAACCGCCTCCGGGCTGCCTTCGAGCACCTGCATGTAGCTATTGCCGTTGCCCAGCAGCAGGCCGGTGAGGCCCTTGCGCCGATTGCCCGCCTGCACTTCGTGAGCGAGCGCAAGCGCGGTGTCGGCCTGCGCGTTTTCCTGCGCGCCGGCGGTGCTGAGATAGATCAGCACGCGCAGCGGTGCCTCGGACAGCGTGCAGACATCGGCGGTGCCGGCCATGACGGGATCGTTGTCGTCCATGATCCGGCACCGCGCGTGGGTCAGGCCAGGTCGCGGACTTTGGGTTCGCGATCCCAGTGGCGCTTGGTGCCGACCTTGAGGAAGTCCTCCGGCTTGGGCACGCCCGCGTCAGGCTCGATATTCGCCTTGGGCAGGATATGCTCGCGCGTGCCGCCACAGGCGCCGATGGTCTTGCAGTGATACCAGGCGTCGGCAAACCAGGCGACCGCGCCCACATCCTTGGCCAGTTCCTGCGCCTGGTCGGGCATCAGGATGGCGACCACCGCATCGAACACCACCGAAGGCGTGCCCGCGAGCTGGCCATCGGCCTTGAGTGTGCCGCCCTTGACCTTGATCTCGCCCACCTTGGGCGCGACCAGCTTAACCGTACCGCCGTCCTTTTCGACGCCCGCCTTGATCTCGTCGATCATCGCCTTGTCCGAACCCTCGGCGTAGAGAATGCCCACGCAGCGGCCCTCGAACACGGGCTTTTCCTGCTTCTGGATCGACAGTGCATCGGACAGCGCCATATCGATCGGTTCCTTCGCGGCCTTGGCCTTTTCCGGGAGGTCCATCGCCAGACCGGCGGCCACGCGCTTGGCCAGATCCTCGTCGATATTGCGAAGACGGCTCATCACCCGGTTGCGGACATGCTCCAGCGTCACCTTCGACAGCTCGAACACGATAGCCGAGCAGATGTGCGCCTGTTCGTTATCGGTCTGCGAACGATAGAACAGCCGTGCCTGGCTGTAGTGGTCGGCGAAGGTTTCCGCACGGATGCGCAGCTTCTCGCCGCCATCGTTGCGTTCGTCATTGGCGGCAAAGCTGGTGAAGCCGGTTTCCGGGCATTCGCGCGGGCCGCCGTCCTCGCCCGCTTCGGCAAGGCTGTTGGGCTCGTAATTGGCGCGGCCCGTGGGCACCAGCGTCTGCATCATCCCGTCGCGCTGGAAATTGTGGAACGGGCACTTGGGCGCGTTGATCGGGATCTGGTGGAAATTGGTCGTGCCCAGCCGCGATTTCTGCGTGTCGAGATAGCTGAACAGCCGCCCTTGCAGCAGCGGATCGTTCGAGAAATCGATCCCCGGCACCACATTGGTGGGCAGGAAGGCGACCTGCTCGGTCTCGGCAAAGAAATTGTCGACATTACGGTTCAGCGTCATGCGCCCGATGATGTCGACCGGGATTTCCTCTTCGGGAATCAGCTTGGTCGCATCGAGCACGTCATAGGGCTGCTTGGCGGCCCACGCCTCGTCGAACACCTGGATGCCCAGGTCCCATGCCGGATAGTGCCCGCCATCGATCGCTTCGTGGAGATCGCGGCGGTGGAAATCGGGGTCGGCCCCGGCCAGCTTCACTGCCTCATCCCAAGTGGTGGAGGCAAGGCCCAGCACCGGCTTCCAGTGGAACTTGACGAAGCTGCCCTTGCCCTCGGCATTGACGAGCCGGAAGGTGTGGACGCCGAACCCTTCCATGTTGCGCAGCGTGCGCGGGATCGCGCGGTCGGACATCGCCCACATGATCATGTGCATGGACTCGGGCATCAGGCTGATGAAATCCCAGAACGTGTCATGCGCGCTGGCCGCTTGCGGATAGCCGCGATCGGCCTCCATCTTCACCGAATGGACGAGGTCGGGGAACTTGATCGCGTCCTGGATGAAGAACACCGGGATGTTGTTGCCGACCAGGTCCCAGTTGCCGTCTTCGGTGTAGAGCTTGACCGCAAAGCCGCGCACGTCGCGCGGGGTGTCGACCGATCCAGCGCCGCCCGCGACGGTGGAGAAACGGGTGAACACGGGGCAGCTGTTGCCGGCCTTGGAGAATAGCTTGGCCTTGGTCAGTTCGGGGATCGCCTTGGTGACTTCGAACACGCCGTGCGCGCCGGAACCGCGGGCGTGGACGATACGCTCGGGGATACGTTCGTGATCGAAGTGAAAGATCTTCTCGCGCAGAACGAAGTCTTCCAGCAGTGTCGGCCCGCGCGCGCCGGCTTTGAGGCTGTTCTGGTTGTCCGCAATGCGATGGCCGTGGTTGTCGGTGAGATGCGCCACCGTATCGCTATGATCGCCGCTATCGGGCACCTGCTGATGCACTTCGCCAGCATTGCCCAGCTCGGTGTCGAAATCGGTCTCGCCCAGACCCGGGTTGTGGTGGTGCAGCGAATTGTCGCCCGCCGGGCCGCGTGGCCGCTCCCCCTTGTCGATCGCGCGGCCACCGAAAGGACCGGTTTTGTCCACGTTGGGAACTGGCTTCACGATGATCGGGTCGGGGTTGATGTCATGGGCGGTCGTCTGAACTTTTTTAGCCATCGTTCATCCTCTAATTTTTGCCCCGGGTCGGGGCAACATCGATAAAGTGCCCGCAGGGGTCCCGATATCCAGCGATCGTCGATCAAGATACGCTAGCTGCAAAGATCTTAGCGGCCTTCGCACATGGAGCGACTCATCTTTTCGGCCATAACAGAAAAAAGGAGTGCGATGCCATACCGCCCGCCGATCAGAACGCTCCCGCTCCATGCGGTGACGCCAAACTTGCCATCGCGAGGGAATTGGAATGTCGCATTGTAGAAGGCCTTCCCGGCTCCTTGCTATTCGGTTTCCTAGCGACCGATCTCGAGCCTTTGCTTTCGGCGGATAGGAAAAGGTGCCGCAGTCGGAATTATCTGTTAGTTAGCGCTGTCAATTGTCTGGCAGTTCGTGACGTGACCCCCGGCTTTCCCCCAACTGGGATTAGAGCCGCGCGGTTGTTTTGCGCTTGAGCGCGGTTGAAGCAATGGGCTGCGTAGCGGAGCCCGGAGGGCGTAGCGAATCAGTCCATTGCTTATCCAGTTCGGCGGCGAACGCCGCCGGTGTTGCGTATCCAAGGGATGAGTGTGGTCTCTCCCGATTGTAGTCCTCGACCCAGGCGGCGATCTCGACCCGGGCGTGGGCAAGGCTGAGGAACAGCGTCTCGTTGAGCAGTTCGTCGCGCATGCGGCCGTTGAAGCTCTCGACGTAGCCGTTCTGCATCGGCTTGCCCGGCGCGATGTAGTGCCGCTCAACGCCGATCTCCCCGCACCATGCCAGCACCGCATTGCTCGTGAGTTCGGTCCCGTTGTCGCTGACGATCATCCCCGGTTTGCCGCGCTGTGCGATCAGCTCCGTCAACTCGCGCACGACACGGCCGCCTGAGATCGATGTGTCGGGCACCGCCGCAAGGCACTCCCGGGTCACGTCATCGACCACGTTCAGCACGCGGAACCGTCGTCCTGACGCCATTTGGTCGTGCACGAAGTCGAGGCTCCAGCGCTGGTTCGGTAGGGCCAGCACCGGAGCAGGCGCCCGTGTTCCAACAGCACGCTTGCGGCTCCGGCGTCGCCTGACCGCCAATCCCTCCTCACGGTAAAGACGCTGGGTTTTCTTGCGGTTGATCATCACCCCCTCCCGGCGCAGCAGGATATGCAGGCGACGATAGCCGAACCGGCGTCGCTGGTTCGCCAGCTCGCGCAGCTTCTCGCGAAGCTCGGCATCGTCAGCCCGCTGGGAGCGATATCGCACGCTCTTACGGTCGGCTCCGATCACATGACACGCCCGCCGCTCGCTCATCCCGTGACAATCCTGGAGATGAGCAACAGCTTCCCGCTTCGCGGCGGGCGTCAGAACTTTTTTGTCAGAAGATCCTTCAGCGCAGCGTTGTTCAGCATCGCATCGGCCAACAAGCGCTTGAGCCTGCCGTTCTCATCCTCGAGCGAGCGCAGCCGCTTTGCCTCGGACACCTCCAGTCCGCCGTACTTCGCCTTCCAGTTGTAGATCGTCGCTTCCGACACACCGTGTCGGCGGGCCAGGTCCGCGGTCTTCGCCCCCGCCTCCGCTTCCTTCAGCACGCCAATGATCTGCTCTTCAGAAAACCTCGTTCGCTTCATCTCGTCCGTCCTTCTCTCAGGGGCGGACTCTAATCCAGCGTGGAGGAAAATCGGGGGTCACGTCACTATTCCAAGGGCGGCACACAGCGATCTGATCACGGCTCGGCATCCAGAGGCTCGATACAATCGCGACGCTCATCAAAAAGGTGCAAACTGACGCTACATGCCATTAGAGACTGAGGAAGAGGTTGCTTCGAATTATCGTCCGCCGTTATGGCCTTGGCACGACTAAAGGATTTCAAACTCTTGCAAGATGCTGCCTCCAAGCGGAAATTCCGCGACACGAATTCCTGGTGGTCTATCGTCGGCCTCGTTGCCGGGATCGGCTTCTTCCTGGTCAGCGCGATCCTTTCGTATTCGAACGTCCTCAGCATGCGCGAGAACGAGGAACGGATCCGCGTTACGCACGAGGTGCTGACGTCGCTCGATGAGCTCATGATAGCGGTGCTCGGCGTGGAAACTGGTAGCAGAGGCTATGTCCTGACCGGCAAAGACCAATATCTTGAAGCTTATCGAACCGGAGCTGCCAGCGCGCGACAAAACCTGGGGAAGTTGGAAGCTTTTGCAAATGACAATGCCGCCGAGGATGAGGACCTCGACCGGCTCCGGACCCTGATCGACGAAAAACTCCGTTTCTCCCGGTTGGCCATCGAGACTCGTCGCGATCAGGGCTTCGATCCGGCGATCGCGATGATCGACAGCGACCAGGGCAAGATCGCGATGGATGCGATCCGTTTGGAGATGGCGCAGAGAAACCGCGCGGAGACGACAGAGCGCCAGCAGCGCATCGCCGAACTGGCTGCGGCGTCCAGTGCAACGCTCGTCAGCGCCATGGTCACTAGCCTTATTGGCATCGCCTTGACCATCGCGATATTCCTGCTGCTCATGCGCGGAAACCGCCTGCGCGAACGTCAGCGTTGGCTGCAAACCGCGCAGGTGGAGCTTAGCGAAGCGATGCGCGGCGAGAAGACTGTCCCGCAGCTGGGCGCCGCGGTGCTTGCCTTCCTCGCCGAGAGGACCGGGGCTAACGCAGGCGCGATCTTCAAGGGAGAAGGAGGCACGTTCAACCGTGCAGCCATGCTCGGGGTGACCGACGCGGCAGCGGTGCCCGAAACGTTTGCCTTCAACGAAGGCTTGCTCGGCAAGGTGGCGGCAGACGGACACCCGACCGAGCTTGCGGATATCCCGGACGGTTATCTCAAGATCGGTTCCGCACTTGGCAGCGATACGCCGCGCCATCTCGTGGTCGCCCCGGCTTTCAATGAAGGTTCGGTCAATGCCGTCATCGAACTCGGATTTTTCGATGCGGTGGATGACCGGGTACGAGAACTGCTCGATACCGTTTCAGGCTCGATCGGCGTCGCCCTGCGCTCGGCGCGTTTCCGCGAGCGCCTGCAGGACGCGCTGGAGGAAACGCAGCGCCAGGCTAGCGAACTGCAGGCGCAAAGCGAGGAATTGCGGGTCTCCAACGAGGAACTGGAGGAGCAGGGGAATGCGTTGAAGGAAACGCAAGCCCGGCTGGAACTGCAGCAGGTCGAACTGGAACAGACCAACAGCCAGCTTGAAGAACAAGCGCAGGCTCTGGAGGGCCAGCGTGACGAGCTTTCGCGCGCCGCTGCCTCGCTGCAGCTTAAGGCTCGCGAGCTTGAGCAGGCCAGCCAGTACAAGTCTGACTTCCTTGCCAACATGAGCCACGAGCTGCGCACGCCGCTCAATTCGCTGCTGATCCTTTCCAAGCTGCTGGGCGACAATGCCGACGGCAACCTTTCGGCCGAACAGGTCAAGTTTGCCCGCACGATCGAATCTTCGGGCAACGACCTCCTGACCCTTATCAACGACATCCTCGATCTGTCGAAAATCGAGGCGGGTCACGTCGAGATCCAGGCGACCCAGGTCTCCACGGAGCGGCTCGCTTCGGACCTGCGAAAGATGTTCGAGCCGCTGGCGCAGCAGCGTGGGCTGGAACTCGACATCGCGCTTGCCGACGATGCGCCGCGTTCCATCGAGACCGATCGACAGCGGCTGGAACAGGTACTCAAGAACCTGCTTTCGAACGCGATCAAGTTCACCGAACGGGGCAGCGTTACCCTGTCGATCTCCAGCAAGGATGACGACCAGATCGAATTCGCGGTCGCCGACACCGGGATCGGCATCGCACCGGAGCAGCGCGACGCGATATTCGACGCCTTCCGCCAGGCCGACGGCACAATCAGCCGCAAGTTCGGCGGCACCGGGCTCGGCCTCTCGATTTCGCGCGAACTGGTCCGCCTGCTGGGCGGAACGATCCGGGTCACGAGCGAAGAAGGCAAGGGAAGCACGTTCATCGTGGACGTGCCTGCCACTTACGATCCCGCCACCGTCGCGCCGCGCGCTGCCGCGCCGGCGGGTAAGGAACCGCCGGCAACAGCCCCGGCAACTGTACAAGCCGCGACCAGGCCGAAGGGCCGGACCAATACGACACCCAAGGGGCCGGTCATCGACGACGACCGGGCGGTCCTGTCCGGTGACAAGCGCGTATTGCTCGTGATCGAGGACGACAGCAGATTTGCCGGTATCGTGTGCGACCTGTCACGCGAAATGGGTTTCGAATGCCTCGTGGCCGGCACCGCGCAGGAAGCGATCGACCTTGCCCGCGAGTACCGGCCCAGCGCCATCGTGCTCGACATCGGTCTGCCCGATCAGTCGGGCCTTACCGTTCTGGACCGGCTCAAGCATGAAGACAGGACACGGCACATACCGATCCACGTTATCTCCGGTTCGGACCAGGCCCAGACAGCGATGGCATTGGGTGCGATCGGCTTCCTTGAAAAGCCCGCCCCCCGCGAACGGCTGGCAGAGGTGCTGGCCATGCTGCAGCAGAAACTGGCATCGCGCGTTCGGCGTGTGCTCATCGTCGAGGACGACGCGGTCCAGCGTGAGGCGGTCAGTCAGCTGCTCGGATCGCAGGATGTCGAGACTGTCGGCGTCGGCACGGTCGCCGAATGTCTGGAGGAACTGCGCGGCGGCCAGTACGATTGCATGGTCCTCGACCTCGCGCTGCCCGATGCCACCGGCTTTTCCCTGCTCGAGACGCTAAGCGAGGAAGGCGAGGGTCCGCTTCCTCCGGTAATCGTCTACACCGGGCGGGACCTTTCGGCCGACGAGGAGCAGCGCCTGCGTCGTT
This sequence comes from uncultured Sphingobium sp., assembly GCA_964532255.1. Lineage (GTDB taxonomy): Bacteria > Pseudomonadota > Alphaproteobacteria > Sphingomonadales > Sphingomonadaceae > Sphingobium. Next base: position 58,994 of record CAZHGR010000008.1, read on the forward strand.
ATTCCAGTTCCATCATCATCAAGGGCGCCAAGTCGCCCGAGCGCCTGCTGGACGAGGTTTCGCTGTTCCTGCACCAGGTCGTTTCCGACTTGCCTGCCGAACAGCGCCAGATGATCGAGAAAGCGCGTCACCGTGATGCGGCGCTCGAAGGCCGCCGCATCCTCATCGTCGAGGATGACGTGCGCAACGTCTACTCGCTCACCAGCGTTCTGGAGCCCCGCGGCGCACTGACGCGGATCGCGCGCAACGGGCAGGAGGCGATCGATGCGCTGGAGGAAGCGGCGGGCGATCCTGACAACACGATCGACTTGGTGCTGATGGACGTCATGATGCCGGTGATGGACGGCCTCACCGCCGCTCGCGCCATCCGTGCCGATGCGCGCTGGAAGAAGCTGCCCATTGTCATGCTCACCGCCAAGGCCATGCCCGACGACCAGCAGAAATGCATCGATGCGGGCGCCAACGATTACATGTCAAAGCCGATCGACGTGGACAAGTTGCTTTCACTGGTACGGGTATGGATGCCCAGGTGATGCGCACCAGAATGACGGACGCCGGTGCTGCGAACGAGAGCATCGAGGACATCGAGATCCAGCTTCTGCTGGACGCACTCTATCGGCATTATCACTACGATTTTCGGCACTATGCCCGCGCCTCAATCAAGCGGCGGCTGCTGCAGGCGCGGACACAGTTGGGCTACGACAGCATTTCCGACATCCAGTCGGCCGTCCTGCACGACGAGACGATCCTGCCGCGTTTGCTAAACTTCCTCACCGTTCAGGTGAGCGAGATGTTTCGCGACCCTTCGTATTTTCGCGCCCTGCGCGAAAGCGTCGTGCCTCACCTCAGGACCTACCCCTCGCTCAAGGTATGGGTCGCGGGATGCAGCCATGGCGAGGAGCTTTATTCGCTGGCGATCCTCTTCGCCGAGGAAGGGCTGGCCGACCGTACCATCTTCTACGCAACGGACATCAACCCGGCGGCGCTGCGCGCGGCGCAGGCGGGCATTTATCCGCTGGACCGGATCCGCCAGTTCACGGAAAACCATCGCCAGTCCGGCGGACATTCATCTTTATCTGAATACTATACCGCGGACTACGACAGGGCCGTGTTTGACAAGGCCCTGCGCGAACGAGCCGTTTTCTCCGATCATAGCCTGGTGACCGACGCCGCGTTCGGCGAGATGCACCTCGTTTCATGCCGCAACGTGCTGATCTACTTCGACCGCGAATTGCAGGACCGGGTCGTGGGACTGTTCGGCGAATCGCTCGCGCGCGGCGGATTCCTAGGCGTCGGGTCGAAGGAAAGCCTGCGCTTCTCGGCCCACGCCGACATGTTCTCGGAGTTCGTGCGCGAGGAAAAGATCTATCGAAGGAACACTCGGTGAGCCTTCAGGCAGTCGTCATCGGCGCGTCGGCGGGCGGCGTGCAGGCCCTTTCGCAGGTGCTGCCGGCCTTGCCCGTGGACTTTCCCATTCCCGTCATCGTCGTCGTCCATATCCCGCCACGGCGCGATAACGCCTTGGTCGATCTGTTCGCCGACAAATGCCGCATCCCTGTAAAGGAAGCGGAGGATAAGGAGCCGCTGGAACCGGGAACGATCTATTTCGCGCCGTCCGATTATCATCTTCTCGTCGAGGCGGGCGGCTCGCTCGCTCTATCCTCGGACGAGCCGGTCAATCACTCGCGACCCGCAATCGACGTGCTGTTCGAAAGCGCGGCAGACGCGTTCGGAAGCGAGCTGGCCGGGATTGTCCTGACGGGAGCGAACAGCGATGGCGCAGCGGGATTGCGCGCTATATGTGCGGCAGGCGGGAAAGGTATCGTACAGGATCCGGCCTCGGCGGAAGTGGCGACAATGCCCCACGCTGCGCTTGCCGCGGCCCCGGGTTCGCAAGCGATGCGGTTGGAAGACATCCACCCTGCGCTGGAGGCCATGATCGCGCTATGACCAACAACGTCAAATTCCTGTTGGTCGACGATCTCGAGGAAAACCTCGTCGCGCTCGAAGCCTTGCTTGCGCGCGAAGGGCTGGAGCTGCATTTGGCGCGCAGCGGCGAAGATGCGCTCGAACTGATGCTGGCGAACGATTATGCGCTGGCGCTGCTCGACGTGCAGATGCCCGGCATGGACGGGTTCGAACTGGCCGAGATAATGCGCGCGAACGAGCGATCGCGGCATATCCCGATCATTTTCGTGACGGCGGGAAGCGGCGATGCCGCACGCCGCTTTCGAGGTTACGAGGCGGGAGCGGTCGATTTCATCCAAAAGCCGATCGAAGCCGACATCCTGCGCTCCAAATCGAATGTCTTCCTGGACCTGTATGCCCAGCGGCAGCAGATCACCGCCCAGCGCGACGAACTCGCAACGCTCAGCGCTGCGCTACAGGCTGCCGATCAGCAGAAAAACCGGTTTCTCGCGGTGCTGGCGCACGAGTTGCGCAATCCGTTGGCGGTCCTTGCCGCCGGTCTCAGCATTCTGGAGAGGAAAAGGGATCCGGAGGTCATTGGAAACGTCCGCACGTCGATGCGGCAGCATCTCGGGCACATGACCCGTCTCGTCGACGACCTGCTCGACATCAACCGCATCGAGCACGGAAAAATCTCGCTGCGCCGGGAGAAAGTGCTGCTGGCCGACATCCTTCCCTCCGCGCTGGAAGTCGCGGTTCCGGCAATCGAGTCAGGGAATCACACGCTCGCAGTGAACGTTCCGGAACAGCCGATACTACTCGACGTCGACAAGGCGCGCTTCATTCAGATGGTCAGCAATGTCGTTGGCAATGCGGCACGGTACACGCCGAAGGGCGGGCGCATCGAGGTCACCGCAAGTGGCAGCGGAAACAGCGCCAGCATTGTCGTTTCCGACAACGGTGTCGGCATCCCAGCCGACCAGCAGTCGCGCATTTTCGAGCTCTTCGAGCAATCCAATGCAGGAATGGTCGTGATAGGCGACGGGCTGGGAATCGGGCTGGCCCTCGTCAAGCAACTTGCCGAACTGCATGGCGGGACAATCCGGCTGGTAAGCAGCGTACCTGGCGAAGGAAGTACTTTCGAGATCCAGCTTCCGACCGGAAACCACTAGCGCGATTAAGCTTACCGCTGAACTTTCGTACTTGAAGCTCGCAACACCAATCCAGGAACCCAAATAGTCAGGAGGGATCCCGTCGGATGGCAGTTGATTGTCGGATTTCAAGGTCGCAGCGCCTATAAGCCGCCAGTCCGCTTGCGTTTAGAGTTTCGGACGCCGCGAGGCGTCGGAAAGTCGACGGTGCCCGAACCCGCGGGCCGCACGCGGTGCGCTATGGGGATTTCGACTTTGCACTGATCCCGACGGCTGCTGACGGTGCCGATAAGCGGAAGGGTCCGATAGCAGCCGGTCCGATTTTGCGATGACAAAGCAGCCGTAGGACGCCGGTTCGTCCGATTTTGGTGATGCGACTACTGCTTTTGGGCGGGTAATATGCGGACGTCATCGCCGCCGGAAGCGTGGCTGCGGCGGGGTGGAACAGTGTCATGCCGAGCCGGGTCACGGCGCAGGTTGCCCGGATGGAGCGGCTGCGCTCGGCGGACCGCGTGGCGGATGGCAGCGCTGGAAGGTCTCGATGATGACCATGTGCCCGCCGCAGCAAGGGCATGCCGGACGCGGATCGGGCGGTTCGATGGAGGGCTCGTCCGTCGCCGGCGGTGCGATCGCTAGCAGCTGACGGGCGCGTTCGAGATGGGCTTTGCGGGTGCTGGCGGCGAGCAGGCCGTAGTGGCGGATGCGGTGGAAGCCACGAGGCAGGCAGTGCAGCAGGAAGCGGCGGATGAACTCGTCGGCGCCGAGCGTCATGATCTGCTGCCGGTCTGGGGCAGAGCGACGATAATCCTTGTAGCGGAACGTTACGCCATCCTCGTCGAAGGAGATGAGCCGACTGTTCGAGATCGCGACCCGGTGGGTGTAGCGCGAGAGATAGGCGAGCACGGCCTCGGGCCCGGCGAACGGCGGCTTGGCATATACCACCCAGCGCTTCTTCCTCACCGGTGACAGATGGCGCAGCAACGCACGGCGGTCGGCCAACTCCGCCAGCTTACCGAAGAAGGCGAGCTTGCCGGCATCGTGAAGCGCCAGCAGCCGGGTCAGGAACAGACGGCGGAACAAAGCGCCCAGCACGCGCACCGGCAGGAGGAAGGCCGGGCGGGACGATATCCATCGGTCCCCGTCCAGCGCGATACCGCCGCCCGGCACGATCATGTGGATGTGCGGATGATGGGTCATGGCCGAGCCCCAGGTGTGGAGCACGGCGGTGATGCCGATGCGCGCACCCTGATGCTTGGGATCGGCAGCGATGGTCAGCATGGTCTGCGAGGCGGTCTTGAACAGCAGGTCGTAGAGCAGAGCCTTGTTGTGGAACGCGATGGCGGCGATCTCGGCGGGCAGCGTGAACACGAGGTGGAAATAGCCGACCGGCAGCAGGTCGGCCTCGCGCGCGGCGAGCCAGGTCCGCGCGGCGGCGCCCTGGCACTTGGGGCAGTGGCGGTTGCGGCAGGAGTTGTAGGCGATCCGCCAATGGCCGCAGTCGGTGCAGGCCTCGACGTGCCCGCCCAGCGCGGCGGTGCGACAGTGCTCGATCGCCGACATGACCTTGAGCTGATGCAGGCTCAGGTGCCCGGCATGGGCGGCCCGATAAGCAGGCCCGGCAGCACGGAAGACGTCGGCAACCTCGAGCGAGGTGCGCACCGGCTCTCAGCCGCTCGGCACCTCGTTATCCGGTGCCGCCAAGGCCAGTCGGTCGAGCGGGCTGACAACTGCCCGCATCGTCTTCGTTGCCACCTTGGTGTAGAAGGCCGTGGTGTTGAGCTTGGCATGGCCGAGCAGTGCCTGGATAACGCGGATATCGACGCCGTCCTCGAGCAGATGCGTCGCAAAACTGTGCCGTAGGGTGTGCGGTCCGACCCGCTTGGCGATATCGGCTGCCTCTGCCGCTTGAACGACGACCCGGTAGAGCTGGCGGGTGCTGATCGGCACCGTCGCGTTCTGACCTGGGAAGAGCCAGCCATCGGCATGAAGCACACCCTGTTGCCGCCCCGCGCGCCACCACTCCCGCAGCAGCACAAGCAGACCTTCGGGCAGCATGGCGTTGCGATAGCGTCCACCCTTGCCGCGTTCGATCCTGAGCAGCATGCGCTTGCTGTCGATATCGCACACCTTGAGCGCCGAGACCTCGCCGACCCGCAGCCCCGCACCGTAGGCCACCGACAGCGCGGCCTGGTGCTTGAGGCAGGTCGTGGCGTCGAGGAGCCGCTTCACCTCGGGCTGGGTCAGCACAACCGGGATCTTGCGAGCATGAGCGGTGCGGACCAGCTTGCGGGCAAGCCCGGGCCGGTCGAGGGTGTGGGTGAAGAAGAACCGCAGCGCCGCGACAATGCTGTTCATGGTCGGCGCCGGAACGCCGGCTTCCTGCTGTTCGATCTGGAAGCGGCGGATATCCTCGGCGGTCGCGGTGTGGGGCGAGCGCCCCAGCCAGGTCGCGAACCGCCCGACATCGCGCAGATAGTTGCGCTGCGTCTCCGGGCTGAACCGGCGCATGGTCATATCCTCGATCAGCCGCTGGCGCAGCGGGCTGATGGGCGAAACAGGTGCAAGATCGTTCATCTCTCGACTCCTCGGTTGAAGGAGCCGGAATGGTCGGCCTTGTTCGATCTACTCGCTACGTTCTTGCTCTGGCGTCACCCGCGCCGCCAGCACCCCTCCCGCGAAGCGGGTTCGTGCTCCGGCGCAACTGATGACATTCCGAGAGGTGGAGCCGCGCCATACTGGAGGTCAGCTATTGGCGGGACCTGTCATTCGATAGATGACTTTCGAACGGCAACAATGTCCAAACCTGGCCATTACTGCTGTCCGTAAGCAACCTTGGACAAATGGCCGCCCTTCGGATCGAGCGCCAATCGTCCTGACTCGGTCGTAGAGCCACCATCGGCCTATCGGCCTCGCGTGATCTTCATTCGAATTCTGCAGTGCGAGCCTTTTTTCTCGCCTCTTCCTCAAGCTACCTAGAATGCTACCTAGAAGGAAAGGGCGGCTGCTGGGACCACACGCCCTGCGGATTAAGTTACTGTGCTATATGGTAAAAATGGTGGAGGCACTAGGGCTCGAACCTAGGACCCGCTGATTAAGAGCAATCTTTCCGTCCGGAT
>CAZHGR010000009.1:0-63492 GCA_964532255.1 uncultured Sphingobium sp.
TGAGGACGCAGAGGTTTTGTTCACGCGGAGACGCGGAGACGCGGAGAGGGGAACATGCGGCGAAGCCGCTATCCACATTGATGCCTATCCACCTGGGGCCACCTTAGCGGCTTTCATGCCTGTGGCGCCTCAGGAAGCTGTCCGCGTCTCCGCGTCTCCGCGCGAACAAACCCCCTTTTCTTCTCTGCGTCCTCAGCGCCTCTGCGCGAACCAGAATCCGCACCACCGTCAGCCGACGTCATACTCCGCCGTCACATCCCGTTTCACCCCCCGCAGCCGCACCGGCTTGTGGTCGCGCAGGATGGGAACGGCCGACAGGCGCATCCAGCGTGTGTCGCCCGACGGCTGGCGCAGCTCCGCGTCGACGGTGAATCCGCGGCGGAAGCGCAGCGCATGCGCGCGAAGCTGCTCCATCGCGCCGCGCGACCGAGGGGCGTAGATCGACACCGCCAGCGGACGGTCCACCCGCTCCCCGCGCGGGATTCCGAACAGGTCGTACACGCCCGCTGTCCAGCGCAGCGACTGGTCGGCAAGGTCGCAGTCCCACAGGCCAAGCCCCCGCGCGGCAAGCCGCTCCTCCTGCGCCCAGCCCGTGGCGGCCCACAGCAGCGCGCCGGGGTCGATGCGCTCCGCATCGCCGCCGAGCGCGAGCCGCATGTCTGCCTCGAACAGCGGCCAGCTATGATGAAGGGGCAGGGGTTCGGTGATTCGCACTGTTACTGATCCGAAATGAAATCCATGAATATCAGTATCTTAGCCTGGTCTTCTTAACGGCTTGCTGACCGGGGGCAAGTGCCGCTGGCATGCGCGGCACCAGCGCCTATGTTGGAGGTTCCGCATCCGGAGAGACGCAAAGCCCATGTCGACCCATCAAGACCGCCTGACCGCCCTTCGCGCGCAACTCGCGCGTGACCGGCTCGACGGCTTTGTCGTGCCGCTGACCGACGAACATATGAGCGAATATGTCGGAGCCTATGCGCAGCGGCTGGCGTGGCTGACCGGCTTTCAGGGGTCGGCGGGAACGGCGGTCGTGCTGCCGCAGGACGCGGCGATCTTCACCGACGGCCGCTATACCCTGCAGGTTCGCGAGCAGGTCGATGCCGCCCATTGGCAGTTCGTCGGGGTGCCCGAAACGAGCGTCGCCGGCTGGCTCCGCGAGCATGCGCCGGAGGGCGCACGGATCGGCCATGATCCCTGGCTCCATACCCGCCGCTGGGCCGAGGACGCGGGCAAGGCGCTTGCCGAACGCGGGGCCGAGCTGGTCCCGGTGGACACCAACCCGGTGGACGCGGTGTGGCCCGACCGTCCGGCGCGCAGCCTGGCCCGGCTCGAGGTTCATGAGGATCGCTACACGGGGCGCACCAGTGCCGACAAGCGTGCCGACATCGCGCAATGGCTGGCAGAGAAAAAGGCGGATGCGGTCGTGCTGGCGGCGCTCGATTCGATCGCCTGGACCTTCAACGTGCGGGGACGCGATGTCGAACGGACGCCGGTGGCGCTCGCCTTCGCCATCGTTCGTGCCGACGGCAGCGCGGAGCTGTTTGTCGATCTGGCGAAGGTCGACGAGGCCGTCCGAGCGCATCTGGGCGATGCGGTGACGGTCCGTCCGCGCGAGGACTTCGCACCCGCGCTCGCGGCGCTCGGCGGCAGGAGCGTGGCGGTCGATCCGCAGCGGAGCGTCGCCGCGATCTTCGACGCGCTGACCGGAGCGGGTGCGACGATCCTGGACCTGCGCGACCCCGCCGTGCTGCCCAAGGCGGTGAAGAACGCGGTGGAGGTCGAAGGGATGCGCGCCGCGCACATCCGCGACGGCGCGGCGCTGTCGCGCTTCCTCCACTGGATCTCGGTCGCGGGGCCGGCGGGCGCCGAGACCGAGCTGTCGGCGATCGCGCGGCTCCAGGCGTTTCGTGAGGAGACGGGCGCGCTCGTCGACCTCAGCTTCGACACCATCGCGGGGGCAGGCCCCAATGGGGCCATCGTCCATTACCGCGCCGACGAGACGACCAACCGCCCGGTGGAGCCGGGCACGCTGCTGCTCGTCGATTCGGGCGGGCAATATCGCGACGGCACGACCGACGTGACGCGCACCATCGCCATCGGCCAGCCCGATGCCGCGATGCGCCGCGCCTTCACGCTGGTGCTCAAGGGCCATGTCGCGCTCGCCACCGCGATATTCCCCAAGGGCACCAAGGGCGGCCAGCTCGATGTTCTCGCGCGGCAATATCTCTGGGCGGCCGGGCTCGATTATGCCCATGGCACCGGCCACGGCGTCGGCAGCTTCCTGTCGGTGCATGAGGGGCCGCAGCGGATCGCAACGGTGATCGAGGGCGACGAGCCGCTCCAACCGGGCATGATCCTGTCGAACGAGCCGGGCTATTACCGGGCCGAGGCGTGGGGCATCCGCATCGAGAATCTGGTGCTGGTCGAACCGCGCGCGATCGACGGTGCCGAGCGCGAGATGATGGGTTTCGAAACACTGACCCTCGCCCCCATCGACCGCGCGCTGATCGATGTCGCGATGCTCAGCCCCGCCGAACGCGGCTGGATCGATGCCTATCATACGCGCGTGCTGGCTGAGATCGGGCCGTTGCTGGAGGGCGAGGCCCGGGGCTGGCTGGAGGCGGTCTGCGCGCCGCTGTGATGCGCGGCCTCCGTTTATGTTACCGTCATCCCTGCGAAGGCAGGGATCCAGGGCCACAAATGCTGACCCCTGTCACTCCGGATCCCCGCCTTCGCGGGGATGACGGGGAAGAACATCCCCCCGCGCCTGAGCCTTCCTCCGGCGCAGATTCTGCCGCAGCGCCTCGGCAAGGCGGCGCTTGCGTTCATCGTCGGGGGAGGGAGTGTCGGCCATCGCCCCGCCATAGGGCGGGAGCCCGCCCCGCCGCAACATCGCTTGACAATCGCGCCCCGCCGGGGTCATAGCGCCCGCTCCATCGATGGGCCGCCCACGCCCGCCGATGCGCTATGTCGTGGGCTGCTGTAGCTCAGTGGTAGAGCACACCCTTGGTAAGGGTGAGGCCGAGAGTTCAATCCTCTCCAGCAGCACCACCCCTTCCCTGGAACAGTTTTGTTGTTCACGCGGAGCCGCGAAGACGCGGAGATCGTGCCGCGCTGTCAGGTTTATTCCTTCTCGCTCTGCGTCCTTCGCGCCTTTGCGCGATCCAATGTGTTTCACGCAGAGGCGCAAAGAACGCAGAGGGTTCGCGTCCCTTCGCGTCTTCGCGACTCCGCGCGAACCGTCCTCATTACTGTGGCTTCGCCGCCGCGATGGTCCTCAGAAGGCCGCCTCATCCAAGGCCATCATGCTCTTCTTGCCCGCCTTGATCTGCAGGAACAAAGCCGCCGTCTGGGGCAGGATGCGGTCGAAGTAGAAGGTCGCGGTGGCGAGCTTGGCCTTGTAGAAGGCGCTTTCCTCGCTGCCCGCCGCCAGTTTCTCGCCCGCGATCCTGGCCGATTTGGCGAAGCAGTAGCCGAGCGCGACCAGCCCCAGCAGCCGCAGATATTCGGTCGCCGCCGCGCCCGCTTCCTCCGGATCGGCCATGCCCTTTTCGGCGATGCGCGCGGTGGCGAGCTGGAGGGCACCGAAGGCGCGTTCCAGCCCTTCGACCATCGGAGCCAGCTCCCCGGCACCCTTGTTGGCCTCGATAAAGTCCGCGACGGGGTGGAAGAAGCTCCTCAGATACTGGCCCATGTTGACCGGCAGCTTGCGGCCGACGAGGTCGAGCGCCTGGATGCCGTTGGTCCCTTCGTAGATCATCGCGATCCGGGCATCGCGGGCAAATTGCTCGACGCCCGATTCGCGGATGTAGCCATGGCCGCCATAGACCTGCACCGCGAGATTGGCGGTCTCATGGCCGAGGTCGGTGAACAGCGCCTTCACGACCGGGGTCATCAGCGCGATGAAGTCGCTGGCACGGCTCCTGACCGCCGGGTCGTCGGACAGGCGCTCGGCATCGAGCGCGCGCGCGACCCATACGCCGAGCGCGCGGCAACCCTCATTATAGGCGCGCATCGTCATCAGCATGCGGCGCACGTCGGGATGGACGATGATCGGGTCGGCGGCGAGGTCGGGGCGCTTCGGGCCGGACAGCGACCGGCCCTGCAGCCTGTCCTTGGCATAATAGACCGCCGACTGATAGGCCGCCTCGCCCACGCCGAGGCCCTGGATTCCGACCGAAACGCGTTCGGTGTTCATCATCGTGAACATCGCCTCCAGGCCGCGATGGGGCTGGCCGACCAGCCAGCCGACCGATCCGTCGAAGTTCATCTGGCAGGTCGCCGATGCCTTGAGGCCCATCTTGTGCTCGATATTGGCGCACTGGACGCCGTTGGACGGGCCGGGGGTGCCGTCGTCCTTCGGCAGCTTCTTGGGCACGAGGAACAGGCTGATTCCCTTCACACCTGCGGGCGCATCGGGCAGCCGGGCGAGGACGAGGTGGATGATATTCTCGGTCAGGTCATGCTCGCCCGAGGAAATGAAGATCTTGGACCCGGTGATCCGGTAGCTGCCGTCCTCCTGCGGTTCGGCCCTGGTGCGCAGCAGGCCCAGGTCGGTGCCGCAATGCGCCTCTGTCAGGCACATGGTGCCCGACCATTCGCCGCTCACCATCTTGGGCAGGAAGCGTGCCTTCAGATCCTCCGAAGCATGGCTCTTGAGCGCGGTGTTGGCACCGTGGGTAAGGCCGGGATAGAGGCTGAACGACAGGTTGGCCGCGCAGATCATCTCCTCGACCATCTTGTTGACCGTCTCGGGCAGTCCCTGTCCGCCATATTCGGGCGCGTCGGCGAGCGAGGCCCAGCCGCCCTCGCGGAACAGGTCATAGGCTTCCCGGAACCCTTCGGGCGTGCGGACGACGCCATTCTCGATCGTGCAGCCCTGCTCGTCGCCGATCCGGTTGAGCGGCAACAGCACCTCGCGCGTGACCCGCGCGGCCTCCTCCAGCACGGCGTCGACCAGATCGGGGCCGAACTCCTCCTGTCCCGGCAGGTCGCCGAACCCGTCGTCGAGATGGAGCTCGTTGAGGGCGAAGCGCATGTCGCGCAGGGGGGCGTCATAGACTTGCATCGGTTCGGTTCCTCTCAGCGTTTCGGACCCTCACCCTCCCAAGCCTTGCGGCTTGGGCCCCTCCCTCTCCCATCGGGAGAGGGAAGGAGGCGCGCAGCGCCGGAAGGGTGAGGGCCGATCCGGTTATCAATTCCGCAACGGCTTGCCGGTGGACAGCATGGTTTCCACCCGCGCCATCGTCCGGGGATCGCGCACGCGTTTCATGAAGCCGGCGCGCTCGAGCTTGAGCATGTCGGCCTCGCTCAGCGTGTCGAGCGGATCGGTGTCGCCGCCGGTCAGCACGTCAGCGAGCGTCCCCGCCACCTCGCGGTCATAGTCGGTCGCCATCCCGCGCGCATGGAACCCCTCGATCGCCAGCTCCAGCGCGGCGCGACCCGAAGGGCCGGGCAGGTGATATTGGGGGGGCTTGGGCGGCGCATAGCCGTCGACGAGCGACAGGGCCTTCGCCTTGGCATCGGCCAGCAGGCGGTCGCGGTTCATGCTGATCCCGTCGCTGTCGCGCAGGAAATGCAGCTCCTTCGCCTCCGCCGCCGACTTGGCGACCGTGGCGACCGAGACGATCTCGAACACCTTGGCAACGGCGGGGATCGGTCCCTTGGGTAGCTTCGGATCGGCCAGCCAGCGCGACAGCATCTCGCCGCAGCCACCCCAGCCGGGCAGCAGCCCGACGCCGCATTCGACAAGGCCGATATAGCTTTCGGCATGCGCCTGCACCGCGTCCGAATGGAGCAATATCTCGCACCCGCCGCCCAGCGCCATGCCCGACGGCGCACTGACCACCGGGAAAGGCGCGTATTTCAGCGCCTTGTACGCCGCCTGCCCGCCGCTCACCAGCTTCTCGATCTCGCCCCATGCCGCGATATTGGCGGCGAACAGCGCGAGGCCGAGATTGGCACCGGCGGAAAAGTTGCTGCCCTCGTTATAGACCACGAGCGCCTTGTACTTCTGCATGACCAGCGGCACCGCCTGGCCGATCAGCTTGAGAATCTCGCCGTCGAGCGCGTTCATCTTCGACGTGAATTCGAGGCAGACGACGCCGTCGCCGATATCCCACAGCGCCGCCGATGCGTTCTTCAGCACCGGCTGCGAACCGCGCTGGATGTCCTCGAGCAGCAGCACGCCCTCGGGCCGTTCGACGTCGTGATAATCGCCGTCGAGCCCCAGATATTGCCGCCGGTTGTCCTCGATCCGGTAGAAGCTGCGGTCGCCCGCCAGCCGGACGATCTCGGGCACCGCCATGCCTTCCTTCTCCAGCCGTTCGGCGAAGCGCGCGGCACCGATCCGGTCGATCATCTCGAACGGACCCTGCTTCCAGTTATAGCCGAGCTTCATCGCCTCATCGACCGCGACGATGCTGTCGGCGGCCTCGGGGACCAGGCTCGCGGCATAGCTCAGCGTCTCGCCCAGGATCGCCCAGGCATAGGCGCCGACCTTGCCCGGTGCCGCGATCAGCGCGGCGAGATCGCCCTTGGCAGCGGGTCCGGCAAGCGCTGTCGGCTTGACCTGCGGGCGATAGTCGCCGGTCAGGAGGTCGATCGCTTCCTTGCGCTTTCCCTCGTCGCGATTGAGTCGATAGAAGCCGCCCTTGCCCTTGCGTCCGGTATAGCCCTCGCCGATCATCCGCTCGATGAGCGGAAGATTGCGCGCGTGCGTATGATAGCGGTCGTGCGCGCCCAGCGTTGATGTCAGGCTCGCCTGCAAATGCGGCATCAGGTCGATGCCGACCAGATCGACAAGGCCGAAGATGCCGGTCCCCGGCACGCCCATCGGACGCCCCGCGATCGCGTCGGCTTCCTCGACGGTGAGGCCGAGGTCGAAGGCGGCGTTGAGGCCGACCTGAATCCAGAAGGTGCCGACGCGGTTGGCGATGAAACCGGGCGTATCCTTGGCGCGAACCACTGATTTGCCGAGCCGCCGGTCGGCGAAGTCGGCGATCCGGTCGACCAGCGCGCTGTCGCTCTCGGGACCGGAGACGATCTCGAGCAGCCGCATGTAGCGCGGCGGGTTGAAGAAATGGGTGATGAGGAAATCGTGGGCGAAAGCGTCGGAACGCCCCTCGGTCAGCTTCGCGAGCGGGATGGTCGAGGTGTTCGACGACACCGCTGTCCCGGGCGTGCGCACCGCCTCGAGCCTTTCGTAGAGGCTCTGCTTGAGGTCCAGCCGTTCGACAATCGCCTCGACGATCCAGTCGCACTCCGCGACCTTGGCGAGATCATCCTCGATATTCCCGGTCTCGACCAGCTTCGCCGCTGCCTTCGACATGAAGGGGGCGGGATCGGCTTTCAGCATCTTCTCGACCGCGCCCCGCGCGACCGCGCTGCGGTCGTTCGCATCGCGGACGATGTCGAGGAGGAGGACGGGGATCCCCGCATTGGCGACCTGCGCCGCGATCCCCGCGCCCATGGTGCCCGCGCCGATGACGCAGACCTTCTTGACCGCATCAGGCATCGACCGCCTCCAGCAGCGTGGCGATGCCCTGGCCGCCGCCGATGCACTGGGTGGCGAGCGCATAGCGGCCGCCCTCGCGCTTGAGGAGCTGCGCCGCCTTGCCGACGATCCGCGCGCCCGTGGCACCGAGCGGATGGCCGATGGCGAGCGCGCCGCCGTCGATATTGACCTTTGCGGGGTCGAGGCCGAGATCGCGGATGCAGGCGATGCTTTGCGACGCGAAGGCTTCGTTGAGTTCGACGACGTCGAGATCCTTCGCCTCGATCCCTGCGCGCTGCATTGCCTTGCGGCTGGCCTCGATGGGGCCGAGACCCATGAGCTCGGGCGAGCAGCCCGACGTGGCGACGGTGCGGATGCGGGCCAGCATCGGCAGGCCGTGCGCGCGTGCATAGTCCTCGCTGGTGACGAGGACCGCGCTGGCGCCGTCGGTCAGCGGCGACGATGTGCCCGCGGTGACGGTGCCGCTCTGGTCGAATGCGGTCTTGAGCGTAGCGAGCGTTTCGGCGGTGGTGTCGGGGCGCGGCGTTCCGTCTGTATCGACCAGACCCGCCTTGGTCTGGATCGGCACGATCTCGTCCTTCAGCCGACCCTCGGCGATGGCAAGCGCGGCCTTGCGCTGGCTCTCGACCGCGAACGCCTCCTGCTCCGAACGGCCGATCTGATACTGCCGCGCGACATTCTCGGCGGTGTCGCCCATCGCGATATAGGCCTTGGTCGTCTGCATCAGGTGCGGATTGGGCATCGGGTTGAATCCCGACATGGGGACGCGCGACATCGATTCGATGCCCGCGCAGATGAACGCCTCGCCGCTGCCGAGCTGGATCTGGCCCGCGGCGATATGCACCGCGCTCATCGACGATCCGCAGAAGCGGTTCACGGTCATGCCGCCCATCCTGATCGGCAGGTCGGCGAGCAGGCCGATCAGCTTGCCGACGTTGAGGCCCTGCTCGCCCTCCGGGAAGGCGCAACCGCAGATCAGGTCCTCAATGTCCGAGGCATCGATTCCCGTGCGCTCGACAAGCGCGCGGACCACCGCCGCCGCCATGTCATCGGGCCGGACCCGCGCCAGCGCGCCGCGCCCCGCGAGGTGGAAGGGGGAACGGGCATAGCCCGCGATGACGGTGTTTCGCATGATTCCAGGTCTCTCCCATCGGCCGTCGGTGCTGCCGGTTCAGCCACTATGTTGCGCCGAGGCAACGCAGTTTCAAATCATTTCCGCATAGGTGCGTAAATTTCCCTATACGTCAACTGATTTTTGGGGCACAGTGCGATCATTGCCTCAGGTTTCAACGGGGAAGCGCGCCAAGCGCTCCCGTGGGGCCGAAAGAAAAAGGCATGTGAAAACAATGTGGAGAGGTTCTGAATGCTGCTGACACTTGCGAGCGCCGCGGCGCTCGCCGCGGGCGGTGCGCCTGCGGATTCAGGCTCCAACGCCGTCGTCGGCCGGTGGAAGACCGAAACGAACGGCGGCATCGTGGAGATCGCGCGCTGCGGACCGTCGATCTGCGGCCGGCTGCTCGATTCGGAACGGCTGCGCGCCAGCCCCGATCTCAAGGACGAAAACAACAAGGACGCATCGCTGCGCGGTCGCAAGCTCGTCGGCCTGATGTTGCTGAAGGGCTTCACGTGGGACGGGCGCGCGTGGAAGGGCGGCACGGTCTACAATGCCGAAGACGGCGGCACCTACAAGGGTACGGTGACCCCGGTCGACGCCAACATTCTCAAGCTCAAGGGCTGCATCGTCTGGCCGCTCTGCAAGACGCAGACATGGCGGCGGATGCGATGAACTGACCGGGGGCATCCGGATAGAGATAAATGCAGGAGACCAAGATAATGACACGCAGGGTTTGCTTCAGGAACATCGCGATCATCGGCCTTGCCGGCGCGGCGGTCGTGCCGTCGGCGGCGCACGCGGGCGGCTTTTACCTTCAGGAACAGTCGGTCCGCGCAGTCGGCCGCGCCTTTTCGGGCGAGGTTGCCGATTCGGGGCCGCAATCGCTCTGGTGGAACCCCGCCGCGATCGGCGGGCAGCAGGGTTGCGAGGCGGCTACAGGTGCCACGGTGATCCTGCCCAAGGGTCGCGTCAACAACGCCGCCACGACGGTCACTCGGCCCACCGGACTGGCTGCACCAGCCACCATCACGACGCCCGTAGGCGGGCTCCAGTCGATCAAGGACCCGATCGTCGACGGCTTTCTGCCGTCGGGCGCGGCGGCGTGCGGTGTGACGTCGCGAGTCGCTCTGGGCATCGCGGTCACGTCGCCCTTCAGCTTCACCACCGAATATCCCGCAACGAGCTGGACACGTTACAGCGCCGACCGCAGCCATTTGCGCACCATCGATATCCAGCCGACCGTCGCGGTGATGGTGACCGACGGGCTGAGCATCGGCGTGGCCGCGAATATCGAGCAGGTCAATGCCGAGCTGACCCGCGCATTGCCGCAGGTCTCGCCGCTGCTGCCCGACACCGGGCGGCAGTCGCTGACCGGATCGGGCTGGGACCTGGGCTGGTCGGTCGGCCTGCGCTACGCCAATGAAACCGTCGAGATCGGCGCGAGCTACAAGTCCAAGATCGAGCATACGCTCGACGGGCGCGTTGTCGTGAGCGGGCTTGCCGGGCCGGCCGCGCCGTTCAACCGCAATACCGAAGCCGAAGCGATCTTCACGACGCCCTGGCAGGCGATCGGCGGCGTCCGGTTCCATGCCACGCCTGCGTTGACGCTCAATGCGCAGGTCACCCGCTTCGGCTGGAGCGAGTTCGATTCCATCCAGCTCCCCGCGCTCAACACCGCGCTCGAGCAGAATTACGAGGACACCTGGGCCTTCGCGGGTGGCGTGGACTATCGTATTTCGGACCGCAGCGTGCTGCGCGCAGGGGTCATGTACGATCAATCGCCGGTCAAGGATGGCAACCGCGATGCGCGGGTGCCCGATACCGACCGCTGGACGATCGGCGTCGGGTCGAGCCATGATCTGACCGAGAAACTCACCTTCGACATGGGCGTCGGCTATACCATGTTCGAGGACGGCCCGATCGACCGTCCCGACCGGCCGCTCGGCCCCACCGGGCCGCTGGTCAACACCAATGGCACCTTCACAGGCGGCAGCGCGATATTGATCTCGCTCGGCGCGCGGGCGAGGTTCTGATGGAACCGGCGGTTTTCTCGCAAAGCCGCCGGGGTGACGGCGCGGAGGGCGGTGACGCCGTCCTCCGCCCGCGCCTCCTCACCGACCTTTTCGACCGCGCCGTCGCCCGCTTTCCGGAACGGCCGGCGGTGGACTTCGTCGGCCGACGATGGACCTATGGCGAGATCGGCGATCTGGTCGACCGTGCCGCGAAGGGCCTGCAGGATCTGGGGCTGAAACCCGGCGACCGGTTCGGCCTGTGCCTCCCCAATACGCCCTATTTCGTGATCCTCTACTTCGCCGCGCTCAAGGCGGGGGCGATCGTGGTCAATTTCAACCCGCTCTATGTCGAGGCGGAGCTGGCCCACCAGATCACCGACTCGGGCACGACGATGATCGCGACCCCCGACCTCAACGCCATTCATGACAAGCTGCTGGCGGTCGCCGATCAGACGGGCCTCGGCAAGATCATCGTCTGCCCGATGGCGGACATCCTGCCGACGCTGATGGGCTGGGGCTTCCGCCTGCTGCGCCGGTCGGACCATGCGCGGGTTCCGAGCGACGACCGCCATGTCGGCTTCCGCGCGCTCGTCGCCAATGGCGGCAAGCCCGCGCCCGCGCCGGTGACGCCCGACGACATCGCGGTGCTGCAATATACCGGCGGCACCACCGGCGTCCCCAAGGGCGCGATGCTGACTCACGCCAATCTGACCGCGAACAGCGGCCAGATGCTGCTCCATGTCCATGACGCGCGGGCGGAGCAGGAACGCACGCTCGGCGTGCTGCCGATGTTCCACGTCTTCGGCCTGACGACGGTGCTCAATTACTCGATCGAGATCGCGGCCGAAATGATCCTGCTGCCGCGCTTCGAGATGCCGCAGGTGCTCAAGACGATCCGGCGGACGCGCCCGACTCAGCTTTTCGGCGTGCCGACGATGTGGGTCGCGTTTAACGGCCTGCCCGAGGATCGCGTCCCCGACCTGTCGATGGTGCGCGCCTGCGTGTCGGGCGGCGCACCGCTCCCGCTCGAGGTCAAGGAGACGTTCGAGCGGCGGACCGGCGCGGTGGTGGTCGAAGGCTATGGCCTGACCGAGGCGTCGCCGATCATCGCGTGCAACCCCCTCGACGGCGAGAACAAGAAGAACAGTTGCGGCCCGGCCTTTCCGGCGACCGTGCTGGAAATCCGCGATCCCGACGATCCGCACCGGCTGATGCCGCAGGGCGAACGGGGCGAGGTCTGTGCGCGCGGTCCGCAGGTGATGAAGGGCTATTGGCAGCGTCCCGATGCGACCGAGGCGGTCTTCGTCGACGGCGCGCTTCGCACCGGCGACATCGGCTATCTCGACGAGGACGGCTATCTGTTCTTGGTCGACCGCATCAAGGACCTGATCATCGCCAGCGGGTTCAACGTCTATCCGCGCGCAATCGAGGATGCGGCCTATCATCATCCGGCGGTCAGGGAAGCCATCGCGATCGGTATTCCCGACGCCTATCGCGGCCAGTCGCCCAAGCTGTTCCTCGCCCTCAAAGAGGGCATGAGCGTGACCGAAGAGGAGATGCGCGCGCATCTCGCCGAACAGCTCAGCAAGATCGAACTGCCCACCGAAATCGAGTTCCGCGACCATCTGCCGAGGACGCTCGTCGGCAAGCTGTCGAAGAAGGAGCTGGTGGCGGAGGAAGCGGCGCGGCGCGCCGGCAAGGGGTGAAGGGCGGACAGATTGCGCAGCGTCGCGCATTTCCATCGCCCGCGTTTCTCCTTATGGCGCGCGAATCTTCAACCATCTCGACTATGGGAGAGCACATGGCCCAATCGGGCGATGCCCCGTTACGCGGCATCAAGGACGTGGCAAGCGATCTGGGAGTGACCGCGCGCACCCTGCGCTTCTATGAGGACAAGGGGCTGATCGAACCGCTGCGCGTCGGCTCCACCCGCGTTTATCGTCCGCGCGACGTCGGCCGCATGCAGCTCATCCTGCGCGGCAAGCGGCTGGGCTTTTCGCTGCGCGAGATCCAGGAATTCCTCGACCTCTACGATGCGGACCCCGATCATGTCGAGCAGGTGCGCCTGCTGGCGGCGCGCGCGCGCGAACGGCTCTCCGATCTGGAGCATCAGCGCGCGGCGATCGACAAGACCATCGTCGAGCTTCGGGAGATCGTCGATCAGGCGCAGCGCTGGCTCGCGGAGCACGAGCGGGGCCGGTAGCCTTTCGAGAAGGCGAAGCGCGACCCGCTGCGCGTCAGGCGATGGCGGGCAGCCTGTCGAGAAGCTTGTCGAGCGTGATTGGGTAGTCGCGCACGCGGATTCCCGTCGCATTGTAGATCGCGTTTGCGACGGCGGCGCTGACGCCGCACAGACCCAGTTCGCCAACACCCTTCGCCTTCATCGGCGAGCTGTACGCGTCGGGATGATCGAGGAACACGACCTCCAGATGCGGCATGTCGGCATGGACCGGCACTTCATAGCCGGCAAGGTCATGGTTGACGAAGAAGCCGAAGCGCTTGTCGACGACTGCGTCCTCCATCAGCGCGGCACCGACGCCCATGGTCATCGCGCCGATCACCTGGCTGCGCGCCGACAGCGGGTTGATGATGCGACCGGCATCGCACACCGCCAGCATCCGCCGGATGCGGGTCTCGCCGGTGACGGCATTGACCCCCAGCTCGCAGAAATGGGCGGCGAAGGTCGCTTGCGCGAACGTCTTGTCGAGGTCACCATATTCGATGTGATCCTCGGCGCTGATCGCCCCGGCCTTTGCGGCGTCGGCGAGCGGAATCCGGCGGCCGTCCGACACCACCATGCCGTCGACATAATCCGCGTTCGCACTGTTGAGACCCAATGCCTGGGCAATCTTGTCACGAAGCGCCATGCAGGCGGCGTAGACTCCCGCCGTCGAGTTGTTCGCGCCCCACTGGCCGCCCGACCCTGCGGAGACCGGCGCGCGCGAATCGCCCAGTTCGACCCTGACGCGATCGAGGGAGACCCCCATCGTCTCCGCAGCCGTCTGCGCCAAGATGGTATAGCTGCCGGTGCCGATGTCGGTCATGTCGGTGGCGACTGTCAGCCTGCCATCCTTTTCCAGCGTCACGCGTGCGGCAGACTTGCCGAGCAGATTCCCGCGAAAACCGCCCCCGACGCCCATTCCGATCAGCCATTCGCCTTCGCGCCTGCTTCCCGGTCGCGACGGGCGCGCCGCCCAGCCGAAACGCTCGGCACCCGTGCGCAGGCATTCCACGAAGTGCCGCTCGCTGAACCGCCGCTCGGGCTTTTCCGGGTCGACCTCGGTATCGTTGACGATGCGCAGCTCGACCGGGTCCATGCCCAGCTTCTCGGCGAGCTCGTCCATCGCGATCTCGAGCGCCATCAGGCCGGGGGTCTCGCCCGGCGCGCGCATGGCGTTGCCTTCGGGGAGGTCCAGCACCGCCAGCCGCGTTCTCGTCATGCGGTTTGCGCCCGCATAGAAGAGCCGCGACTGATTGACCGCCGTTTCCGGCCCGCCGCCGGGCAAGTCGCCCGACCAGCTCTCATGCCCGATCGCGCTGATGCGGCCGTCGCGACCGGCACCGATCCGGATTCGCTGGATCGTAGCCGGCCGGTGCGTGGTGTTGTTCATGATGAGCGGGCGCTGCAGCGCGACCTTCACGGGCCGCCCCGCCTTGCGCGCGCCGAGCGCCGCCAGCAGCAGGTCGGCGCGCGGGAACAGCTTGGAGCCGAAGCCGCCGCCGACATAGGGCGAGTCGAGATGCACGCGGTCGCGGGGCACGCCCAGCATGGTGGCCATGGCGCGTGCGTTCCACGCGATCATCTGGTTCGACGTCCACAGATGAACGCCGGAATCGTCCCATGCCGCGGTGGTGGCGTGCGGCTCCATCATCGCATGACTCTGGTCGGGCGTGGTATAGGTCGCGTCGAGCGTGACGGGAGCCGCCGCGAAGGCCCCCTCGAAGTCGCCGACTGCCGTATCGGGCGGGCCGCCGAAGCTGTCCTCGGTGGGCTTGGCGGCACCGGCCCGCGCCGCCGCCAGGTCGAACCGGCCGTCAGCGCGTGCATAATCGATCGTGATGAGCCGCGCCGCCGACCGTGCCTGCTCAAACGTCTCCGCGACGACCATGGCGATCGCCTGATCATAATGCTCGATTTCCGGCCCGGCGATCAGCCGGGCGGTGTTGTATCTGCTCTTCGGCTCCGCCGGTGCGTCCTCGCGCGTGACGATTGCCAGCACGCCCGGTGCGGCGCGTGCGGCATCGAGGTTGATCGACCGGATGCGCCCCTTGGCAATGGCCGACCCGACGACATAGCCATAGGCCGCGTCGGGCGCGACGTCCTGCCGCTCATAGGCATAGCGCGCGGTGCCGCTTGTCTTCAGCGGGCCGTCGATTCGCGGCGTCGACTTGCCGACGACGCGGAGCCTGTCGATGGGGTTGGTGCCTGCGGGGGTATCGAACTTCATCGCGTCACGCCTTTGCTTCGCTGATCGCGGCGGCAATCATCCGTTCGGCCAGCACCAGCTTGAACCTGTTGTCCTCGGTCGGCCGCGCGCCCGCGAACAGTGCGCTGGCCGCCGCCTTCGCGCCTTGCGGCAGCGCCGCATCGGCAGCCGCGACCCGCCACGGCTTGTGGGCCACCCCGCCCAGTGCGATCGCGCCGCGCCCGTCGGGGCGGATCGCCGATGCGACCGACACCAGCGCGAAGGCGTAGGAGGCACGGTCGCGCACCTTGTGATAGGCATGCCGCCCCTCGACCGGTCGTGGCAGCACGACGGCGGTGATGAGTTCGCCCGGCTGGAGCACCGTCTCGATGTGCGGCGTGTCGCCGGGCAGGCGGTGGAACTCCGCGATGGGGATGGCGCGGCTGGTGCCGTCGGGCGCCACCGTTTCGACCACCGCGTCGAGCACGCGCATCGCCACGGCCATGTCGCTGGGGTGAGTCGCGATGCAGGCCTCGCTCGATCCGATCACCGCAAGCTGGCGGCTGAACCCGCCGATGGCCGCGCATCCGCTGCCGGGGCGGCGCTTGTTGCACGGCTGGGCGGGGTCGTAGAAATAGGGACAGCGCGTCCGCTGGAGGAGGTTCCCCGCCGTCGTCGCCTTGTTGCGGAGCTGGCCCGATGCGCCCGCCAGCAACGCGCGCGACAGCACCGCATAGTCGCGCCGCACGCGCTTGTCGGCGGCCAGATCGGTGTTGGTGACGAGCGCGCCGATGCGCAGCCCGCCGTCGCCGCTCTCCTCGATCCGGTCCAGCCCAAAGCGGCTGATGTCGATCAGATGGGTCGGTGCCTCGATCTCGAGCTTCATCAGGTCGAGGAGGTTGGTGCCCCCGGCGATGAACTTCGCGCCCTGGACACGCACCGCCGCCGCCGCGGCCTCCGCCGGAGACGCGGCGCGCTCGTAGGTGAAGGCCTTCACGCGCGCTTCTCCGCCAGATCGGCACCGGCAACATCGGCTATGGCGTCGATGATGTTGGAATAAGCGCCGCAGCGGCAGATATTGCCGCTCATCCGCTCGCGTACCTCGGCTCCGGTCAGCTTCGGCTTGCCGGTCAGGTCAGCGGTGACATGGCTGGGGATGCCTGCCTCGATCTCGTCGAGCACCGCCACTGCCGAACAGATCTGGCCCGGCGTGCAATAGCCGCATTGATAGCCGTCATGCTTGACGAACGCCGCCTGCATGGGATGCAGCCGCTCGGGCGTTCCCAGCCCCTCGACCGTGGTCACCTTGTCGCCGTCGTGCATCACCGCGAGGCTGAGGCAACTGTTAATCCGCCGGCCGTTGACGATCACCGTGCAGGCCCCGCACTGGCCGTGGTCGCAGCCTTTTTTGGTACCGGTGAGGGCGAGATGTTCGCGAAGCGCATCGAGCAATGTGGTGCGCGGATCGAGCGCGAGCGTGCGCGCCTTCCCGTTGACCTCGAGTGAGACGGTTGACGCCATGATGCTGTTCCTCGCCGGTCCGCTGGAGGTGGGTTCACCGGCGCGCGCGATGCCCGGCGCTGAGGACATGGCGGCTGTCGCCGCGCCGCTCGCCAGCAAGCCGCGGCGTGTCAGGTTCGGTCCGCCACGTTGCATTTTCGTCCCCGCTATCGGCTCGTCAGAGGCGTCAAATGCGCGAGGGAAAGATACGTTCCTCCCGGTCGCCTGCCCGTCGGGGATGGTGTCAGAAGGTGCCGCACTCCGCAAGGATATCGTGAACGTCACGACCACGCGCGGCCATGATACGGATGCGCGCCTCGTTGGTCAGTACGTCCCACGCCGCCGCCTCGACCTCGGGCCACAGCCGGTCGGGAATCACGACGACGCCGTTTTCGTCGCCGAAGATCATGTCGTCATGCGCGATGGCGACATCGCCGATGCGGATCGGCACGTTCATCGACCCCAGCGTGCCCTCGTACTTGATGTCGTCGCAATAGCTGCGCCGCGCATAGACGGGCAGGCCCAAGGTCGCGACGTCGCGGCTGTCGCGTGTCACGCCGTCGATCACCGCGCCGACAGCGCCCGCGCGGATCGCCAGCGTGGCGTTCAGATCGCCGAAGTAGGCAAAGCCGGGTGCTTCGTTGGCGACCGCGATGATGCAGCCGGGACGGACGAAGGCGTAGCTGTCGAGCGCCTCGTAAATGCCGCGCCAGCGGTCGCCGCCGCGCTCTTCCGGTCGGATCGCGACAAGCTGCAGCGTGCGCGCGCGGCCGAGCATCTTGCCGGGGCTGGTCGCGCCGATCGCTTGCGGCAGCACCGCCTTCAGCCCCATGTCCTTGGCAATGTCCGCCAGGACGGGGGAGGAGAGATAGGGTTGCAGCGCGCGCAGCCGGGTGACTTCATGCGCGCGATGCCCGGCGCACAGCGCCTCCGCCATGGCGAGGTCGGCGGGATTGTTGATGTCGACCTGTTCGGTGGGGTCCAGCTCGAACAGGATCGGGCGCATGCCGAAACGCTGCGTCGGCGGGCCTTCGCCGGGGCGGCGGCGGACGATATAGAGGCTCATCGCCTCGACCACGGTCGGAGACAGCTCGACGCTGTTGGGGATTCGGCCACGGCCATAGGCGGGCGCGCCGTTCTCCCAGCAATATTGCCGCGCGCTCGCCACGCCGACCAGGCTGTCGGCGTCCGGATCGTCGATCATGCGCTGGATCGCCCGCGCGACGGTGTCTGCGGTGATGAAGGGCGCGGTGCACAGCACCTGGACATAGAGGTCGGCGGGCGCGGCATTGGCGCATTCCCACGCGAACATGGTATGGCCGTCGGTGGCGTTGGACGCCAGCTCCGCCGGACGCTTGAGCCGCGTGACCGCCAGGTCGCCCGCCAGCCCCGCGATCATGTCCGATTCGGTGTCGAGATAAACGGTGTCGATCAGCGGGCAGGCGAGCAACTGGCGCAGCTTGCGCCGGAACAGATGGTCACCGTCGAGGATGCGCAGATTCTTGTTCTCGATCCGCTCGCTCGTGCCCTTGGCGGGGACGAAGGCAGCAACGCGCGGGCGCTGGGGCGGGGGAGTGATCGCGTTCATTGGCTCTGCACCAGGTCGACGCTGTGGACCATGCCCAGCAGATGACCGGCGTCGTCGGTCACGGGGAGGACGAGAAGGCCGCCATGCGCGCGCATCGCTTCGAGCGCATCGCCCACGGTGGCGCTGTGGGACAGGGTCACCGGCCGCGTGCGCATCACGCTCGCGGCGGTGACCGAATAGAGGTCGGCGCGCGCCTGGATCGCGCGGCGGATGTCGCCGTCGACGATCAGGCCGGCAAGCCGTCCCTCCCAGTCGGTGACGCAGGCCGCACCCATCCGCCCGGCGGAGATGACGCCGATCGCATCGGACAGCGCGCTGTGCGGCAGGACCGTGGGCAGCGCCGCGCCGGTGCGCATCAGCGTCGCGACCGGCAGCGCCTGCTGGCCCAGCGTGCCGGCCGGGTGGCTGGCGACGAAGTCGGCGCGGGTAAAGCCCTTGAGGCGGCTGACCGCGACGGCGATGGCATCGCCCACCGCCATCTGCACCGTGGTGCTCGCGGTCGGTGCCATGCCGATATGGTCTGCCTCACGCGCGACGGGGAGGACGAGCGCGATGTCGGCCCCGGCGGCGAGCGGCGAGCCGGCGCTGCCGACCAGCGCGATCAGACGGCAGGCGCGGGCGCGAAGCGAGGGCATCAGGCGGATCAGCTCCGCCGTCGCGCCGCTGTTGGAAAAGAGGAGGAGCGTGGCGCCATCGGTCACCGCACCCAGATCGCCATGCGCCGCATCGCCCGCCGACAGCGGAAAGGCGGGGGTGCCGAGGCTGGACAGTGTGGCCGCGACCTTGGCGGCAACGAGGCCCGACTTGCCGACACCGCAGCACAATACCGGGCCTTTCGCTTCGGCGACGGCGGCGATGGCGTCGGACAGCCCGTGCGGCGGATCGGCGGCGATCCGCGCAATGGCGGTGGCTTCGGTCTCCAGAACCGTCACCGCCCATGCGGACAGGTCGACAGGCGCAGCCGTTTCCGTGCGGAGGGGGGCGGTCGCGGTCTTGGCCGCGCGGGTCATCGCCATTTCGCGCCCTCGAACCAGATCCACAGCCGCTCGACGCTCTGGGCGACATGCGCCTCGGTCACGCGGCCTTCGATGTCGGCCATCAGCCGGTCGAGGTCGAGCGCGTCGGGCACCAGCAGCCGGGCGCCGAGGTGCCAGCTGAACCATCGCCGCGCCGCCGCCCGGTCGGGGCGCGGCAGGGTGCCGCGCGTCATGGCGTCACCCGCTGCGCCGAGGTCGGTGGTGGCATTCAGCCAGTCGGCGGCCGGACGCTCGCCCACATGGACGATCGGCGTGCCGCTGAGCGCGGCCATCGACCAGCTCTTGGATATGTCGGTCAGCACCGCGTCCGCGCGCCGCGCAAGCAGCCCGGTCGCGCCATAGGGCAGCCGGTCGGCGCTGCACAGCGCGACCCGCTCGCCATGGTCGGCGACGAAGGCGTCGAGCCGGGAGCGGTCGACATGAAGCCGGTTGAGCGGATGGTCGACCAGCGCCAGGAACACGGCCGGATCGATCCGTTTCAACAGATGGCGGACCAGCGCGTCGGCATCCGGGAAGGCCGCATGGCGGGCGAACAGATTTTCCTCATGCTCATATTGAAGTGGCACGCACAGCACGGGGCGCGAAATGGGCAGACCGAGATGGTCGCGCCAGTCACCGGGCCCGTCGCCGAGCACGTCGCGTTCGTCCATCGCGGCCCAGATGTCAGAGAGCATCGATTCGCACAGCGTGGCGAGTGGCTCCGCCGCGACCGGCAGGGTGCCGAGGTGGAAGGGCCGCTCCTCCAGCACGAACCAGCGCGACCCCGTCTCGAAGGGCGGCGCGCCACCTTCGGTGATATGGCGGACGAGGCCCGGAAACTGCCGGGGCGTTTCGAAGTCGGCGCTGCGGGCGAGGGTCAGGTCGGGGGCTATGTCCGCGACCAGATCCAGCAGGCCCTCGACGGCGGTGCCGTTCTCGCGGAACTGCGCCGGATCGTCGGCGTCGACGACATGCCAGTGGATGGCTTCGAGGTCGCCGAGCGGCGCGAGCTGTTCCGCCTCGATCCCCGTTCCGCGCCACATCGGCGCGACCATGACATGCAGTTCCGCCTGGCCGTGAAGCGATCGCAGCGTCGGCGCAATGACATGGTCGAACCACCATGGGGTGATGACCGGCAGATAGAACAGGATGCGCATCAATGGTCCCCGGCCGCGCCCGCGCCTGTCCCCGGGCGCGGTCTCACGGTCTTTCGGGACTATTGAGGAAGCTGGTTAATTTCCGGTAAGCGCCGACCCAGCGGCCGGTCAGCCGTAGCGGCCGGTCACATAATCGCGCATCGCCTCGGTCTGTGGGCTCAGGAAGGCCTCGGACGACGGGCGGAACTCGACCATCTTGCCCAGCAGCATGAAGCCGGTGTGGTCGGACAGGCGGGCGGCCTGTTGCAGATTATGCGTGACGATGACGATGCTGAAGCTGTCCTTCAGCTCGACCAGCGCGCTTTCCAGCTTGGCGGTCGACAGCGGGTCGAGCGCGGAGGCAGGCTCGTCGAGGAGCAGGATCTTGGGCTCGACCGCGATGCCGCGCGCGACGCACAGGCGCTGCTGCTGCCCGCCCGACAAGCCCAGGCCCGACTGCTGGAGCTTGTCCTTGACCTCTTCCCACAGCGCGGCGCGGGTGAGCGAGCGCTCGACGACGACATCGAGCTCCGCCTTGGGCAGCTTGCGGTGCAGGCGGACGCCATAAGCGACATTGTCGTAGATCGACATGGGGAAGGGCGTCGGCCGCTGGAACACCATCCCGATCTGCGCACGCAGCAGCGCCACGTCCATGCCGCCGCGCCGTCCCGCCAGCAGATCCTCGCCGTCGAACAATATCTCTCCCTCGGCGCGCTGGCCCGGATAGAGGTCGTAGATGCGGTTGAGCGTGCGCAGCAGCGTCGACTTGCCGCAACCCGACGGGCCGATCAGCGCGGTGATCTTGTTGCGCTCCACCGGCAGGTTGACGCTGTAGAGCGCCTGGTTCTTGCCGTAATAGAAATTGAGCGCCCGAACGTCGAGCACGCGCGAATCCTCGGGCGGCGCGATCATGACGGCGGCCTCTTGCTTCTGGGTCGGCTCGAAACTCATCTGGAGTGACTCCCGCGCGACAGGGCGCGCCCGGCGATGTTGATGGCAAGCACGGTGAAGGCGATCAGCATCGCGCCCACCCACGCCAGTCGCCGCCAGTCGTCATAGGCGCTGAGCGCGAACTGGAAGATGGTGGTCGGCAGGCTGGCGATGGGATCGGTCATGCTGAGGCTGAACGCGGTGTTGCCGAGCGAGGTGAACAGCAGCGGCGCGGTCTCGCCGCTGATCCGCGCAAAGGCCAGCAACCCGCCGGTGACCAGGCCGGTACGCGATGCGCGCCAGATGATGGTGCGGATGACAAAGCCCTTCGACGCGCCCAGCGCCATTCCGGCTTCGCGCAGCGCGCTGGCCTGCAGCCGCAAAATGTCTTCTGTCGTGCGGGTGACGATCGGCATGGCGAGGAGCGCGAGCGCCAGCGCGCCCGCCGCCGCCGAAAAGCCCTGGAACGGCCGGACCATGATCTCGTACACGAACAGGCCGACGAGGATCGACGGGGCCGAGAGCAGCACGTCGTTGAGGAAGCGGACGGCCGGCGCGAGACGAGTGCCGTCGCCATATTCGGCGAGCCATGTGCCCGCCAGCACGCCCACGATTATGGCGATCACCATCGCGACCGCGCACAGCAGGATCGATCCGGCGATCGCGTTGAGAAGCCCGCCGTCCGACCCCGGCGGCGGCTGGGTCATCGTGAACACGTCGGCGTCGAGCCCGCCGATTCCGTTCACCACCAGCGACCACAGGATCATGGTCAGCGCGATCAGAGCGATCAGCGTGCACAGGCCGGTCAGGCCGATGAAGACCATGTTGATCGCGCGGCGCCGGGCGTAGCGGGGCGAATGCAGTTTGGATGCGGCCATGGCGTCAGTATTTCTGCGTCCGCAGCAGCAGCCGCGCGGCGGCCAGGACTGCGAAAGTGATGATGAAAAGGATCAGGCCGAGCGCTGTCAGTGACGCGGCATGCAGGCCGCCGGTCGCTTCGGCAAACTCATTGGCGATGGTCGACGCGATTGTGGACCCCGAATCGAAGATGCTTTCGGGGAAATTGTGCGAATTGCCGATAATGAAGGTCACCGCCATCGTCTCGCCGAGCGCCCGGCCCAGACCCAACATGACCACGCCGATCGCGCTGGTCTTAACATAGGGGATCATGATCTTGGTCACGACCTCCATCGATGTGCAGCCCATGCCATAGGCCGCTTCGCGCACATGGCTGGGGATGGAGAGCAGAAGCTCGCGGAACACTGCCGCCATATAGGGCAGGATCATGATCGCGAGGATCAGCGACGCGGTGAAGATGTTGGCGCCGTTGGGAACGCCCGCCACGAGCCGGCCAATCGTCGATTCGGGATCGACGCTGGTGATGAGCGGGAGCTGGATATGCTCCGCGAACCAGGGAGCCAGGACGAACAGGCCCCACATGCCGTAGACGATCGACGGGATGCCCGCGAGCAGCTCGACCGCGATCGCCAGCCAATGGGCGATCCGCGCGGGGCAATATTCGACGAGGAAGACCGAAATGCCGACCGAAAGCGGCAGCGCGAACAGGAGCGCGACGAAGGCGGTGATGAGCGTGCCGACGATCGGGCCCAGCGCGCCATAGGTATCGGTAACCGGGTTCCATTCCGTGCTGGTGAAGAAGGCGAAGCCGAACGCCTGAAAGGCCGGCCAGCCGCCATAGAGCAGCGAGATGACGATGCCGAGCAGCGACGCCATCAGCGCCATTGCGGCGGTAAAGCACAATGCCCGGAACAGGCTGTCGTTCTTCACCGGGCGATCCACCCCGACGGCCTCGGCGCTGCTCATGGTCTGGTCACCCCCCGTGCCAGGTCAGGGCTGCGGCTGGTAGACGGGCTTCCCGTTCGCCGTCACAGCGGTCGCCCACTGCTGGCGCAGTTGCTCCTCGACCGATTGCGGCAGCGGCACGAAGTCGAGCTGCGCCGCGGCCTCGTCGCCGTTCTTGAACGCCCAGTCGTAGAACTTCAGCACATTGGCCGCAGCTTCGGGGTTCTTGGGGTTGCGATACAGGAGGATGAAGCTGGCACCAGTGATCGGCCAGGAATTGGCGCCCGCCTGGTCGATCAGCAGCACCGCGTTGCCCGGCGTGGTGGCCCAGGGCGCACCTTCAGCGGCGGCGGCAAAGCTTTCCGCCGACGGGCGGAGGAACGTGCCGGCATTGTTCTGCATCTGCACGGCCGAAAGCCCGTTCTGCTTGGCATAGGCATATTCGACATAGCCGATCGATCCGGCCGTCTGGCGGACGAAGGCGGCGACGCCGTCATTGCCCTTGCCGCCCAGACCCGTGGGCCAGTTCACCGCGTCGTTCGCGCCGACCTGCTGCTGCCAGGTGGGGCTGATCTTGGCGAGATAGGAGGTGTAGAGGAAGGTGGTGCCCGAGCCGTCCGAGCGGTGGACAACCGTGATCGGCAGATTCGGCAGCGTGACGCCGGGGTTGATGGCGGTGATCTCGGGCGCGTTCCACTGCTTGACCTTGCCGAGGAAGATATCGGCGAGCAGCGCACCGCTCAGGCGGAGCTGATAGGGCTCGACACCCGGTACGTTGACCACGGGCACGACCCCGCCGATGACTGCGGGGAACTGGTACAGGCCTGCCTCGTTCAGCTCGGCCTCGCCCAAGGGCTTGTCACTGGCACCGAAATCGACGGTGCCGACCTTGATCTGCTTGATTCCGCCGCCGGAGCCGATCGCCTGATAGTTCAGCGCGGAATTGCCCGCCTGCTGATAGGCTTCGGCCCATTTGCTGTAGATCGGGGCCGGGAATGTGGCACCCGCGCCGGTAATCCCGCCGCCGCTGCCGCCATTGCTGCCCGATTCGCTGCCGCCGCCGCACGCGGCAAGCGCCAGCAGTCCGATGACCGCCGCCAGTTTCTTGAACATGTCCCGAAGTCTCCGATCCGCTCGGTCCGGCGGGTAGAGTGCAGATATGACAGCCTTGTGACAAGGGCTCGCCAAGGGGCGCGGCTGACAACGATCTGTCGCAAAAATGTCATGATAACGACGCCGGTGTGTCATCATATTGTCACGTCGGCGAGATTGCTCGCCCAGCGCCGCAAGGGCCGTTCAGAGCGAGGGGCCCTGCACCGGCCGCGCGCTCTTCGCCGGTCCCTTCTTCTCGTCGAGCGCCGCCAGGATTGCCGCGTCGCGGCCGTCGCGAACGGCATAGTCGCGCGCCGACATGCCCGCCAGGGCGTCGCGTCGGTCGGGGTCGGCACCCGCGTTCATCAGCAGGCGGATGACAGGCAGGTTTCGCAACTGCACCGCGCGGATCAGCGCCGTCTCGCCAGCGCGATTGCCCTGGTTCACGTCAGCCTTGGCGTCCAGCAGAAGCTCGATTCCCTCGATGAAGCGCTTCTCCACCGCCAGCATCAGCGGAAAGCGGCCGTCCCGGCCTGCCAGGTCGGTACGCGCGCCATGCGCGAGCAGATAGCGGGTCCAAACCGGGTCCTCGCGGGCGATGGTGATGAGCAACGCCGTCTCGCCTGTGCTGCCATCGCGGGTGTTGATGAGCGTGGTACCCGGCGCCTCGACATATTTGACGACGGTTTCGCCATCCTGCTTCCGCACCGCCTGCAGGAACTTGTAGCTGTCGGAGAACTGGGCGGCGGCGGGGGCGGCGGCGAGGAACAGCGTCGTCGTCGGGGCGAGCATCAGCGCGAGCGGCGCTGCGATGCGCACCATCCGGCGGTCCGTGGAAATGGTCATGCCCCCTCTTGATCCTGCTGGCGATTGCAATGCCTTGTCTAGCAGGGCATGGCTGGCCAAGCCATGACCAAATCGCTTGCCCCGCGCCTTGGCGCGCTTCTGTTCCTTTCCGCGACGCCGCTGCTGGCGGGGTGCGGCGCTCCTGCCGGCCCGGGGAACGATGCCGCCGCCACACCCGAGGAGCCGCCGCTCGCCGGAGCGCGTATCGGCGGTCCCTTCACGCTGACCGACCAGAACGGCAAGCCGGCAAGCTGGTCCGATTATGCGGGCAAATATCGGGTCGTCTATTTCGGCTACACCTATTGCCCCGATGTCTGCCCCGTCGATCTTCAGGCGATCATGCAGGGCTATCGCGCGTTCGCCAAGGCGCATCCGGAGAGGGCGGCCCGCGTCCAGCCGATTTTCATCACCGTCGATCCCGAGCGCGACACCCCCGCCGTGATGAAGACCTATGCCGCCGCAATGGGCGACAATCTCGTCGGGTTGACGGGAACGCCTGAGCAGATCGCCGCCGTCGCAAAGGCTTTTGCGGTCGTCTACGAAAAGGAAGGCGATCCCGGTGCGACCGACTATCTGGTCGGCCATTCGCGCACCCCCTATCTGTTCGGGCCGTCGGGCGAACCGATGGCGCTGGTACCGGTGGGCGAGGATCCGACCGGGCAGTCGGTGGCGCAATTCCTGGAAAAATGGGTGAGGTGACCCGCTTCTGGGAGCAGCCGCTCGAAACGCTCGACCGGGCGCAGTGGGAAGCCCTGTGCGATGGTTGCGGCAAATGCTGTCTTCACAAGGTCGAGGACGCCGACACGGGGGAAATTTTCCCGACCAGCGTCGCCTGCCGCCTGCTCGACCGGCACACAGGCCGCTGTTCGGACTATCGCCGCCGCCGTGCCATGGTGCCCGATTGCCTGCGGCTGACGATGGTCAATGTCCGCTCGATCGGCTGGCTTCCCGAAACATGCGCCTATCGCCTGCGCGCGGCGGGGGAGCCGTTGCCCGACTGGCATTATCTCGTCTCGGGCGACCGCGAGGCTGTCCACCGCCTCGGCCACTCGGTGCGCGGCTGGACCGTGTCGGAAGTGGTCGCGGGCGACGATCTCGAATCCTATATTCTGGCGCCCGATGACTGAAAGCGTGATCATGTTGGCGGGCGGGGAGGCTGTGCCGCTGAAAATCCTGCGCCATCCCACCGCGCGCAGCTATCGCCTTCGTGTGGACCGCACCGGCGTGGTGCGTCTGACCTGCCCCGCGCGCGCATCGGAACGGCGCGCCGCCGACTGGGCGCGCCAGCAGGTGGCGTGGATCGCGGGCGAGCTGGAGCGGCAACGGACGGCGGGTTGCCGACTGGTCGAGGGCGCGGTCTTTCCGCTGGAGGGGCGCGATTGCCGCATCCTCGCGACGGGGCAGGCGAGCCGCCGCATCCTGCTGGAGGACGGCCTCATCCGCGTCGGCGGCCCGCCTGAGCATGTGGGGCCGCGCGTGCTGCGCTGGCTTAAGGCGCGGGCGCGCGAACGGCTGAGCGATGAGACGGCGGCGCTTGCGGCGGCGCACGGGCTGCCGCTCGGCCGGGTGAGCATCGGCGATCCCATGGGACGCTGGGGAAGCTGCACCGCGCGCGGCGACATCCGCTATAGCTGGCGGCTGATCCTGGCACCGCCGCAGATACGGATCGCGACCGTGGCGCATGAGGTCGCGCATCTGCGGCACATGGACCACAGCCCCGCCTTCCACGCCTTCCACCGAGCGATCTGCCCCAGCGACACGGCGGCGGCGCGCGCCTGGCTCCGCGCGAATGGCGCGGCGCTGCATGCGGTAGAGGGTTAGCCCGCCGTCTTCCGCCTACCCGTTCGTGTCGAGCGCAGTCGAGACACAGGAGCGCGAAGCCTCTCGACTTCGCTCGAGGCGAACGGGGCGCAGCGCCGTGCCAGCGAAACGCCTTTCCAACGCTTTAACCCGCCGTCTTCAGCCAGTCGGCGACCTGAACCGCGACGTCATTGGCGGCCGCCTGGATGGCGGGAGCGGCGGTGCGCGGCCCGATGCCCGAGAGCGGCGCGGTCGCGGTGAAGCGCCGCTTGACGAGAACGTCGCGGCCGTTGCCGACCAGCGCCGCGTCGAACGTCACCACCGCCTGCATCGCGGCGGCGTCGATGCCGAAGGCGATCAGCTCGCCGCTCAGCCGCCGCTGCGCCCCCGCGGTATACTGGCCGGGGTCGAGCACCAGCGTCCCGTTGCGTGAAGCCACCGTCTCCGCCAGCACCGCGCGGAACAGGTTCTGCGGCGTATCGACCCAGTTGGCCTTCGGTACATAGGCATAGCTGCCGTCGCGCGTCAGCACTGCGACGCGCAGATTGTCGATCGCCTTGGCGACATCGGGCTCAAGGATGGTTAGCGACCCGGCGCTCGCGTGAAGCACGGCACCCGGCTCGATGCGGCTGGTGCTGGTGACGCTCAGCAGCTCGGCCGGGGGCTTCGCTCCGAAGCGGACGCAGCCGCCCAGCAGCAGCAGGCACGACAGGGCGATGACGGGACCACGGGGGGACATCATGGGGGCTCTCCTGCTCATGGCGCGTAATCGGGCAGATTGGGACTGCCGATCACCGATCCGGCGCCCTGCCGGTCGATTTTCTCGGCGACGTTCTGAAGCGCGCGCGACATGCGGCGCAGGTCGCGGACCAGCAGGCCGACCTCGGGCATGGTCCGTTGCGAGAAGGCCTCGACCCCCGGTTGCGCCGCCTTCACCGTCGCGTCGAGCGAGTCCATGCTCGTCTTCGCCGCGCGTACGGTCTCGCGCAGGTCGGCCATCAACGGCCGGCCCTGTTCGTCGAGAAGCTGGTTGGTCGTACCGGCGAGCTGCCCGATCTGCTCGGCCGCGTCGCCCGCCTGCTGGATCGCGATCCGGGTCTGGGCGAGTGTCGCCGCGATCTCAGGGCCGCGATCGGCCAACGCGTCGGTCAGCCGTTCGGTATTGGCGAGGATTCCCGCAATGCTCTGCTGGTTCTCGTCACCCAGCATCTCGGTCAGCCGCTCGGTCAGCGTGGTCAGCCGCTCGAGAAGCTGCGGGGCATTGTTGAGAAGCTGGCCCAAAGCGCCGGGCTTGGTCGGGATCACCGGCACGCCGGCGGGACAGGCGGTCAGCGGGTCCTGCGTCGGGCATTCTATCGGCGGGGCACCCTTGACCGCCCCGTCGAGCTGAATTTCCGAAACGCCGGTGAAGCCCACGCCCTGGATTGTCGCGGTCGTGCCCTGCAGGATCGGGGTATTGTCGTCGACCACGATCCGTACGCGCACGAAGGTGGGGTCGCGCGGCCAGAGCTGGATTTCCTCGACCTGCCCCGACGGGACGCCCGAATAGGAGACGGCCGACCCCTTGGCGAGGCCGGTCACCGACTGTTTGAAGAAAATGTCGTACTTGCGGTTGTTGCCCTCGCCGATGCGCGAGAACCAGAAGGCGGCGACCACGATCGCCAGCAGCAGCAGCAGCGTGACCGCGCCCACCAAGATGTTGTTGGACCGCGTTTCCATCAGCGCCTCCCGCCGTCAGACGTCGCCATGTCAGGCTTCTCCTTGCGCCCTGCTCCCGCATGGGCAAGCCGCCCGCGCGGCCCGTTGAAATATTCCTGGATCCAGGGATGATCGGATTGCAGCAGTTCCTCGACGGTGCCGATGGCGATCACGCGCCGGTCGGCCAGAACCGCCACCCGGTCGCAGATCGCATGCAGCGTGTCGAGATCGTGGGTGATGAGGAAAACCGTCAGGCCCAGCGTCTGTTGCAGCTCGCGCGTCTGGTTGTCGAACGCTGCCGCACCGATCGGGTCGAGCCCCGCTGTCGGCTCGTCGAGGAAGAGGAGGTCGGGGTCGAGCGCCAGCGCGCGCGCCAGGCCGGCGCGCTTCCTCATCCCGCCCGACAGTTCAGACGGATATTTGGGCGCGGCGTCGCCGGGAAGGCCGGTCATGCGGATCTTGTATCCCGCGATCTCCTCGCGAAGCACAGGCGCGATATTGGGATAATATTCGCGCAACGGAACCTGCACATTCTCGCTGACCGTCAGCGTGGAGAACAGCGCGCCATTCTGGAACAGCACGCCCCAGCGGCGGCGCACCGCCTGCTGCGTCTCGCTGTCGCCGCCGTCGGTCATCGACTGGCCGAAGACGAGGATGTCGCCCGCGTTGGGCGGCTGAAGGCCGATGATCGATCGCATCAGCACCGACTTGCCGGTGCCCGACCCGCCGACGACGCCCAGAATCTCGCCTTTGCGCACATCAAGGTCGAGATTCTCGTGGACGACCTGCTCGCCGAAGCTGTTGCGAAGGCCGCGGATGCGGATCGCGATGTCGCCCTGCTCCGCCGCGTGGTCCAGTTGCTCGTCGGCCCTCGCTGCCGCTGCCTGCTCCGCGTCGGTCATTTCCAGCCCAGCCAGGTGAAGAAGACCGCGAACACCGCGTCGAGGACGATCACCAGGAAGATCGCCTGAACCACCGCCGCCGTGGTGCGAAGCCCCACTTCCTCGGCATTGCCGCGGACCTGCAGTCCCTGGAAGCAGCCGGCCATGCCGATGATCATGCCGAACACCGGCGCCTTGATCAGGCCGATCCAGATATCGGTCAGCGGCACCACTTCGCGCAGCCGCTGGATGAAGGTCAGCGGCGGAATGTCGAGAGCGACCGCGCAGGTGACGCCGCCGCCGATGATGGCGATGATCGATGCATAAAAGGACAGCAGCGGCATCAGGATCACCGCCGCCAGGATGCGCGGCATGACCAGCGCTTCCATCGGCTGAACGCCGATGGTGCGCATCGCGTCGACTTCCTCGTTGAGCACCATCGTGCCGATCTGCGCGGCGAAGGCCGAGCCCGACCGGCCCGCGACCATGATCGCGGTCATCAGCACGCCCAGCTCGCGGAAGGTCAGCCGTCCGACCAGGTTGATGGTGAGGATCTCCATCCCGAACTGCTCGAGCTGGACCGAGCCCTGCTGGGCGATCACGACGCCGATCAGGAAGCTCATCAGACCGATGATGCCGAGCGAGGAGACGCCGACCACTTCGAACCGGTGAACGACGGCGTGAACGCGGATGCGACGTGGATGGCGGATAAGGCTCGCCATGGTCAGCAGGGTCGCGCCGAGAAAATCGATGAGCCCGACCATCGTCCGGCCGGTGAGCGCCACCGCCTCGCCGATCTGTCCGACCACCCGCAGCGCGGCGTTGTCGGGCGCGGGGGGCCGCGCTGCCGGGTCGCCCGCGCCCGACACGGCCTCGATCAGCCGCTGTGCGTCGGGATCGGCACCCTCGATCGTCGCGCCGAGCCGCTGGGCCGTGCGGCGTGTGACCCACGCGCCTATCGTGTCCATATGTTCGACACCGGACAGATCGACCCGCTCGACCGGCCCGTCGACTGCGTCCAGGCGACTGGGAAGATCGCCGAGGCACGCGAGCGAGAGGCTGCCCGTCATCGCAAGCGTGCGGTGCGCGCCGTCGCTGCGCTCGGTGAAATCGGCCTTTTGCATGTCCTCCGAGGGGTTTTGGGGCAGATCGTACCGGGCGGCAAGGGAAATGGCGTGGTGCCTATAACCGTCGAGCGCTGTTTGGGTTTCATGTTCGAAACGAAACCGCCCGTTGCGCGGCGCAACTCGGGTGACGAGTTGAACGGGTTTCGTTACCCGGCCAATCCGATCAGCGAAATCTGCCGCCCATAATCGGGCTCGCCGCGATGGCAGCTCCGGCGATAGCTGTAGAAGCGGTCGGGCTGGGCATAGGTGTCTTCGTCGAGAATATCGACGCGCCCGACGCCCGCCCCCGCCAGCCGCCCGGCGACATAGGCGGCAAGATCGAACATCAGATGGCCGGGTCGCCCGGCGGCGAAGAAGCGGCCATTGTCATCGTCCTGCGCCAGAAAGGGCTCCATGAACGCCTCGCTCACTTCATAGCTGGCGCGGCCGATACACGGGCCGATGGCGGCGGCGATGCGGGTGCGGTCGGCACCGATCGCCTCCATCGCGGCAACCGTTGCCTCGGCCACCCCGTTCACGGCGCCCTTCCACCCGGCATGCGCCGCGCCCACCACCCCGGCAGCGGCATCGGCGAGAAGCACCGGCGCGCAGTCGGCGGTCAGCACGCCGAGCAGCAGGCCCGGGCGGTTGGTCACCATCGCGTCGGCGTGGGGGCGCGAATCCTCGGCAATCGGGCCGGTCACCGTCACCACGTCGGGCGAGTGGACCTGATAAAGCGTGACGAGGCTCGCACCGGGCATCACCGCGTCGCGCGCGAGTGCGCGATTGGCGCGCACCGTCTCCGCATCGTCTGCGGAACCGAGTCCGACGTTGAGACCGGCGTGGATGCCCGCCGAAGCGCCGCCGCGCCGCCCCAGAAAGCCGTGCGCGACATCACTCAGGGCATCGCTGGCCAGAACCTCGATGGTCGTCATGTCATGCCCTCCGGTTCGGGCCAGCCGCGACTTCGCACCGCCAGCACCTTGAACAGCCGTCCCATCGCCCTGTCGCCCGTCAGCCTGTCCAGCGCAATGCGTACCCCCTCTGCCTGTCCCGGATGCCGTGCCGCAAGCCCCTCCGCGCGCCGGGCGATCCCCAGCGCGAGCAGGAACGCGCCCTGCCCGACGATCGGCCCCGGAACCGCCCCGCCTGCCGACGCTGCCTCCGCCAGCGCGCCGAAGTCGACATGCGCCGTCAGATCGCGCGTGCCGGGGTCGACGAGCGGATCGGCATAGCGATGTGCCGCGACCGCCTGAAAGCTGTCGCCGGTGGTCGGCCCGGCATAGCCATAGTCGATCGCGAGCATGACCCCGCCCTGCGTCGCCAGCCGTGCAGCCAGCGCGCGCATGATGCCGGTGGCAGCGGGGCAGGTCTCGACCACGCTCCCCTGCGGCTGGTCGCGCAGCGCCGGCGGCACCGCGTCGCCCGCATCCGCCTCGCCCAGCCGCGCGAGGAACCGGCGGCCCGGCTCGGCGCGGTCATTGGCCAGCATCCGCTCGCGCCAGCCCGCATCGGTGGCGACAAACTGGCGGATCGGCAGCGCGTCAAAAAATTCATTGGCGACGATCAGCAGCGGGCGGTCGCCGGGCAGGCTGTCGATGACGTCATGAAAGCGCGCGTCCGAAACGGCGCGGGCCTGTCCCTGGCGCAGCGCCGGGCTCGTCTCGACCAGATGCGCGGCGGGCTTCAGCCCCGCGCTCGCCATCGCGCGCAGCGCGTCGGCGGCGAGCGTGCCGCGCCCCGGCCCCAGTTCGACATAGGCCGCGTCGTCTGGCGCTCCCGCGCGCGCCCAGACATCGGCCAGCGCGAGGCCGATCATCTCGCCGAACATCTGGCTGATTTCCGGCGCGGTCACGAAGTCGCCGGCGGCACCCAGCGGGTCGCGGCTCGCATAATAAGCGGCATTCGCGGCCGCCATAAAGTCGTGAAGGCTGATCGGTCCGTCCGCCGCTATCCGCGCGGCGAGCGTCGCGCCCAGGCTTTCGACCCCAGCTTCGGCGCTAGCTGACACTATTCGGGCCGGCGGTCGGCTCCACCCGCACGCGCCGCCCCCTGGCGGTTGCGACCAGCCACAGGCCGATGACCAGCATCGGAATCGTCAGCCACTGGCCCATGTGAAGCCCGGTGCGTTCGGCGAACTCCATCAGTTGCGCGTCGGCCTCGCGGACGAACTCGACGCCGAAGCGCGCCACGCCATAGGTCAGCGCGGCGATGCCGAACAGCTTGCCCGGCTGGTAACGCGCGTCGGTGCGCCAGAAGAACCAGGCGAGGATCGCGAACATCACCGGTCCCTCGAGCACCGCCTCATAGAGTTGGCTGGGGTGGCGCGGCACCGGTCCGCCGGTCGGAAACACGATCGCCCAGGACACGTCGGTCGCCTTGCCCCACAGCTCGCCATTGATGAAATTGGCGATCCGCCCGAACCCCAGGCCGAAAGGGACGCAGCAGGCAATATAGTCGCACATGCGCAGGAAGGAGAGGCGGTTCGACCGCGCCAGCCACCAGATCGCCAGGATCACGCCCAGCGTGCCGCCGTGTAGCGACATGCCGCCCTCCCACAGCTTGAGTATGTCGAGCGGATTTTCGAGGATCGCCGGCTGGTAGAACAGCACATAGCCGATCCGCCCGCCGAGGATGATGCCGAGCGTGGCGTAAAACACCATGTCGTCCGCATGGCGCCGGGCCATCGGCGCGGCGGGCTGGCGGATCAGCACCGTCAGATACCAATAGCCCAGCAATATTCCCGCCAGATAGGCGAGGCTGTACCAGCGAATCTGAAGAAAGCCGAGGTCGAGCGCCACGGGGTGAAGCCCGAGGCTGTCGAACTGGATGGGCTGCGACATCGCAGGCGCTGCGGCGGCGGCCAAGTCGATGAAGGACTGGATCAAGGTCTGGCGCTCCGGCAGCTTGCGTTCGCGCCCTCATAGGCGAGTACGCGCGGCAACCCAAGCCCTGGCGGGATGCTATGATTTCTGGTTCGCGCAGAGGCGCAGAGGGCGCAGAGGGGTTTTTCACGCGGAGACGCGAAGACGCGGAGGAGGCTCAGCCCGCCGCAGGCGCTTTCCGTCCTGCCATCCTCATGCACTGAGGCAGGAAGGTGTTGAGGCGGCTTCGCCGCAAGCGCTTGTCCTCCGCGTCTCCGCGTGAACCAGAAAAGCCTTTGCGCCCTCTGCGCGAACCCCTTGGAATCCCTCAGCCCGCAATACCACGAGGTGTCCGCACCCGCCCGTCGGAGCGTGCGGCGAGCTGGGCCTTCAGCACCTCGGGCCGGGGTGCGACCAGAAAGCCGAAGCTGACATTGCCCTCGCGCGTCTCGACGACATGATGCAGCCGGTGCGCCTGCACGATGCGCTTCATATAGGCGGATCGCGCGACATAGCGGTGCGGCAGCCGCTGGTGGACGATGATGTCGTGAAAGCCGAGGTAGATCGCACCATAGGCAGCGATTCCCGCGCCCACCGCCACCGCCCACGCGCCCCAGCCCCATTGCACGCCGCCCAGCAGCATCAGGATCGATGGCAGCGCGAAGATCACGAAATAGAGGTCGTTGAGTTCCCAACTGCCTTCACGAGGGCGGTGATGACTGGCGTGGAGGAACCATCCCGGCCCGTGCATCAGCCAGCGATGCGCAGCGTAAGCGAACGCCTCCATCCCGGCGACGGTGAGGAGGAACAGGCCGATGAGCAGGGCGGTTTCCATGGCACCGGCTATAGGCGCGGGGAGGGGTGTTGGCCAGTTATCGCTTCCCCATTTTCCCAACGTCATCCCCGCGAAGGCGGGGATCCAGGGTCGCGAGCGTTGACCTGTATGGCCCTTGGATCCCCGCCCTTCGGCACGCTCAGGAGAGCCCTTCGCGGGGATGACGGAATAGAGGGTGTCCGTTAGGCTGGCCATGAAACAGCAAGGACTGCCCCGATGCTTCGTACCCTCTTGCCTGCCCTGCTTCTGCTCTCCCCCGCATCGCTGCTCGCGCAGGACGCGCCAGTGCCGCCGGAACCGGCCCCCGCTCCCGCGGCCAAGACCGTCCCCGTCGCCCTGACAACCACCGCCGGCACGATCACCATCGCGGTCGAGGTCGAGCGCGCACCGGTCACCGCCGCCAATTTCCTGCGCTATGTCGATCAGAAGCGGTTGGATGGCACGGCCTTCTATCGCGCCTTCACCTATCCCAGCGCGCCCGAATATGGTCTGCTGCAGGGCGGAACGCAGGGCGATCCGAAACGCGACCTGAAGCCCATCGCGCATGAGCCGACCAGCAGGACGGGCCTCACGCATGACGACGGCGCGGTGTCGATGGCGCGCCACGCGCCGGGCACAGCGACGGGCGATTTCACGATCATCCTCGGCGGGATGAAGGGCCTCGATGCCGACCCCTCGGCACCTGGCGACAATCAGGGCTATGCCGTGTTCGGCCATGTGACGGAGGGGATGGACGTGGTCCGCGCTATCGTCGCCATGCCCCGCGATCCGGCGAAGGGCGAGGGCGTGATGAAGGGCCAGATGCTCTCGCCGACGGTGAAAATCCTCACCGCGCGGCGCGCGCCTGCCACTG
Organism: uncultured Sphingobium sp.; assembly: GCA_964532255.1. Classification (GTDB taxonomy): domain Bacteria; phylum Pseudomonadota; class Alphaproteobacteria; order Sphingomonadales; family Sphingomonadaceae; genus Sphingobium. The sequence continues at coordinate 34,997 of CAZHGR010000009.1, forward strand.
CGCCGGTTCCCGCTCCGGCAGGCTGACGCCCACCGCTCCCGTCATCTTCACGTCACGCCAGCGTGCGCTGGGGTGACGAGCGGGACGAGTGGCAGCGTCCATGAAAAAGGGGCCGTGGCGCGAATGCCACGACCCCTGAATGTCCTGAAACCCGGTTGGGATCAGAAGCCGGCGGTCAGCGAGAAGACCACCGCGCCGTCCCTGCCGGTGACTTCGGCGACGGCCTTGGTCTCGTCGGTGTCGACATAGGACACGCCGAAGGTCAGGTTCTTCCAGGTCAGCGTTGCGCCGACCGAATAGTCGAGCAGCGTGCCGTCCGAGCCGCCGAGGAACGAGTCGCTCTCAGCATAGCCGATGTGCGCGTTCAGGCCGAGCGGGGTGTTCGGGATGGCGATCGACGGTTCGAGGTGGAAGTAGATCGCCGACTCGTCTGCAATCGCGCTCTGATCCCAAGCATAGTTGACGCCCGCCTTGATGGTGGCCGGGCCGACCGCACCGATCACGTTCAGGTAAGGCTCGAAGAAATCGGTGTCAAAATCGACACCCTTGGCAGGGTACAGATAGTAGAGCAGACCGATGTCTAGCGTCAGGCCGGGCGTGACTTCGCGCGAATAGCCGGCGAACAGGTCGATCTCGACGTCGGCACCAGTCGCGGTGAGGTCGGCGTCAATGGTCGACGCCCATGTGCCGACATAGAAGCCGCTGTCGTGGGTGACGGTGATACCCGCCTGCACGGCCGGATCTTCGGCGGTCTGGCTAACGCCACGGAAGCGGTAGTCGGACACGAGGCCAGCGGTGCCGGTGACGGTCAGACCCAGCGGATCGGCGGCCTCTTCCTGCGCCATGGCAGGCGTGGCAAGCATGGCGAAAGCAACGGCCGAGAGGCCGAGAATGGACTTACGCATAATAGATTCCCCTTGATTGAGAAGTGATGCGATCGTCCCACCTGCGTCTGTGGGATCGGTCGCAGCCTTGTCTCGCACTCTTTACGGTGCGCCGGACGATCCGCTCCCTTGACGCGGGCTATTTGCCCATGGCGGTTGCGTCGCACAAGGGGATTAGTTCCAACCGCTTGCGGAAAGGTCACGACTGTTGCGCAGTTGCAACAACGGCTCAGAGGGTCGAGGCACCCACGGAATCGCGCCAGACTCCCAGCGCGCGGTCGAGATCGGCAATCAGGTCGGCCGGCTCCTCAAGCCCGATCTGGAGCCGGACGAGCGGCCCTTCGGCGGCCCAGCCTGTCGCGCTGCGGTGGCGCTCGGGGTCGACGGGGATCGCCAGGCTTTCGAACCCGCCCCAGCTGTAGCCGATGCCGAACAGGTCGAGCGCATCGACGAACGCCGCGCGCTCCGCCTCGCCCCCGCCGGCCAGAATGAAGGAGAACAGACCGCTCGATCCGCTGAAATCGCGTCGCCAAAGATCATGCCCCGGACAATCGGGCAGCGCGGGATGAAGCACGCGCGCGGCTTCGGGACGAGCGCGGAGCCATGACGCCACCTCCAGCGCGCTTGCCTGGTGGCGGTCGAGCCGCAGGGCGAGCGTGCGCAGGCTGCGCAGCGCGAGCGCGGCGTCGTCGGGGCTGACCATCTGGCCCAGCGCATAGGTGCGCGCCCGCACCCTCGGCCACAGCGCGGGCGCGGCGGTGACCGATCCCATCATGACGTCACTATGGCCGACGACATATTTGGTGCAGGCCATGATCGCGATGTCGACGCCGTGCGCCAGCACCGGGAAGAACAGCGGCGTTGCCCAGGTGTTGTCGATCAGCGTCACGATACCGCGCGCGCGCGCGGCGGCGGCGATGGCGGGCACGTCCTGCACCTCGAAGGTCAGGCTGCCTGGGCTTTCCATGAAGACGGCGGCAGTGCGGTCGGTGAACAGCGCGTCGATGCCCGCCCCGACGAGCGGATCATAATAGATCGTCTCCACCCCCCAGTCGGCGAGCAGGCCGTCGCACAGTGCGCGCGTGGGATCATAGGCGCTGTCTACCATCAGCAACTGGTCGCCCGGCTTCACGACGCTGAGCAGCGCACCAGCGATGGCGGCGACGCCCGAGGGATAGAGCATCGTGCCCGCCGCGCCGGGCTCCAGTTCGGTCAGTGCCTCGGCCAGCGCCCATGCGGTGGGCGTGCCCTTGCGCCCATAGAACAGCTTCTCGTGGGTGTCGTGCCCGGCGCGCCGCATATGCGCGACATCGTCGAAAAGGATCGTCGAGGCGCGCCAGACCGGCGGGCTGACGATCGCGCCCGGTTTACCGGGTATGCGCGTCCATTCGGGTCTGCGCCCGGCGGACACCAGGCGCGTGGGCGGGGAAAGACGTGTCCGGTCCTTCCCGCCGTCGCTCATGCCGGGCCGGTCGCCTTGGGCGTTGCGGGATCGGCGCCCCATTCGGACCAGCTCCCGTCATACAGGGCGACATCCTCCTTGCCGAGCAGCGCCGCGCCGAACAGCAACACGGCGGCGGTCACGCCGCTGCCGCAGGTGGTGATCATCGGCCGCGACAGGTCGATACCCGCGTCGATGAAGACCGCCTTCAGCTCGTTGCCACGCTTCCATGTGCCGTCGGCGTGGAACAGCCGCGCATAGGGCAGGTTGCGCGATCCGGGGATATGGCCCGACGCCATGCTCGCGCGCGGTTCGGGCTCCTCGCCGCTGAACCGGCTGCTGCTGCGCGCATCGACGATCTGGCGGCTCGAGTCCTGGATCGCTTCGAGCACCTGCTGCTTCGACGCGACCGTGGCCTCGTCCTTCCAGACGGTGAAGTGGCGGTGGCGGACGGCGGGCTTGCCGCTCTCGACCGCGCGCGCCTCGGCCGTCCACTTGCCGAGTCCGCCGTCGAGAATCGCGACCTCGTGCGCGCCGAACAGGCGGAACATCCACCAGGCGCGCGCCGCCGACCGGATCGGGCTGTTGTCATACACGACGATGCGGCTGCCGTCGCCGAGGCCGAGCGCCTGCATGCGGCTGGCGAATTTCTCAGGCGGGGGCAACATGCCCGGCAGGTCGGAGTTGCCGTCGGCCAGCTCCTCGAGGTTCAGGAAAAGCGCGCCGGGAATGTGGCCCGCCTCATATTCGGCGGCGGCGTCGCGGCCGCTGTCGGGCAGGAACTGGGTGGCGTCGACGATGCGCAGGTCGCTGGCGCCCAGCTCGGCGGCCAGCCATTCGGTGGAAACGAGAAGGTCCATGGATCGCCGTCCCCTTTGATGGTGGTCCGCCGCACATAACGAGCGGCCGGAGGCGTGGCAACATGGGAGGAGGCCGGAATCGGCGGACGCTCAGCCGCCGTGCGAGTGGATCGCGCGCGCGCGCTCGCCCAGCCGTTCGACCGCTGCTGCGTGGATCGCCGGGGCGCAGCACAGCATGCCGAGCGCCATCGGCCGCGGGCGGTTGAAGAGGAGCGGCGCGCCCAGTGCATCGGTCACCGATGCCCCCGCCTCCGTCGCGATCAGCGAGGCGGCGGCGATGTCCCATTCCGCGCCCCAGCGCACCGTTGCCACCAGATCGGCCTCGTCGGCGGCGACCATCGCCATGCGCAGCGCGATGCTGTTGGGCTTGAACACGGGCAGCAGGTCGCGGTCGACTCGCGGCAGGCTGTCGGCGGGAACGCGCGCGCCCGCCAGCGCGGCGCGGGTCGAGGCGCTGATGGGCGCGCCGTTGCGGCTCGCGCCCTGTCCCCGCGCCGCCAGCCACAGTTCGGCGCGCGCGGGCGCGGCGAGCGCGGCGAGCATGATCCGGCCATTCTCGACGAGCGCGACCGACACCGCCCATCCGGTGCGCCCCCGCACGAAGTCGCGCGTCCCGTCGATGGGATCGACGATCCAGATCCGGTCGTGCGCGGTCCGCGCGGTCGTGTCGGCGGTCTCCTCCGAGAGCCAGGCGGCGTCGGGTGCCAGCCTGCCCAGCGACCGTTTCAGCTCCTCGTCGACCAGCAGGTCGGCCTCGCTCACCGGCTGGCCGGGTTCCTTCTCCCAGTGGCGGACCGCATCGCCGCGCCCGTCGCTCCAGTAGCGCATCGCCGTGCCGGCGGCGCGGTCGACCGCCTCGGCCAGTGCGTCGAGGGTGACGTCACGCCCCGGCAACGGTCATCCCGTCGACTCGCAGGGTCGGCACGTTGATGCCGTAGCGGTGCTGAAGATCGTCGGCCGCGGTCATATGGGCGAACATGTCGATCAGATTGCCGGCGATGGTGATCTCGGCCACCGCCGCGCCGCTGGTGCCGTTCTCGATCAGGAAGCCCGCCGCGCCCCGGCTGTAGTCGCCGGTGACCGAGTTGACGCCCTGGCCGATCAGCTCGGTGACATAGATGCCGCGCTCGATATCTCCCATCAGATCGCGAAGGGTCGCGGTGCCGGGTTCCATGTGGACGTTGCTGGCGCCCGCACCGGGCGATCCGCCGCCGCCGCGAGTCGCATGGCCGGTCGGCTGGAGGCCGAGCTGCCGTGCCGACGCGCTGTCGAGAAGCCAGCCGGTCAGCACGCCCGCGTCGATCAGCTTCCGCGCCTCGGTCGGCAGTCCCTCGCCGTCGAAGGGGCGCGACCTGAGCCCGCGCGCGCGACGCGGGTCGTCCAGGATCGTGATGGCCGGGCTGAACAATCGCTCGCCCAGCCGGTCGAGCAGGAAGCTCGATTTGCGCGTCACCGCTGGGCCGGTCATCGCGCCGATCAGATGGCCGACCAGACTGTTGCCGACGCGCGGGTCGAAGATGACCGGCATCGGCCCGCTCGGCACGCGCACGGGGTTGAGCCGGGCGACGGCGCGGTGGCCGGCGCGAAGGCCGATGGCGTGCGCCGAGTCGAGGTCGCCGATGTGGCGGACACTATGGCTGGCATGGTCGCGCTGCATCGCCTCGCCCTCGCCTGCCAGAACGCTCGCCCAGGTCGAATGGCTGGTCCCGGCATAGCTGCCGACGAAGCCGTGGCTGGTGACGAGCGCGACCTGGCTTCGCCCGTGGCCCGCCCCCGCGCCCTCGCTGTTGGTGACGCCCAGCACGCCGCGCGCGGCCTCTTCCGCCTCCAGTGCGCGGGCGCGCAGATCCTCGGCCGTAGGGTCATGATCGTCGACGATGTCGAGGCCGTTGGTCTTGCGCCGCTGCAGCATGTCGGCGGGTGCGAGGCCCGCATAGGGATCTTCCGGTGCCTCGCGTGCCATCGCGATCGCGCGCTCGACCAATGTCGCCAGCGTCGCGGTGGCCATGTCGGTCGAGGAGACAGATGCGCTGCGCCGTCCGACGAACACCCGGAGCGAGACATGCTCCGACTCCGACCGCTCGACATCCTCGAGCGCGCCGATGCGTACCGACACATGCGACGAGGCTTCGCAACCATAGACCGCGTCGGCGGCGTCCGCGCCCGCATTGCGGGCGGCGCTGACGAGCATCTGCGCGCGGCCTTGAGCGTCTTCCAAACTGAGCATGGGCGATCCCGATCAACTGGATTGGCGGCACCGCATTGGCCCCATGCAGTGCAAAGGGGGTGGCGGGTCGCAAGCGTGGCGCATTAGCCGCTCGCTCGGCGACGCGCAATCACGCGAGTCAGGCCTCGCGGTCGAACCACCATTGCAGGAGCTGCCGGGCCACCGCCCATGGCGGAGGCGCGATGAAGGCGGCATCCTCGCGCCCTGCCAGCGCGTCCGCCACCATGGCGCGGTCGGCCCAGAAGGCGTCCTCGATCTCGGTCGGGTCGAGCGTCAGCCGGTCGTCATCGACATCGGCCAGACAGGCAATCATCAGCGAGGAGGGGAAGGGCCACGGCTGGCTCATCACATATTCGACGGCGTTGGCGCGGACGCCCGCCTCCTCGAACAACTCGCGGGCGACGGCTTCCTCGATCGTCTCCCCCGCCTCGACAAAGCCCGCCAGCGCTGAGTAGCGGCCCGGCGGGAAGCGGTGCTGGCGGCCGAGCAGCACACGTCCCCCGTGCTGCGCCAGCATGATGACCACCGGGTCGACGCGCGGGAAATGCTCCGCCCCGCATGACTCGCAGCGGCGCGACCAGCCGGCGCGCACGGGCTGGGTGCCGCCGCCGCATTGTGCGCAGAAGCGGTGGCGCGCGTGCCAGTCGACCAGGCTGCGCGCGGCACCATAATGGGCAAGCGCGCTGGCCGAGAGGGATGTCGCGATGCCCCAGAAGCCCGGCGACATCCGCGCGCCATGCGGAGGACTCTCGCCGTCGAGGCGGACGAACAGCGGGCCGCGATCGTCGAAGCCGAGCAGCCCGAGCGCGCCGGGGTCGACGGCGGCGGGCAGCGGCAACGTCGCCAGCTCCGCGCCGTCGGCCACCGGGTCGATCCCGTCGAGCAGCACCAGCCGCGCCGCCGGGTGACCCAGCGCCTCCGCCAGCCTTGCCGGGTCCGAACGCAGCGGATCGGCGCGGTCCAGCCGCCCGCCGCCGAACGCCACGGGCAACGATACCGGATGCTTCATCCCTTCACTCCTTCGGCAGGTCGGCGACCGCGCGCGCCGCCTTGATATACAGCGTCGGCAGGCCTGCCTCGGCCAGCCCGGCAAGCGGCCACCAGCCACCGTCGATTCCCGGCAGACCCTCTGCGTCGCCCGTGACCCGCACGGCGGCGACCTCCAGGCTCAGCGCGAAATGGGTGAAGACATGGGTGACGGCGCGGTCGGCCCAGCGCCATGCGCCGGCAAAGGGCAACTGGCGCGACGGCATTTCGGTCCAGTCGCTTCCCGGCAGAGCGCGCATGCCGCCCAGCATGCCTTTTGCCGGCCGTCGCACCAGCCACAGCTCGGAGCCGCCGGGCGAATCGCGCTCGATCCACCAGGCGCAGCCGTGACGCTCGGGCCTCGGCTTTTTCGCGATCTTCACGGGAAAGGCCTCGGGCGTTCCGGCGAGTTGCGCGGCGCAACCGGCGCTCAGCGGGCAGAGGAGGCAGCGTGGGCTTCGCGCGGTGCAGATCGTCGCGCCCAGATCCATCATCGCCTGCGTGAAGTCGCCGCAGCGCGCCTGTGGCGCGATCGTCGCGGCGGCGGCGCGGATCGCCTTGCGCCCGGCGGGCAGCGGATCGGGAATCGCGAACAGCCGGGCGACGACCCGCTCGACATTGGCGTCGACGGCGACCGCATGCTCGCCAAAGGCAATCGCGGCGATCGCGGCGGCGGTATAGTCGCCGATGCCGGGCAGCGCGCGAAGCGCGGCCTCGTCTGCCGGAAAGCGCCCGCCATGGTCGCGAACGACCGCGCGCGCGCAAGCGATCAGATTGCGGGCGCGCGCATAATAGCCGAGCCCCGCCCAGGCCGCCATCACCTCGCCCTCGTCGGCCGCCGCCAGATCGGCGACCGTCGGCCAGCGCGTCGTGAAGCTGGTGAAATAGGGAATCACCGCCGCCACCGTCGTCTGCTGGAGCATGATCTCGCTCAGCCAGACGCGATAGGGATCGGTGGGGTTCGCGCCTGGCGGGGCGCGCCAGGGAAGCGTGCGGGCATGGCGGTCATAGTGCGCCAGCAGCCGCGCCGCGACGGCGTCCGATCGACCCTCTGCCGGATGTATGTGGGTCAAAAGAGCGTCGACGGCCATGGCCCCCTATGGCAGAAGGCGAGCGATGACCCAATCCCCCCCCGCCGAACCCAAGGCCCCGCGCAAGGCCCGCGCCAAACCCGCGCCGGAGCGCCCGCGAGTCGGTGGCCCGCGCGCCATCGCCGACCTCGTGCCCGCGATCGGCGAGGCGGCTTTCCGCCGTTTCGGTTTCATCCAGTCGAGCATCGTCACGCGCTGGGAGGAGATTGCGGGCGAGCGGTTCGCGGCCATTTCCTCGCCCGACTCGATCCGTTTCGGGCGTGGCGCGAAAACCGGCGGCACGCTCGATCTGGTGGTCGCCAGCGGCCATGCGCCGATGGTCCAGCATGCGCTGCCGGAGATCATCGCGCGCGTGAACCGCTTCTTCGGCTATGAGGCCGTCGCCAAGGTCGCGATCCGACAGGGGCAGGTGCGCCGCGCCAAGCCGGCGGGCGCGCCGCCGCCACGCATGCTGCACCCCGTTCCCGCCGACATGGGCGAGGGGCTTCGCGACATCGCCGACCCCGAACTGCGCGCGGTGCTCGAAGCGCTGGCGAGCGGTGTCGCGGGCGGCAGCGGGCCGCCCAGGGTGAGTTGATGGCCAATGTTCCCCGTCTCGTCCGTTGAAGCCATGGTGACCCGAATGCGCAAGATCATCGCCGCCCTCTTCGCCCTCCTCCTCACCCCGCTGCTGGCGCACCCCGCCGCCGCGCAGCGCGCCGACTGGGCGCGTACCGTGACGGTCACGCCGGAGGGCGCCTATGTGCTCGGCAATCCGAAGGCACCGCGGCTGGTCGAATATGTCAGCTACACCTGCCCGCACTGCGCGCATTTCGTCGCCGAAGCCAGCGCGCCGCTGCAGACCGGCTGGGTCCGGCGCGGGCTACTCGGCATCGAGGTGCGCCACGCGGTACGCGATCCCTATGATCTCGCCGCCGCCGTGCTGGTGCGCTGCGGGGGCAAGCCGCGCTTCTTCGGCGATCACAACGCGGTCTTCCTCAGCCAGCAGGCGTGGCTGGAAAGCGTGCAGAAGCATGATGCGCTCCGCTCCGCGCAAGCCTCGGGCGACGTGAAGACGCAGCTTGCCGACATTGCCGAGGCGACCGGGCTCGCCGCCTTTTTCGAAAAGCGCGGGCTGGCCCCCGAGCGCCAGCGCGCCTGCCTGGCCGATACGCGCGCCGTCACCATTCTGGGTGCCATGGCGCGCGAGGCGTGGGAGGAGCGCAGGATCAGCGGCACCCCGGCCTTTCTCCTCGACGGGCGTCTGCTCGACGCGAGCGGCTGGGCCGAACTCCAGCCCCAGTTGCCCGGTCAGCCCCGATTGCCCGGTCAGGCCAAGTGAAGTAGGACGCGTCGCCTGACGGGGGCGCAACGCGAGGCATTGGCAAAGAGGATGATGATGGCAAGGACTTGGCTTGGGCTCACGGCGACGGCGCTGATGCTGGCGGGCTGCGGCGGCGCAACCGAAGACGGCAATGCGGGCGGGACGGCATCGGGCGCGCCGATCGCGAATGTCGCTGCCCCTGCGGGAACGACGTGGCTGGACACGGTGCGCGCGACGCCCGACGGTGGCCATCTTCGCGGCAATCCCGAAGCGCCGATCCGCGTCATCGAGTTCGGCTCCTACACCTGCCCCCATTGCGCGGAATTCGCCGAGACATCGGACCAGCCGATCGAGCCGTTCATCGCCAGCGGAAAGGTCAGCTTCGAATATCGCGCCTTCGTCCGCGATCCGCTCGACCTGACCAATGCGATCGTCGCGCGCTGCGCCGGGCCGGACGTGTTCTTCGGCCTGAACCATCAGCTCTTCGCGAACCAGGCGACCATGTTCCAGACGCTGCAGGGCGCGGGCGAGCAGGCGTTCCAGGCGGCGGGGCAACTGCCGCCGAACCAGCGCTTCGTCCGCATCGCCGAGCTGGCGGGCCTGATCGACTTCGCCAAGGCGCGTGGCGTTCCCGAGCCGCAGCTTCGCCAGTGCCTGGCCGACCCGGCGGCGGCCGAAGCGGTCGTCAAGAGCACCGAGCAGGCGAGCGACCAGTTCGATATCCAGGGCACGCCGACGATCATCGTCAACGGGCAGAAGGCGGATGACGTCAACACCTGGCCCGCGCTGCAGGAACGGCTGCGCGGGATGGGCGCCTGATTGCCGCCGGGGGGCGGGTTTTCTGAGCTTGCGGGGGTGACGCGGTGCGCATCACCCGGCTGAAGCTGTCGGGCTTCAAGAGCTTCGTCGAGCCCGCCGACCTCGTCATCGCGCCCGGACTGACCGGCGTCGTCGGGCCGAACGGGTGCGGCAAGTCGAACCTGCTCGAAGCGATCCGCTGGGTGATGGGCGAGGGCAGCGCGCGCACGCTTCGCGGCGGGGCGATGGAAGACGTCATCTTCGCGGGTACCACTAGCCGCCCACGCCGCGAGTTCGCCGAAGTCACCCTCCATGCCGAGGCCGTCACCGGCCCGATCCCCGGCCTCGTCGAGGAAGAGGGGCATGACGGCGAGGTCGAGGTGATCCGCCGGATCGAGCGCGGTGCCGGCAGCGCCTATCGGATCAACGGCCGCGACGTGCGTGCCAAGGATGTCGGTCTCCTGTTCGCCGACGCCGCGACGGGCGCGCACAGCCCCGCGCTCGTGAGTCAGGGGCGGATCGCCGCGGTGATCGCCGCCCGCCCGCAGGAACGCCGCCAGATGCTGGAGGAAGCGGCGGGGATCGCGGGGCTTCATGTCCGCCGCCGCGATGCCGAGCAGAAGCTGCGCGCGACCGAGGCCAATCTGGAGCGGCTGGGCGAGCTGATGGCCGACATGGACAATCGCGCCCAGACGCTCCGCCGCCAGGCGCGCGCGGCCGAGCGGTATAGTGCGCTGTCCGAGAGGATCAGCGTGGCCGAGGCGCGCGCGCTGTTCGCCCGCTATCGCGTCGCCGTCCGCGAGGAAGAGGCCGCGCAAGGGGAGGCGGCGCGCACCGAGCAGGCGGTCGCCACCGAACGCGATGCCCATGCCGCCGCCGCCGCCGCCGCCAACGCCGCGCGCGAGGCGCAGGCGAGCGCGCAGGCCGAGGCACAGCGCCGCCGCGACGCCGCGAGCGAGGCGGGTCACGCGCTCGACCGGCTGCGCGGCGAACGCCGCTCGCTCGAACGGCGGATCGAGGATCTGCAGGCACAACTGTCGCGGCTGGCCGAGGACGAGGGGCGCGAGAAGGCGCTCGACCGCGACGCGGCCGAGGCGGGGGTGCGGCTGTCGGTGCAGGCGACCGACCTTGCCGCCGCGCTGGCCGCCGAAGACGCGCGAGTCCCCGAGCTTCAGGAACGGATCGCCACCGGGGAGGCGTCCGCGCATGAGGCGGAGCTGGCGCTCGCCCGCGCGATGACTCGCCAGGCGGAGGAGCAGGCCGAACGCCGCGTGGCCGAGGCGGCGCTGATGGGCGCGCGCCAGCGGCTCGAACGCGCTGCGGCGGAAAGCCAGAAGATCGACGCCGCACGCGCCGCGCTGCCCGACCGCGCGCCCATTGCGGCGAAGCGCGCCGAAGCCGAAACCGCGCGCGCCGCCGCAGAGGCTGCCGCGACCGAAGCCGACGCCGCTACCGCCGCCGCCGAAACCGCCCGCGCCGCCGCCGCGACCGCGCGTGACGAGGCCGAACGGACGCTCGCCGCCGCGCGCGCCACGCTCGCCGCGCTCAACGCCGAGGAAGCGGCGCTTCGCAAGGCGACGCGCGCGCCCGACGGATCGACCCGCGCGATCGACCGGGTCCGCGCCGCTCCGGGCTATGAGCGCGCGCTGGCGGCGGCACTGGGCGACGATCTCGCCGCGCCGATCGCGCCTGTGGGCAATATCCGCTGGGCGGGCGCGACCCCGCTGGCGCTCGACCCCCCCTGTCCGGAGGATTGCGCCTCGCTCGCCGACCATGTCAGCGCGCCGCCCGAACTCCTGCGCGCGCTCTCGCTCGTCATCGTCGCCGACAGCGATGACGGGCGCAATCTGCTCGCGGGGCAGACATTGGTGACACGCGAGGGGCGGACGCGCCGCTGGGACGGCTATGCCACCACCGGCGGCGGCGCGGCGGCGGCGGAGCGGCTGACCCGGCTCAACCGGCTCGATGCCATCGCGGCGGAGAAGCCGGGGCTGGAGGAGGCGGTCGCCGGTCAACAGGGCGCGCTGTCCGCCGCCGAGGAAGCGATGCGCACGGCACTGGCCGAAGCGCGCGCCGCGCGACTGGCTGCCAATGACGCGCGCGAGGCGATCCGCCGCGCCGAGCGGACGATCGACGAGCAGGCGGCGCTCGATGCGCGCCTCAACGAACGCGCCGCCGACCTCGACCGTCGCGCCGCCGATCAGGCGGGCGAGCTGTCCGCCGCGCAAGGGGCCTATGAACTTGCCGCCGCCGCCGTTGCCGACCTGCCCCCGGACAGCGGCACGACCGAGGAGATCATCCGCCTCAATTCCGAATCGGCCGCCGCGCGCCGCATGGTTCAGGATTTGCGCGGGGCGCTGTCATCGGCGCAGCGCTCTTCTGCGCAGATCCGCGACCGGCTTCAGGCGGTGGAGGCGGAACGGCAAAGCTGGCAGGCTCGCGCCGCCGACGCCGGGGTGCGCCTCGCCGACATGGCGAAGCGGCGCGAGCAACTGACCGAGCAGCAGGCGGTTCTGCTCGCCCGCCCGGCGTCGCTCGACGAGCGGATCGCCGCCGCCGACCGCGACCGGGCCGCCGCTGCCGATGCCGCGCGGCTGGCGGGGGATGCCGATCGCGCCGCCGCCGCCGCGCTCTCGGCTGCCGATGCCGCCCTGGCGCAGGCGAACGAGGCGCTGACCCGCGCCCGCGAAGCCCGCGCCACCGCCGCCGCGCGCGCGGAACATGCGGTGCAGCGGCGGCAGGAGACGACGGCGCAGTCGGGCGAGCGCTTTCAATGCCCGCCGCCGGTGCTCCCCGAACGCTTCGGTTTCGATTCGGGCGACGTCGCCTCGGCGGGTGAGGAGCAGGACGCGCTCGACCGCATGGTCGCGGAGCGCGAGCGCATGGGTCCGGTCAACCTCGTTGCCGCGCAGGAACTCGCGGAGATCGAGGCGGAACAGGCCAAGGGCATGGCCGAGCGCGACGAGCTGGCGCAGGCCGTGAACCAGCTTCGCGGATCGGTGGGGTCGTTGAACCGCGAGGGGCGGCAGAGGCTTCTCGCGGCGTTCGAGGCGGTCAACGGTCATTTCCAGCGGCTGTTCACCGCCTTGTTCAACGGCGGATCGGCGCATCTCGCGCTGGTCGACAGCGACGACCCGCTCGAGGCGGGGCTGGAGATCATGGCGCAGCCGCCGGGAAAGAAGCTGGCGACGCTGACATTGCTGTCAGGGGGTGAGCAGGCGCTGACCGCGGTGGCGCTGATCTTCGGCCTGTTCCTCACCAACCCCGCGCCGATCTGCGTCCTCGACGAAGTCGACGCGCCGCTCGACGACGCGAATGTGGAGCGCTTCTGCGACCTCCTCGACCGCATGGCGCGCGACACCGACACCCGCTACCTGATCGTCACCCACAACGCCGTGACGATGAGCCGCATGCACCGCCTGTTCGGCGTGACCATGGTCGAACAGGGCGTCAGTCGGCTGGTCTCGGTCGACCTGCAGGGCGCAGAGAGATTGCTGAGCGACGAGGTCTAGGTTCTTTTCAATCAAGGTCTAGCGGCGTTGGTCAGTGCGGCACGCGGATCACCGTCGGCACGCGCGGCGCGTCGATGTCGTTCCTGACCGCGTACCAACTGATCCCGGCGATCGCCACGATAGCGCCGATAAGGATGAGGAGCGCCTGGCGCCAGGCGGGGAAGGGATGTGGCCTGGCACCCGGATGCAGCGGCTGGGGCATGGTCAGCGCCGCGTTGCGCGTGGCGAGACGCCACCATTGCTCCAGCCGGTCCGATATGTCGCCGATCGGACCTTCCTCGTCGGGCGTGTCGAGCGAGCCGAGCGCGATCCGATAGCGGTCCTCGGCAAGGTCGAACCCGGCGAACAGAAAGCCCGGCGTGCGATAGCGGCGAAGTCCCAGCCAGACATAGCGATCGCGCGGGAAGGCGAGGTCGGCCTGCCAGTCGCTGCCGTGCAGATCGCAGAGGATGCGGCCGGTGGCCGTCTCCACCACGCGCGGGCTGTAAACCCATTGGCCATGGCCCCATTCATTGGGATCGATGTCGACGCGGATCGATCCGTCGGGGGATGTCTGGTTGACCTCGCGGGGGCCGGTGCCTGCGGGAAGATAATGCTGTGGCGGCGCGCCCAGCGGTGCGGGCGGGCGAAGCGGGGCGGCGGTAGCGGGCTGGGGCGCGTCCGTCGGCGGCGGCGCGGGCGGCTCGCGTGGGGGCCATTTCCGCCGCAGTGCTGCGCCGATCAGCAGGCCCGCGCCTGCGACGGCCATCCACGGCAGCACGACGATCGTGCCGATCAGCATGATGGCGAAAATGCCGTTCCACGCGCCGCTGCCCTGCTGCGGCGCGATCAGCCCGCCCAGGCCCATCGCCAGCGCCATCAGCAGCGCCGGCCCGAACAGCCACAGAAGCGAGACGAGCACGACCTTGCGCCGCGACGTGCGCGCCGCGATCAGCGCACTCACCGCCAGCAGCCCAGCGCCCAGGCCGATGAGCTGAACCACCTGATCCATGCGCGTCCGTCTCCCCCCCGAAACCGGGAACAGTTCAGCGCGGACGTGCGCGCGCGTCAATCATGGCGCGCGCGAAACGAGATTTTCGTTGCTGGTCGGCGCGGCGGTCAGGCCGCCGACTTCCACACGGTCCGGTTGCGCCCGCTGTTCTTCGCCTCGTACAGCGACTTGTCGGCGGCGCGCAGCGCTTCTTCGGGATCGCCCTGCGCCTGCGCCACGCCGGCAGAGAAGGTCACGGTGCCGATGAGTTGGTCGGTCTCGCGGACGCGGAAGTTGCGCTGCGCAACCGCTTCGCGCGCCGCTTCGATCAGGCGGAATGCCTCGTCGCCCGGGATGCCGGGAAGCAGCACCACGAACTCCTCGCCGCCGAAGCGCGCGACGGTGTGCGGATCCATCGTTTCGGCCAGCGTTTCCGCCACCGCCTTCAGCACGCGGTCGCCGACCGCATGGCCGAAGCGGTCGTTGATCGACTTGAAATGATCGATGTCGCAGAAGGCCACCGCCATTTCCTCGGCGGCGCGGCCCAGCTTCTCGATCTGGCGTTCCACCGCGCGTCGGTTGGGCAGGTTGGTGAGCGCGTCGCGGCTGGCGTCGTCGCGCGCGGCGTCGAGGTCCATGCGAAGCCTCTCGGTCTCCTTCGCGGTTTCCGCCAGCTTGCGCTCCATCATCGCGGTGCGTTCGGCCATGGTGCGGATGATGCCTGCGAGGTCGACGCCGGTCAGCGCCTGCTCCGCCCCTTCCTGAAGCTCGCGGCCGAAGGCGCTGGTGTCGGACAGGCTGCGCTGGGTCAGGTCGGCGACCGACAGCGCCTGCCGCCGGATCGTCTCGCGAATCTCGTCCATGTCGCCCGGCACGGCCGCGCCGGCGGTCTCGGTCGTCGTGCTCATCAGCTCGTCGACAACGTCCTGCTTCAGCCGCACGCCGTCAAAGACCATCCCGTCGACCGTCTTTCGCAGCGTTCCGCTGACCCCGGTCATGTACAGATAGGCGAAAGCGTAATTGCCCGGTGTCGGGTCAAGCATATGCGTGTCGAGGAAGCGGATCGCTTCTTCGGCGGTCCGGCGGTTGGCGCTCTTCTTGCTCACTGTGAATCCTGACGGTCAAAGATGATGAACAGCGTCTAGCCTCGTTACGTTAACAGAACGTTATCCCTGCGCGACGAACCGCGCTTTTCCGCCATTTTTGCCGCAGCCTTGCGGATTTTCGTTTCGATATCGCAACTTGCCGCCGGATGGTCGCACTTGCGCTCGGCCCCGCCGATGCCAATCTGCCGTGACGGTCGCACGCCCCGCTTGATCGCCGGGAACATTTCTGGAACATGGACTGCATGAGCCTCACTCACATCAGCGTGCGCGGTGCGCGCGAGCATAATCTCAAGGGCGTGGACATCGATCTGCCCCGCGACCGGCTGATCGTCATCACAGGCCTGTCGGGTTCGGGCAAATCGAGCCTGGCGTTCGACACCATCTATGCCGAGGGGCAGCGGCGCTATGTCGAATCGCTGAGCGCTTACGCGCGCCAGTTCCTCGAGATGATGCAGAAGCCCGATGTCGAGCATATCGACGGCCTCTCGCCAGCGATCAGCATCGAGCAGAAGACGACAAGCCGCAATCCGCGTTCGACCGTGGCGACGGTGACCGAGATCTACGACTATATGCGGCTGCTGTGGGCGCGGGTGGGTGTGCCCTATTCGCCCGCGACCGGCCTGCCGATCAGCGCGCAGACGATCAGCCAGATGGTCGACCGGGTGATGGCGCTGCCGGAAGGGACGCGCATCTACCTCCTCGCGCCGGTGGTTCGCGGCCGCAAGGGCGAGTATCGCAAGGAGCTGGCGGAGTGGCAGAAGGCGGGCTTCACCCGCGTGCGCATCGACGGCGAGATGATGGCGATCGAGGATGCGCCTGCGCTCGACAAGAAATACAAGCATGACATCGAGGTCGTGGTCGACCGCATCGCGGTGAAGGACGGCATCCAGACCCGCCTTGCCGAAAGCTTCGAGCAGGCGCTGAAGCTGGCGGAGGGGCTGGCCTATGTCGACCTGGCGGATGGGGTGATGCCGGGGCGGGAAGCCGGGGCGACACAGCGAACCCCCTCCTCTTCAGAGGAGGGGGCAGGGGATGGTGCGCATGCGGCGCTTGCCTCCACCACCCCCGGCCCCTCCTCTGAAGAGGAGGGCAGGAAAGGCATGAAAGGTGCCGCCATCCCCCCCAACCGCATCGTCTTTTCGGAGAAATTCGCCTGCCCGGTCAGCGGCTTCACCATCGCCGAGATCGAACCGCGGCTGTTCAGCTTCAACGCGCCGCAGGGGGCGTGCCCCGCGTGCGACGGGCTGGGGGAGAAGCTGGAGTTCGACGAACAGCTCGTCGTCCCCAACGAGGCGCTCTCGCTGAAAAAGGGGGCGATCGTCCCCTGGGCCAAGTCCAACCCCCCCAGCCCCTATTATATGCAGGTGCTCGAAAGCCTGGGCCGCGAGTTCGGCTTCAGCCTCGACACGCCCTGGGCCGATCTGCCGGGGGAGATCCGGCTGGTCATCCTCCACGGCACCGGCGGCAAGCCCGTGACGCTCCGCTTCAAGGACGGGCGCAAGAGCTATGACGTCAAGAAGCCGTTCGAGGGCGTCATTGGCAACCTCAACCGCCGCATGCTGTCGACCGAAAGCGCCTGGATGCGCGAGGAGCTGGGCAAATATCAGACCGCTCAGGCGTGCGAGACATGCGCGGGCAAGCGCCTCAAGCCCGAGGCGCTGAGCGTCAGGATCGCGGGTGCTGACATCGCCACGCCGACTGCCTTTCCCGTCGTCGAGGCGCTCGCCTGGTTCACCGCGCTCCCCGATCATCTGACGCCGCAGCAGAACCAGATCGCCAAGGCCATCCTCAAGGAGATCGTCGAGCGGCTGGGCTTCCTCAACAATGTCGGGCTCGACTATCTCAACCTCGACCGCACCTCGGGCACGCTTTCGGGCGGAGAGAGCCAGCGCATCCGCCTCGCCAGCCAGATCGGATCGGGCCTGTCGGGCGTGCTCTACGTCCTTGATGAACCCTCGATCGGCCTTCACCAGCGCGACAACGACATGCTGCTGGCGACGCTCAAGCGGCTTCGCGACCTTGGCAATACGGTGCTGGTGGTCGAGCATGACGAGGATGCGATCCGCGCTGCCGACTGGGTGGTCGACATGGGGCCGGGGGCAGGCGTTCACGGCGGCGAGGTCGTCGCTGAGGGCACGCTTGCCGACATCCTCAAGAGCAAGGCCAGCCTGACCGCCGACTATCTCAACGGCACGCGCAAAATCGCCGTGCCCGACAAGCGGCGCAAGGGGTCGGGCAAGAAGCTGACCGTGCGTAACGCCCGCGCTAACAATCTGACCGGAGTCACCGCGTCGATCCCGCTCGGCACCTTTACCTGCATCACCGGTGTGTCGGGATCGGGCAAGTCGAGCTTCACCATCGACACGCTCTATGCGGCCTCGGCGCGCGCGCTCAACGGCGCGCGGATCATCGCGGGCGCGCATGACAAGATCGAGGGGCTGGAGCATCTCGACAAGGTCATCGACATCGACCAGTCGCCGATCGGTCGCACGCCCCGGTCCAACCCGGCCACGTATACGGGCGCGTTCACCAACATCCGCGACTGGTTCGCCGGCCTGCCCGAGGCGCAGGCGCGCGGGTACAAGCCCGGCCGTTTCAGCTTCAACGTCAAGGGCGGCCGGTGCGAGATGTGCGCGGGCGACGGCCTTATCAAGATCGAGATGCACTTCCTGCCCGACGTCTATGTCACCTGCGAGGAATGCCACGGCCGCCGCTACAATCGCGAAACGCTGGAGGTGAAGTTCAAGGGGATGAGCATCGCCGACGTGCTCGACATGACGGTCGAGGATGCGGTCGAGTTCTTCAAGGCGGTGCCGCCGATCCGCGACAAGATGGCCATGCTGGCCGAGGTGGGGCTGGGCTATGTCAAGGTCGGGCAGCAGGCGACGACGCTGTCGGGCGGCGAGGCGCAGCGGGTCAAGCTCGCCAAGGAACTGTCGCGCCGGGCCACGGGCAACACGCTCTACATCCTCGACGAGCCGACGACGGGCCTGCATTTCGAGGATGTGCGCAAATTGCTCGAAGTGCTCCACGCACTGGTCGAACAGGGCAACAGCGTCGTGGTGATCGAGCATAATCTCGACGTCATCAAGACCGCCGACTGGATCATCGACCTGGGACCGGAGGGCGGCACCAAGGGCGGCGAGATCGTTGCTGTGGGAACGCCGGAAGCCGTCGCGAAGGAACCGCGCAGCTACACGGGCCGCTATCTCGCGCCTCTGCTCGGGAGCCCGTCCCCCGCCAAGCCCGCGCCGAGCCGGGCAAAGCCGCGCGCTGCGGGGAAAGTTTCTGCCCGGGCGAAAGCGTAGGGCGCGCGGTCTCGCGCAATGAGCAGACCGATCGCCGCGATGACGGCGGGGGGACTTGCGCGCGGGGCGGTGGCGGTATAGCCGAAGGGCTGCTTTTCGGGGGGCCGTGTCGCTCCCCGGCGCGGATGTGGCGAAATGGTAGACGCAGCGGACTCAAAATCCGCCGGAGCAATCCTTGTCGGTTCGAGTCCGACCATCCGCACCATATTTCCCTGCGCGATGCCGCCCGCCCTCCCTCGCGCGGGTTCTGACGGCGCTTTGATCGAAGCCAATGCGGGCGCGGCGACGACGCGCGACAGCCATGGGCATGAGGAGCAGCGCGCAATGACAGGCAAGCGACCAGCTATGGCAAGAATCGGCAGGATCGCTGCGGCGATGCTGATCGCGGCGGTCCCGGCAGCGATACCCGGCGCGGTTTTCGCGCAGGCGGCGCCGGTGGCGGGCGCGGCGGTGCGGGCTTCGGCGCGCTGGACTCCGGCGGCGGCGGCGCGGCTGTTGGACTATGGCGAGACTTTGGGGCGGCACGGCCTCGACCCGGCCGACTATGCGCTCGAGGATGTCCGGGCAGCGGTGGCGGCGCGTGACGCGGCGCGGATCGACCGTGCGGCCACGGTCGGCTTCGCGCGGATCGCCCGCGATCTGGCGAGCGGCCGGGTGCGTCCGCCCGCGCGGCGGCTGGCCTATTTTGCCGCAGCCTCAATCTCGCCCGATGCGGTGCTGGCGCTGATGGACCGGGCGCTGGCGAGCGGCGACATAGGCGGCACGCTCGACCGGCTCGCGCCCGGCCATTCGGGCTATCGCGCGCTTCAGGCGGCGCTTGCGGCGGTGCCTGCCGAGGGCGCGGAGAAGGAGCGGCGTGCGATCCGCGCCAGCCTGGAGCGCTGGCGATGGCTGCCGCGCGACCTCGGCCAACGGTACATTCTGGTCAATGTCCCCGAATATATGGCGCGGCTGGTCGACGGTGGGCGGGTGGTGAGCGCCCACCGCGTGATCGTGGGCAAGCGGGCGACGCCGACGCCGCAATTCTCGACCGCGGTGCAGGCGGTGGTCATCAATCCGCCGTGGAACGTGCCGCAGTCGATCATCGCCGAAAGCGTGGGTGCGCTGGTGCGCAACCGGCCGGCGACGGCGCGCGAGCGCGGCTATGCCTGGTCGATCGCACCCGGCGGTGGCCTGCGCGTCACGCAGCGGCCGGGGCCGGGCAATGCGTTGGGCCAGATCAAGCTCGACATGCCCAATCCGCACAGCGTCTATATGCACGACACGCCGTCGAAGGCGCTGTTCGACCGCGAGACGCGCAGCTTCAGCCATGGCTGTATTCGCACCGACCGGCCGCAGGCGCTGGCTGCGGCACTGCTGGCCGGCACCGGCTGGACCGAGGCGCGGATCGCGGGGGTGACAGCGGGCAGCGAGACGGTGCGCGTGCCGCTCGAGCATCCTGCCCCGGTCCATATCGCCTATTTCACCGCCCATGCGGATGAGGAGGGCCGGGTGACGTATGCAGACGACCCCTATGGCCTCGACACGGCGCTGGTTGCCGCGATGGGCGGCGAGGCGCGGGGGCGGGCACTCGCGGCGAGGGAGACGGAGTGCAGCCCCGCGCAGGGATAAAGCGGGACGGTCTGAACGCATCCGCTGCTGCGGCGTTTGGGGCTCGTGCAACTGCCCGACTTTTCCCCCGACCCCTATATTCTGATCCTGACGGGAGCGGGCGTGCTGATCGCTCTGGTCGCGTGGCTGCCGCTCGCGCTCAAACGCCTGCCGCTGTCGCTGCCGATCGTCTGCATTGCAATTGGTGCCGCGATCTTCTCCTTGCCCGGCGTGCCGCTCCGGCCGCTGCCGCTCGATTATCCCGATATCACCGAACGCATGACCGAAATGGTCGTCATCATCGCGCTGATGGGGGCAGGCCTGAAGCTCGACCGTCCGTTCGGATGGCGCAGGTGGAGCGTGACCTGGCGGCTGCTGGCGGTCACCATGCCGTTGGGTATCGTCGCGATCACCGTCCTGGGGGGCTGCATCCTCGGCCTGTCCTGGATCGCGGCCTTGTTGCTGGCCGCCAGCCTGGCACCCACCGATCCGGTGCTCGCCTCCGACGTTCAGGTGGGACCGCCCAAGACAGGGGAGGAGGACGAGGTGCGGTTCGGCCTGACCTCCGAAGCGGGCCTGAACGACGGCCTCGCATTCCCCTTCGTCCATCTCGCCATCGTCCTGGGACTGGCCATGACGACCGGGGAGCCGTGGGCGGAGCGCTGGCTCCTGCACAATGTGCTGTGGGAGATCGTCGCAGGCGTCGTCGGAGGCTGGTTGATCGGACGCCTGTTCGGCTGGCTCACTTTCCATATTCCGGCGGATAGCCAGTTGTCGAAAACGGGCGACGGTCTCATCGCGATCTCGGCCACCTTTATCTCCTATGGCGTGACCGAGATGATCCACTGCTATGGATTTCTCGCGGTGTTCGTCACCGCACTGACACTGAGGCGGTCGCACCGCGATCATGATTTCAACCGCCAGATGCATGACCTCACCGAGCAGGTGGAGCGGCTTGCGATGATGGTCGTGCTGCTGCTGTTCGGGGGCGCATTGGTGAGCGGCCTGCTGGGCGCGCTGCGATGGACCGATGTCGCGGCCGCGATCGCGATCCTGCTCGTCATCCGTCCGCTCGGCGGCATGATCGCGCTGGCAGGATTCAGGGCGAGCCTGTCGGAGAAGATGACGCTGGCGTTCTTCGGTATCCGTGGTGTCGGATCGTTCTATTATCTCGCCTATGGCCTGAACCATCTCGACCTGGCGGAGGGCGAGCGTCTGTGGGCGATCGTCGGACTGGTTGCGCTGCTA
The DNA here is from genome assembly GCA_964532255.1 of uncultured Sphingobium sp. GTDB lineage: Bacteria > Pseudomonadota > Alphaproteobacteria > Sphingomonadales > Sphingomonadaceae > Sphingobium. The sequence goes on from CAZHGR010000009.1 coordinate 56,361, forward strand.
TCGATCCTGCTGCACGGGCTGACGGTCACTCCGGTCATGCGGCAGCTCGACAGGTGGCAGGGCCGCGATCCCGATGCGGACGATGCGCCGCCGCCGCCAGGACTGCAGGGTGCGGCCGCGGCGTGATGGACTTGCGGGCGTGGCGTCCCGGCCTCTGCCCTACAGCTTGTCCGCGTACAGCAGCCGGCCTTCGCCCAGCCAGTCGAGCAGCGGCCCGATCGCGCTTTCGCTGACCGCGAAGCAGCCTTCGGAGCGGCCGAGCACACCATGTTTGCGGACGATGTCGTCATTCGCGTACCATGCCCCATGGATGACGATCGCTCGCGCCTCGGCCTGGTCGTTGGTCGGCTCGAGCCCGATGAGGCGCTGCGAGCGGCCGTGCTGTCCGGTGTAAAGCGCGCCGGTGGCATAGGCTCCGCGCGAAGAGGCGTTGGAGCCATTGCGGTTGCTGAAGCTCTGCAGCCATCCGCTGTGCGCCGGGTCCGAGCCGCGGCCATGCGCGACACGCAGGGTGCGCGTGCGTCCGGCCTCGAAATCGATGAGCAGGAAGCGCGGCGAAGACGATGGACGGCTGAAATCGGCAATGGCGGCGCGGTCATGATGCGCGATCCGCTTGCCGTGCGCCTCCATCGCGGCTTTCGCCTTGGCGACGAGCCGGGCGGTGGCGTCCGGGGTGGGCAGGGTGGCAGCAACCGCATGGCCGCTCCCCAGCGCCGCACCGCCGACAGCCAGTCCCATCAGAACCGATCGGCGCGAAGCCGGGCGGGTCAGCAATATGTTTTCCGACATGGCGGCGATCCTATCAAATGGCTGCTCGCGAATACAGTGCAAAGAAATCGAAGTGTAAGAGTGGCTTGGTTGTGACCGATCATGCGCCCGGCCCCTCAACCGGGCATTCCCTTCGTCAGCGCCATGGTCTAAGGGTCAGTGGTTTATGGATGATCGATGAGCCGATGCGATGAATAGCTGCTCGACCTGCCTCGTGCGCAACCGCGCGATTTGCTCCGCGCTCGGCGAGGATGAACTGGTCACGCTCAATCGCCTGGGGCGGCAGCGCACCGTCGGTGCCGGCCAGTCGCTGATCTGGGAAGGCGACGATTCGTTGATGGTCGCCAATGTCATCGACGGCGTGCTGAAGCTCACCACCTCGACCAGCGACGGGCGCGAGCAGATCGTCGGCATCGTCTATCCGTCGGACTTCATCGGCCGGCCCTTCGGCGCGGAAAGCCAGCATACCGTTACCGCGCTGACCGAGGCGAAGGTGTGCGCCTTCACCCGCGGCGATTTCGACGGGTTCGCACGCGAACATCCCGACCTCGAACACAAGCTGCTCCAGCGCACGCTGACCGAACTTGACCGCGCGCGGCACTGGATGCTGCTGCTCGGTCGGAAATCCGCCAATGAACGGATCGCCAGCTTCCTCCTCGAAATGTCCGAACGGCTGGTCGACGGGGGCTGCGATTCGCTGAACTCGCCGCTGAGTCGTTTCGTCCTCCCCTTCGGGCGTCAGCAGATCGCCGACGTTCTGGGGCTCACCATCGAGACGGTGAGCCGCCAGCTCACGCGCATGCGTTCCGACGGCATCATCGACCTGCCGTCGCGGCGCGAGATCGAGATCCGCGACCGCGAACGGCTGGAGGATATGGCGGGCTGAGGCGGCGGATTGCCGCTCGACGCGCTCAGAAGCGATAGGCGAGGCCCGCGCTCAGCACCCAAGGATCGAGCTTGTGGTGCGTTTCGATCACCTGCGCGCCGGTGGCGTCGTACCAGTGCGCGTCGGGGCGCAGGAAGTAGCGCTTCGCATCGAGCGTGATGCCCAGGCCCGAAGTGCCGACGGGCACATCGACCCCGGCCTGGAGCACGAAGCCGAAGGTATCGTCCATCTTCTGCCGCGGCAGACCCAGCGCTTTGGTCGCCGCGCCCGATTTCTCGTCGATGAAGAAGAAATAGGTCGGACCCGCGCCGACATAGGGCTTGATGCCCGCGCCGGTCGGCAGATGATATTTGACGGTCAGCGTGGCCGGCAGGATCTTCGCATCGGACACCAGCTCGGCACCCGCCAGCGCGCCCGTCGCGACGACATCATGCTGCGTCAGGCAGCAGATCGTCTCGACCGAGACATTGGGCGTGAAGAAATATTCGATGGCGAGCGTGGGGACGACATTGTTGTCCGCCTCGGTGTTCGACCCGTTGAGGATCGTTCCGGGCTGCTGGCGCACCTCGGTGATCTTGCCGTCGGGCAGCACGGCGGTGCCGAGCAGCTTGACCTGGATCTTTCCCGCGTCCTGCGCCTGCGCGGCAGGACCGATGGCGAGAGTGAATGCGGTGGCGGCGAGGAGGGCTGCCTTGCCTGCGAACGTCTTGATCATTTTTGTCTCCGTTGACTCACAGCGGCGGAGAACCCCCTTCGGCCCGCCGACATCAACCGGCTACAGGCGGGCGCGGCTGGCGACATTGATGGCGCGCAAGAAGCTTTTTGACCCCAATCAATGCCGGGCGGCGGCCGCCGGGCGACATATGCGGCAGAATGTGGACCTATCATCCGGAGCTTCTGGCGAACCCGGTCCCGCGCTACACCAGCTTCCCGACCGCCGCCGAATTTCGCGACGACGTGGGAGCGGATGCGCTGGCCGATGCGATCGCCGTCAGCCGTGGCGCGATCTCGCTCTACGTCCATATCCCCTATTGCGAGCAGATCTGCTGGTATTGCGGGTGCAACACCGGCGCTGCCAACAAGACGCATCGGCTGGAAGCCTATCTCGACGCTCTCGACCGGGAGATCGATCTGGTCGCCGCGTTGTTGCCCCCCGGCGCGGAAGTGACGCGAATCGCGTTCGGCGGGGGCAGTCCCAATGCGCTGTCGCCGGTAGCGTTCGTCCGGCTTGTCGATCATCTGCTGACGGCCTTTTCGGCGGGGCAGGTGCCGATCTCGATCGAGCTCGACCCGCGCGGGCTCAACGATGGCTGGACCCGCCTGCTGGGGCTGGTGCGCGTGACTCATGCCAGCCTCGGCGTCCAGACGCTGGATCCCGCGATCCAGGCGGCGATCGGCCGTGTTCAGCCCGCCGCGCTGATCGCCGATGCCACGGCCGGCCTGCGCGGGGCGGGTGTACGCTCTTTGAACTTCGATCTCATGTACGGCCTGCCGGGACAGAGCCTGGAGACGCTTGAAGATACGCTGGAGCAGGCGGTCGCGCTGGCACCCGACCGAATCGCCCTGTTCGGCTATGCGCATGTACCCCACCTGCTGCCGCGCCAGCGCCGGATCGACGACAGCGCGCTGCCCGACCAGCGCACGCGCTTCATGATGGCTGAATGCGGCTTCGATCTGCTGGTGCGCGCGGGCTATCAGCCGGTCGGCTTCGACCATTTCGCGCGGCCCTTCGATCCGCTGGCCGAAGCGGCGGTGACGGGCGGACTTCGCCGCAATTTCCAGGGCTTCACCGACGATCGCGCCGACGTGCTGATCGGCATGGGGGCAAGCGCGATCAGCCAGTTCCCCCATCTGATCGTTCAGAACGACAAGAATGCGGGGCGCTATCGCATGCGGCTGTCACAGGATCGGCTGGCAGGTGCGCTGGGTGTGCGCCGGTCGGCGAGCGACCGCGAGATCGGCCTGGTGATCGAGGAAATACTGTGCGGCTATCCCGCCGACGTCGGCGCGTTGCTGGGCGAGCCGGGTCTTGCCGAAGCAATCGACGCCTTCGAGGAGCGGGGCCTCGCGCGGCTGAGCGGCGGGGTGTTGACGCTGGCCCCCGAGGGGCGGCCTTATGCGCGCAGCCTCGCCGCCCTGTTCGACCCCTATCGCCAGCAGGCGGTGCGGCAGTTCAGCACGGCGGTGTGATGCGCCCGCCGGCCGGCGGCTAGCACCCCGGCCACTCTCACGCCGATCCCGCTGCGCCGCCGGAGCAGAGCCGATCGCGCGCGGCTGCATATTCGGCGGCAAGCCGGTCGACCAGCGCGGCCACGGGGACGACCTGCTGCACGGCCCCGATTCCCTGGCCGCAGCCCCAGATGTCCTTCCATGCCTTGGCAGCACTCTCGCCGCCCGACCCGAAGCTCATCTTCGAAGGGTCGGCTTCCGGCAGATTGTCCGGGTCGAGACCGGCGGCGCGGATCGACGGCTTCAGATAATTGCCGGGGACGCCCGTGAAGAGGCTCGAATAGATGATGTCCTCGGCGGTGCATTCGGTGATCATCTGCTTGTAGCGCGCGTCGGCGTTCGCCTCTTCGGTCGCGATGAAGGCCGAGCCGATATAGCCGAGGTCGGCGCCCGCCGCCTGCGCCGCCAGGATCGCGCCGCCATTGGCAATCGAGCCCGACAGCGCCAGCGGGCCGTCGAACCATTGGCGGATTTCCTGAAGGAGCGCGAACGGCGACAGCGTTCCGGCATGACCGCCAGCGCCCGCCGCCACGGCGATCAGGCCGTCCGCACCCTTGTCGATCGCCTTGCGGGCGAATCGGTTGTTGACGACATCATGGAGCACGATCCCGCCATAGCCATGGATGGCCGCATTGACCTCCGTGTCGGCACCGAGCGAGGTAATGATGAGCGGCACCCTGTGCTTGACGCACAGCGCCAGATCCTCGGCGAGCCGGTTGTTGGTGCGATGGACGATCAGGTTCACCGCAAAGGGCGCGGCGGGCGAACCGGGATGGTCGCGGTCCCACGCGGCCAGCGCGGCGGCGATGCGGGTGAGCCATTCGTCGAGCACCTCGATCGGGCGCGCGTTGAGCGACGGGAACGACCCCACGATCCCCGATGTGCATTGCGCAATCACGAGATCGGGGTTGGAGATGAGGAACATCGGTGAGGCGATCACGGGGATCCGCAAGCGACCGTCGAGTATGGAAGGCAGGGTCATGCTGGTCCTGGGCTAGGGTGTCTGACCCACCTTGGCCCGGTCCGGTGCCCGGGGCAAGATCAGCAGTCGAGAGTCGTGTCGCGCTCCCACTGCGTCAGATGCCGCGCATAGTCGTTCCATTCCTCATGCTTGAGCTTGAGATAGGCGGGAACGAAGCCGCCGAGCGCCTCGCCGAGGACATCCGACGCACCGAGCGCGCGGAGCGCGTCGAGCAGGTTGAGCGGCAGCTTCCTGGCGTCGGGAACCCTGTGCCCGTCGGTATACATGTTGATGTCGAGCCGTGGGCCGGGATCGCGCCCGTTGGCGATGCCGTCGAGGCCGGCGGCCAGCACGGCGGCGGGCATCAGATAGGGATTGGCGGCACCGTCGGCGAGGCGAAGCTCGAACCGGTCGCCCTCCGGCACCCTGATCATGTGCGTGCGGTTGTTGCCGGTCCAGGTGACCGAGTTTGGCGACCATGTCGAACCCGACAGCGTGCGCGGCGCATTGATCCTCTTGTAGCTGTTGACGGTGGGATTGCAGATCGCCGCCAGCGCGTCGGCCGAATGGATCACCCCGCCGATGAACGACAGGCCGAGCGGCGACAGCCCGCTCTCGCTGCCCGCCTCGACAAAGGCGTTGGTCTCGTCCCGCCACAGCGAGACATGCATGTGACAACCATTGCCGGTCAGATGCGCGAAGGGCTTGGGCATGAAGGTCGCGCGAAGCCCGTGCTTTTCCGCGATCGACCGGACCATGAACTTGAAGAAGGCGTGGCGGTCGGCGGTGACAAGCGCGTCGTCATAATGCCAGTTCATCTCGAACTGGCCGTTCGCGTCCTCATGGTCGTTCTGATAGGGCTGCCAGCCCAGGGCGATCATGCTGTCGCAGATTTCGGTGATGACGGCATAGCGGCGCATGAGCGCCTGCTGGTCGTAGCAGGGCTTGGCCTGGGTATCCGCGGCGTCGCCGATCGCCAGCCCGTCGGGCGAAATCAGGAAATATTCGCACTCGACGCCGGTCTTCATCGTCAGACCCTGTTCGACGGCGCGGGCGATCAGTTTCTTGAGGAGGTTGCGCGGGCCGTGGTCGACCTCGCGCCCGTCCATCCACAGATCGGCGGCCACCCAGCCGACTTGCGGCTTCCACGGAAGCTGGATCAGGCTGTCGGGATCGGGAATCGCGAACATGTCGGGATCGGCGGGGGTCAGGTCGAGCCATGCCGCAAATCCCGCGAATCCCGCGCCTGCCTTCTGCATGCCGCCGATCGCGCTGGCGGGGACCAGCTTGGCGCGCTGCGTACCGAACAGGTCGGTGAAGGAGATCAGGAAATAGTCGATGCCCTTGTCGCGGGCCGCCTGTGCAAGATCGATCGTCATGTCCGTGCTCCCCCTTCCCTATTCGTCATGCCAGCGAAGGCTGGCATCTTTCGCCGCACGCGACCCCAGCCTTCGCTGGGGTGACGGGAAGGCACCGCCACGCTTGCCGCACGCGATGCCAGCTTTCGCTGGCATGACGGTGAAGGCCGCCCCTTCAAAACCCGCCCCCGCCCGGTATCCAGTTGGTCCCCGCCAGCGGCACCCGCGCCATCGCCGCCGCTTCGATGGTCAGCGCGACGAGATCCTCCGGCTCCAGATTGTGCAGATGGCTCTTGCCGCAGGCGCGGGCGATGGTCTGCGCCTCGAGCGTCATCACCGACAGATAATTGGCGAGACGGCGACCGGCGGCGACCGGATCGAGCCGCGCGGCCAGCACCGGGTCCTGAGTTGTGATTCCGGCGGGGTCGCGCCCTTCCTGCCAGTCGTCATAGGCACCGGCGGTGGTGCCGAGTTTCTGATACTCCGCCTCCAGCGCCGGGTCGTTGTCGCCCAGAGCGACGAGCGCCGCAGTGCCGACCGATACCGCGTCGGCCCCCAGCGCCAGCGCCTTGGCGACGTCCGCGCCGTTGCGGATTCCGCCCGATACGATGAGTTGGACCTTGCGGTGCATCCCCAGATCCTGGAGCGCCTGCACCGCCGGGCGGATCGCCGCGAGAGTCGGGATGCCGACATGCTCGATGAACACGTCCTGTGTCGCTGCCGTGCCGCCCTGCATGCCGTCGAGCACCACCACGTCCGCGCCCGACTTCACCGCCAGCGCCACGTCATAATAGGGCCGCGTCGCGCCGACCTTGACGTAGATCGGCTTCTGCCAGTCGGTGATCTCGCGCAGCTCGCCGATCTTGATCTCGAGGTCGTCGGGGCCGGTCCAGTCGGGATGGCGGCAGGCGGAGCGCTGGTCGATCCCCT
>CAZHGR010000010.1:0-56126 GCA_964532255.1 uncultured Sphingobium sp.
TAGGACATCGACGGGGGACGGGCAAGGTGACGCTTCGGGCAACGCTGCCGCCAATACCGCCGCCCTAACGTCGGGCGAGGTCGCGCCCGAGGCCGCACCCGCCCTGCCCCCAGCCAGCGGCAAGATCGACCGCAGCAAGGCGGGCACGCCGGCGCCCGATTTCACCTTCTCCGGTCCCGACGGCACCGACATGACCATGGCCGACTTCGAGGGGCGGCCGGTTCTCGTCAACCTGTGGGCGACGTGGTGCGGGCCGTGCATCGTCGAGATGCCGACGCTCGACACCATTGCAGGCGACTATGCGAAGGCGGGGCTGGCCGTGCTCCCGATCTCGCAGGACGCGGGCGAGGCAGCGAGTGTCGCGACCTTCTTCAAGGCGCGCAAGCTCCAGCATCTGCAGCTCTACCGAGACCCGGAGAACCAGTTCGGCTTCCATTATGCCACCGGCCTGCTGCCGACGACGGTGCTCTATGACGCGGAGGGCAAGGAGGTCGCCCGCGTCGTCGGCGCGATGGACTGGGCGGGCGAAGACGCCCGTGCGCTGATTGACGGGGTGACGGGTTAGCGCTCAGCTCTCCGGAAACAGCCGGACCACGCGGAGCAGCGCGGCGCGCAGGGCGGGCATTTCGGCTTCGGTGGTGACGCCCAGCCGCACGATGGTGAGCCGCTGGTCGGGCGAGACGATCACATATTGCCCGCGAAATCCCTGCGCCGCGTAGAGGCGGCGCGACGCCTCGCCGACAAACAGCACATTGTCCGCGCCCTCGCGGTTCAGCCATACATGCGCACCATAGCCGCGCCGTCTTGCCGACGGGCTGGTCATGTAGCGGACCCAGCCGCGTCCCAGCACCTGCCGCCCGCCACTCTGCCCGCCCTGCCGCAGCAACTCGCCGAGCCGGGCATAGTCGCGCGCGGTCATATGCATCATCGCGCCGCAGATCATCGTGCCCGCGCGGTCGAATTCCGGGGTGAGGCTGCCGAGCCCCGCCGGGCGTGACAGCCGCTGTTCGACGAAGCTCATCATCGCTGCGCGGCGCACAGTGGGATCGTCGCTGTCGGTCAGCAGCCGCGCCATCATGTCGCACAGGATCAAAGTGGTGGCGCTGCTGTAGGTGAACTCCGCACCCGGCTCGGCGGCGAGCGGCTTGGCCACCGCATAGGCCGCCATGTCCTGCGCCCCGCGACCGACCAGCATCGCCAGCGTATCGGTATCCTCCAGAGGTTCGCGGCGCTCGTTATGCGAAATGCCGCTGGTCATCTCCAGCATCTGGCGCAGGGTGATCCGCCCGCGCGGATCGCCGGGCCCGCGCCAAGCGGCAACGGGCGCGGGTTCGTCGAGCGCCAGCCGCCCGTCCGACACCATGATGCCCACCAGCACCGCCGCCACCGTCTTGGCGACCGACCAGCTCAGATGCCGCGTTTCCGGGCCGAAGCCCGGCGCATAGCGCTCCGCCACCAATTCTCCGTCGCGCAGCACGAGCAGCGCGCGCGTCTCGCCCAGCGGTTCCTCCGCGTCGCCGTCGAACAGCGGCTCGACCGCCGCGCGCAGCGCCCCGGCATCGACCCCGGCGGACGCCTGATAGATGGCGAAGGGCGCGGCGCTCTCCGGCGCGGCACCGACGACCGATATCGGCAGGAGCGCGACCACGCCCGCGCGCAAAAGCGATTTGATTCTCATGCCCGCATCCCTATCACCCGTCGCGCGATGAACAACAGGACGCTCTTTCTCGTGCTGGCGGCAGCGCTGCTCGTCACCGGCTTTTGCTGGTGGCACTGGGCGGGCTGGCAGCATCGCGCCGCCATCGGCGCGGGCTTTGCCGCTCGCGTCGTCTGCGCCTGCCGCCATGTCGAGGGACGCGCGATGGACAGTTGCCGGACCGACCTTCGCGGCTTGCCGGGCATGTCGCTCGTCTGGGTGACCGAGCGGCCAGACGAGCGCGTCGTCGAAGCAAGCGTGCCGCTCATGGCCCAACGCAGCGCACGCGCGGTTCAGGGCTTCGGATGCCTGATCGACCCCATGTAACACAAGCGATGCAACAAGCGCGCGCGCCGGTGGTTTGGGCGCTTTAGACCCGTTTCCCGAAAGATCCCACGATGCGCTGCTCCGTCGACATGACGATGACCTATGACTTGCCTGCCCCCGCCGACATCCTGCTCGCGGTCCAGGTCATTCCGATGGCCGACCAAAATCTGCTGAGCGACAATCTGAGCGTCAGCGGAGCGGAGCCCATGCAGCCCGTCATCAGCCCCATGGATCAGGGCCGCCGCACCTGGTTCACCGGCAGCGGCCGGGTCGAGGTCGGCTATGTCGCGGAAGTCGAGGTCGAACGCGCGCCGACCCGGCTCTCGGGCAAAGCGCCCACGCGCAAGGTCGAGCTGCCCGCGGAAACGCTGCCCTATCTCTTCCCCAGCCGCTACTGCGAGGCTGACCGGCTCGGCCAGTTCGTCACCGACCATTTCGGCTTCGTCGCCGACGGCGCGCAAGTCGAGGACATGGCGGCCTGGGTGCACGAGCATGTGACCTACACTTTCGGTGCGAGCGACACCAACACGACCGCAGTCGACACCTTTCTGTCGCGGCGCGGCGTCTGCCGCGACTATGCCCATCTGATGATCGCCTTTGCGCGTGCGGGCGGCGTTCCGGCGCGGGCGGTGTCGGTCTATGCGCCGGGCCTGGACCCGCAGGATTTCCATGCCGTGGCAGAGGTTTACCTCGACGGGGCGTGGCACCTCGTCGATGCCGCCCGCATGGCGCCGGAGGAGCGCTTCATGCGCATGGCGACCGGGCGTGACGCGACCGACATCAGCTTCATGACGATCTTCGGCAGCGCCCAGTTGGTGGCGCAGCGGGTAAACGCGACGAGCCAGGACAAGCTCGCCGCCTGATTCGCCGATTCGGCTTCGTAACGAAGTCGTTCGGATGACCGGCGGGCGACAGACTTTTCGACTCATCGGATGAAGGTTTCGATTCGCCGCCGAATCGATCCATGTGATTCGGCACACCCGCAAGGCTTTGCTAGCCCGGCGTCTCGCAAGAACAGAAACAGAGTTTCGGGAAGCAGTGGCCGAAAGACAGACACAGCGGCCCGGCGTCGCTGCGCGGATTACCGCGCTGGTGCCGGAACGGGAGATATTCGTCCGCGCAGGCGGCACCGTGCGATTCCTCCGCATCACCACGCGTGCGCAAGTGACCGCCGCGGCGCTTCTGGTCCTGGCGCTGTTCGCCTGGCTGACCATCGTCGGCACGACGCTGTGGCAGCGGGCGTCGGTCGAGGCGGCCGAGCGCCGGCTTCGCGCCGAGCGATCGGCGGTCAACAGCGCCGAGGCGCGCGTCAAGGCCGACATGCGCTCGGTCGACAGCGTCGCCGACGAGCTGGAGGCGCGGCAGGACGCGCTCGACGCCATGATGCGCGCGCATTTCGGCGGCGCGATCGACCAGCAGCGGTTGCTGGGCGACGATAGCGCAGCGCAGCCCGACAAAATCTCCGCCGCGGCCCCGCAAGCCACGGGCGGCGACCGGCTGACGCAGTTGAAGGCGCGACAGGACCAGTTCGCCAGCGTCCTCGAAACGGCGGCGACCGAGCGGCTCCGGCGCGTGGAACAGGCCATCCGGGGCTTCGGCCTCGACCCGGCGCGGCTGGCGCGTCAGGCGCAGGGCGGCCCCTTCATCCCCGCTGCGCTGGTCGCGCGCGAGACGGGCGCGGAGGACCTTCGCGATCTTGCCGCGCTGCTCGACCGGCTGGCGGCGATGGAATCGACGCTTCGCAACATCCCCTCGGGCCGTCCCACGGCGGCACCGATGGAAACCAGTTCCTACGGCTTTCGCCGCGATCCGTTCAACGGCATGGCAGCCTTTCATGCCGGCATCGACTTTCCGGGACGGCACGGCCAGCCGATCCTTGCCGCCTCGGCGGGCCGGGTGATCGCCGCCGGGGTCCGCAACGGCTATGGCAATTGCATCGACGTCGACCATGGTCATGGCATCGTCACGCGCTACGCGCATCTGTCACGCTATGACACGCGCGTCGGCGACAGCGTGGCGCGTGGCCAGCAGATCGGCCGGATGGGATCGACTGGCCGCTCGACGGGCACCCACCTGCATTTTGAAGTGCGGATCAACGGCGCGGCGGTCAATCCGCGCCCCTTTCTGGAGGCAAGGCGCGATGTTCTCGAAGTCCAGCAAATCGCCCGGCAAAACACCCTTGCCCGCGCCGCTTCAGTCGGCAACCGGGGGTAGGAACGTTCCCTTTTCGCTGATCGCCGCCGATGTCGCGATCACCGGCGACATCGAGGCATCGGTCGACCTCCACATCGACGGCAAGGTGCAGGGCGACATTCGCTGCGCGGCGCTGGTGCTGGGGCCGGAGGCGCGCGTGACGGGCAACATCACCGCCAAGAGCGCCCGGGTGGCAGGCCAGATCGACGGCAGCATTACCGCCGACGAACTGATGGTCGAAGCGAGCGCCCGCATCAACGGCGACGTGAGCTACGAAACGATCAGCATCCAGCCCGGCGGCCAGGTGGCCGGCCAGTTCACGCACAAGGGCAGCGGCGCAGGCGCGGGCGGGCTCAAGCTGGTGGGCGGGGAGTAGCGCGCGTCGATGCGGTGCCGACTTACCGCGGTTTGACCACAAATCGGTAGGGAATGTAGAGAAACACTTGGGTGTTGCTGATCTGCGACCATGCAAGCTGCTCGTTTAACCCGGCCACTTCAACACCGTAGCCTGCCCCGAAATAGCTGGCATACCGGTTAGCTTCGGTTGCAATCAGCTTTACAATCTCGTCGCGGTATTGATCTGGGTTGATGATTGTGAGGGTCAGGCTGCCCTGCTTTTCCATCAAGGAGCGACCGTCGGGTGGAACGCTCTTGAGGAAGTCGTCGATGCGCTTTTGGGCACCACCTGCGGAGCCCGCGAGCTTCGCCTTTACCATGAGCTTCAGGACGCTCGTATCCGGCCTGCCGCCGCGCGAGAACACCAAGTCCTTATAGGACGCCATGGTCACAGGAACCAATTCGAAATCGCCGGTCACAAGTTCAACGCCCGCGCCTTCTGCGCGCTTGATCGCGTTTGCGAGCATCGCCCAGATCTCCTTGCGGCGCATCTCCTCGTCGCGGGAGTCGCTCGAAACGGTCACCGACTGAACAGCAGAGTCCGCCGCACGCCGAAGGCCGACGACAGGCTGTTCGTCCGAAAAGAATTCGCCTGAGGCTCGCTGCGCCGTGACAATGATTTCGCCCAGCCCATCCACTTGGGCGACCGACGGCACAGGACTGAGCATCGCCACCGCTCCAAGAAGCAAAACTTTTTTCATTCCCACCCTCCTCAATTCACCGGCGCGCGCCTGCGATAGCTCAGCGCCTCGGCCACATGGATTCGCCCGACGCTCTCCGCCCCCGCCAGATCGGCGATCGTCCGTGCCACGCGCAGCACGCGGGTATAGCCCCGCGCCGACAGCTTCATCGCCGCCGCCGCGTCCGCGAGCAGCCGACGCCCCGGCTCGTCGGGTCCGGCGATGGCTTCGAGCGCCTCGCCTTCCAGCTCGGCGTTGGTGCGTGCTCCGTCGGCGCTGCTGCTGCGGTCGGTCTGGAGCGCGCGGGCGGCGGCGACTCGCGCGGCGACCTCGACCGATCCTTCGGCGGGCGGGGGCAGCACCAGGTCGGCGGCGCTCACTGCAGCGACCTCGACATGCAGGTCGATGCGGTCGAGCAGCGGCCCCGACACGCGCGCCTGATAGTCGGCGGCGCATCGCGGCGCGCGCGAGCAGGCGAGCGCCGGGTCTGACAGATGACCGCAGCGGCACGGGTTCATTGCGGCAACGAGCTGAACCCGTGCCGGAAAGGTGACATGGCTGTTGGCGCGCGCGACCGCGATTTCCCCCGTTTCGAGCGGCTGGCGCAACGAATCGAGCACCGCGCGCTGAAACTCGGGCAGTTCGTCGAGGAACAGCACGCCCAGATGCGCGAGGCTGACCTCCCCCGGCCGCACGCGCAAGCCTCCACCGGTCAGCGCCGCCATCGACGCGCTGTGATGCGGCGCGCGAAAGGGCCGTTCGCGGCTGATCCGTCCGTCGCTCAGCGTGCCCGCGACGCTCGCCACCATCGAGACTTCGAGCGCCTCCGGCATTATGTAGCAAACGCACCAACGGAATGACAGACATAATCGCACCCGTGGCGTAATGTCATCATATGACGGACTATGCGTTGGAAGCGCTCAAACGGAAGCGCGCCGAAACCACAGGCGAGATTGCGCGGTGCCATGCACGGCTACAGCAGCTATCCGCCGACCTGGAACATATCGACGCCACCATAAGGCTGTTCGCTCCCGACTTCGTTGCGGAGAGCATCTTGCCCAAGGTGTTCACGCCCCCGGCCTCATGGTCGAAGCGCGGGGAAATGTCGCGGGCTGTGCTGTCGATCCTGCGTGTCGCGAAGGGTCCGCTATCGACGCGGGAGATCGCCGCCATGATCGTTCAGCAGCGGGGTTTGGACAGTGATCCCGGCATCCTCAACATCATGACCCGGCGCGTCGGCCATGTGCTGCGTGACAAGCGCCAGACAGGGCTTGTGCGGTCGATTGAGGAAACGGGGCTTTGGCTACAGTGGGAGATAGTGCGCTAGGGTCTGCGCCGCGCCCCATAGTCCCCACAGTGTCAGTAGCGTGGCTATGGCGACTTCTAGGCGGAAGAGCATGCCGGGAGTTCAGCAGCCGTTTTTGCCTTCCACTAGGCTTTCAAAAACCACGTCATAATAATCGTCCAGCACGAAGGCAGCCACCCACTCGGGGATCAAAAACTTGGCAGCGAATTCTGCTATAACAACCGGCGTAACAGGCGCATTGCTTACATACTCTTTCCGGAAATTGCGTGGACACAGGACCAAGGCGGCCATCCAGCGAGTATCAAGTTCCGACTGATACATTGCCGATGCATGCTTTAGGAGCGGACGATTTTGAACATCGCGCATGAGTTGGATGAACTTTTCGCGTGTACTTGCTTCCTCCTCGTCAGTATCGAAAGCGTGCATCAATTCCTTGGTGAGGGCATACCTCCGCTCACGATTGTCTGCATCCAAAGTGGAGCAATAGACGATCTCGGCTACCGTGTATTCGTCCTCGTAAGGAGAATCTCGGTCCGTATCCGCCAAATGATAATACGCTGAATGAGTGGGTGTGGGGTACACGACCCTGCGCAGCTCCACCTTCCCGACTTTTGGATGGTGAGCGTTTATGCTGTCACGCAACATCCCAAAACGGACATACGGCTTCTCAATCGACGCTGCTATATTGTAAAGGTCTTTGAACAGCATAAAACCCACCACCGCAATCAAGGGTGGCGGGCATAGCTTTAAGACTGTCGAAGCGTCAATCTATATCCGCAACGAGTTCCGCAGTCCCGTTGGAAATCTGCGCCTCAGCACGAACGATTTGCTCGGCCAACTCCTCGGCAGATACGTTATGCTCGCAAGCATCGAAAAACTTGATGTTCAGTGTCCGCCTGCCCGTCTCCGGGAACAGCAGATCGGCGGCGCGTTCAACATAAGTAGCCACTGTGCCCTCCTTTTGTTTCCACAACGTTCTTGACATAATGCACCTAATATGCACCTGCCATGAACCATTTAATATAATGCTAACAGCGCTCCATGGCCATTTTCGATCCATGCGCAAGCGCAAAATGCGCAACGTCATCGTTTGCGTTACGAATGCATCGAATCTCCTGGATAATATACGTGTGTCACTGGCCCCGCACAAGGCTGCTTACTATCCCTGCGGCTGCCGAGTACCTGTTTGAGACGAATCTCAAGCCGCCCGCTCCAACAACCCTGCGGGCCAAACTGCCGTTCCCGATTCACCCCCGTGAACAGATAGGGGGTAAAGGACTCGCAAGACAGTTAACATTGTGATAACGCAATAAAGCCCGGAGGTGGTTCAGACCTCCGGGCTTCATTGGTACCGCCGGATGAGGGCGGGCGTGATCACAGTGGTCTTATAGGCTTTCTGCGGATTCCGGTCAACCTCATCCCGCATATAAAGGATGATTTATATGGCCCACAATCTGCACGTATCGTACGATCTCTATTCCCCAGGCCAGAATTATGACCGCGTGATAGCGGCGATTAAGGAACTCGGGGGATGGGCAAAAATCCACAAATCATATTGGTTTGTCACCTCCGATCTCACCGCCGAGCAGGCGCGCGATCACGTCTGGAAGGCGATGGACCCTAATGACGCGCTTTACGTGGTCGATGCCAAGGACAACAGCGCAGCGTGGATGAACCTGAACGACGAATCGACTGCGTACATCAAAGCTAACTGGAGCAGTCGATAACGCCATCAACTCCTTTGGGGCGGCGCATGGTCGCCCCAAAGGGGAAGCCATCAATATGGAACTGGATTCGCAGGAATTTTGCGAGCAGCGATAACAATGTGACGCGCATGACGGGTACTCCTATACCTTATGGTATCATGATACCCGTCATGCCGCCCTCTGCCAATACCCCTTCCACTGGCGGCTGACAGGCGCTTCCATCGCGGCTTCCACGACCATCGCGGCTTGCGCGCCGTTATCGACGCGGCGGTTATCCTCACGCCATGAGGCTTCGCCAGCGTAGGCGAACAGGTACGGACCCGCGATATGATGGTGGGTGCCGACTTCCATCCGACGCAGGCGCGAGAAGTAGCTTTCCGCCTGATTGGTGCACACACCCTTGTCCATGAACTGGACCGAGTGATTGACGCGGTGCGTGTCCCAACCGGCGTGGAGCGCGTCCCAGCCCGTGCCTTCGTCCGCGTGGATCGTCGCCAGCGTACCGACATGATCGCGGACATAGGGGACGGCATCGCCTTCGTTGCGGACGACGAAGGGCAGAGACTTGCCGTTGCGCTCGCGCATGATGACGACGCACTGGCGCTTGCCGGTGCGGTTCTCAGACAGGCGACGGTCCTTACGGTCGGCCTTCACGTTCTCAGGCTTCACGTAGCCGCCGAAGTACGCGCCGTCGATTTCCACCGTGCCGTCAAGCTGGCGACCCATCTGCTCGCGTGCCATCGCCTCACGCAGCTTGTGCGTGAGAACGAACGCGGTCTTGTACTGGCAATCCAGATCGCGGCTGAGTTGAAGCGCGGCAACACCCTTCGCGCCGTTCACGAAAATGACGATAGCCGCCAGCAGATCGGTGAACGACATTTTGCGCGAGGCGAAAATCGTGCCGCTGGTGACGCTGAACTGGTGGTGACAGGCAACGCACTTGAACTTGCGACGGGTGGCGATGCTGTAGCTCTCGGTGCAGCCGCAGCGCGGGCAGACCGCTTCGCCGTCCGTCTCAGGCCAGCGGAGTTCGCAGAACGTCTGATACGCCTTGTCCTCGCCCATCGTGAACACGGCCTTGAGGCTGATCGTGCGGGCCTTGGTGGAGAGGAGGAAGTGTTGCATTGTCATCGTTTCCAGTGCTTATGCACTCGATATAATGACATTCATGCACTGTTGTCAATGGCAAACGTATCGCATATGATGGCTTTATCATCATAGGAGATACGTTCGTGGCAGACACGGAATGGGAAGCGAAGGTCAAGGGCCTGCTCAAAGCCGAGCTAAAGCGCCGAAATGTGAGCTATGGGCAGCTTGTGGAGAAGCTGGAAGAGATAGGGGTCCACGACACCGAGCCGAATATCCGCAACAAGCTCAGCCGGGGGAAGTTCACGGCTGTGTTTCTGATTCAGTGCCTGGAGGCGATTGGGTGTGATAACCTTCGAGTGAATTAACAAGATCAAACAACCGCTCAGCGGACCCTTCTTCCCTGTGTATATAGCTTTGCAAGATGGCGACGATCCTTGCGGACTTAGATTTGTGGCTCTCGCCTCCATCGTATTCTGTGGCGACATGTCCGAGATGAGCTAGGGCTAAAAAAGCCCGATTGCCGAAACCGCAACCCGCTGCGCTCTGTAGCGCCTTGCTGTATAGGGCGGTCGCACGATCTCGCTGCCCCATCTGCAGGTATGCGAGCATCTGCCAAAGCTGTTTCCCTAGTTTTAGACGATGCTTAGCCCGAAGTTTAGCCATGCGCTCCAGTTCGAGCCGTTCGGGCTTCGTAAGCTCCAATTTAAGTTGGGCAACTTCGCGTCTGTCATCCTTCCAAATGGCGAAGGGGGCCCACGCCAAACGGATCGCCAAGAAGCACGCGACGACTAAGCCGATATACGCAAGAGCGTCATCCCCTGCACTTTGGGGAAGCTCCAATCCGATAAACTTTGCGGCCGCCGGAAGAGCCGATGCAGCGAGTATCTGAAGCATATCAGTTACTCGCGGCGTCGGGGTGAAGGCCCTTTTCAGAACCTCCGAAAGCCAAATCCAATACATACTGCCATCGTGCCCCAACCCACCCTCTGTGTGGAGTCGGTTTCGCAGCCGCAATGGTGTAGTTAATTTTGGTAGAGTCAATCACGCTCTTTACCCCTTAAACGGGGGCATTTGCAGCGGGCACCGTGGCGAACGTATCGCCGTTGGTGCGTTTGCTACATAATGCCGAGCGCCTCGGCGGGGGTCAGCGGGGGCAATATACCGGGAAGGCAGCTCGCCATCAGCGACTTGCCCGATCCCGGCGGGCCGATCATCAGCAGATTGTGCCCGCCCGCCGCCGCGATCTCCAGCGCACGCTTGGCGGTC
Organism: uncultured Sphingobium sp.; assembly: GCA_964532255.1. Lineage (GTDB taxonomy): Bacteria > Pseudomonadota > Alphaproteobacteria > Sphingomonadales > Sphingomonadaceae > Sphingobium. The sequence continues at coordinate 10,660 of CAZHGR010000010.1, forward strand.
TCCTGCCCCTTGACCTGTTTGAGGTCGGCGGTGCGGCGCGGCTCGTCGACCGCGCCGGGCGCAGGTGTCGCGAGCAGGCCGGTGCCCTTCAGATGGTTGAGCAGCCCGATGAGATCGGGCGCGGCGAGCACTTCGACCCGTCCTGCCCAGGCCGCTTCCGCCCCCTGCGCCGCCGGGCAGATGAGGCCGAGGTCGTTCGCCCCGGCGTGGATCGCGGCGAGCAGCACGCCCGGCGACGGCGCGATCCGTCCGTCGAGCGCCAATTCGCCGACCACGCAATAGCCCGCCAGCGCCTCCTGATCGACCACGCCCATCGCGCCAAGCAGCGCCAGCGCGATCGGCAGGTCGAAATGCGATCCTTCCTTGGGCAGGTCGGCGGGCGAGAGGTTGACGGTGATCCGCTTGGGCGGCAGCGACAGGCCGATCGCGGCGATCGCATTGCGCACCCGCTCGCGCGATTCCGCGACCGCTTTGTCCGGCAGACCGACGACGATGAAATTGGGGAGCCCCGCGACGAGCTGGCACTGCACCTCGACGGCGCGCGCCTCCAGCCCCAGATAGGCGACGGTTGCGACGGTCGCGACCATTTCGGCGGCAGTCCCCCTTTGTTCCCCCGGCGCTTATGCGGGGGCGCAGGGCTCCTGTCGAGGGGCATCGGCCTTGGGCGGCAGGCCGAACAGATCGGCGAAGCGCCGCGCCATCACGGGGTCGCCATCAATCGCCAATGCGCCGTCGAGCGCTTCGACCGGCACGTCGCCATAGATAAAGGCGGCGAAGGCCTCGGGAGAGCCGCTGAACAGCAGGTCGTGCCCGCCCGCCGCTTCGCGCGCGATCGCGAGCCCCTCGCGCGTCAGCCGACCGACATATTCGTCCGCGCCGAAGCGGAATCCGACCGACAGCGCCAGATCCCCGATCCGCGCGGGATCGATCATCGTGCGCAGCGACAGCAGGATCGAGACCGCGCTGATCGGCAGGGTCGGATCATGCGCCGGCGACCGCGCGGCCCAGCGACCCAGCGTCTGGATGATCGGTTCCGTCTCATATCCCCAGGCGGTCAGGCCATAGACCGGGACACTCGCGGGCGGCGGCAGCCGCGTCCGCTCGACGATACCGCGCGCTTCCAGCTCGCCAAGCCGCTGCGTCAGCACATTGGCGCTGATTCCCGGCAGGTCGGCGCGAAGGTCTCCAAAGCGTCGCGGACCCAGCATAAGCTCGCGCACCACGAACAGCGCCCAGCGATCGCCGAGCAACTCCAGCCCGTGCGCCATCCCACAGGCGTCATGATAGCCACGCTTTGTCATTCGACGACCATTTAAGTTATATTTTGTAACTAGCCAGTTGCATAATCTAATTGAAGTGGCATGATTGTCAACGCCGAGTCGCCGCGACGCCTTGGCAGAAATCTGGAGATCGTCATGCCCGTTGATCCCGAAGCCGCCATCGAAGTCACCGCTTTCAGCAGCGTTCCGCCGATCGCACGCGGCCTGGTCCGCGACTTGCGCGTCCGCTGGGTGCTCGAGGAACTCGGCCGCCCCTACCGCACCCGGCTTTACGACCGGATGCCGGGCGGCGTTCCCGCGCCCGATTTCGTCATTCCCGACCATCCATTCAGCCAGGTGCCCGGCCTTGTCGATGGCGAGGTCGCCATGTTCGAATCGGGTGCAATCTGCCTGCGTCTCGCGGAGGACGACGAACGGCTGATGCCGCGTGACGAGCCGCAGCGCGCGCGAACCTTGAGCTGGGCCTTTGCCGCGCTCAGCAGCATCGAGCCCTTCGTCATGCACCACCAGATCGTCACCGCGTTCGACAGGGACAAGCCCGGCGCGGCCGACTACGCGCCGCAGACGGCGGCCCGGCTACGCCGACGGCTCGAACAGCTCGGTGCCGCGCTCGGCGACAAGGAATGGCTGTGCGATCGCTTCACCGTCGCCGACATAGTGATGGTGCATGTGCTTCTGCCGGGTTCGGTCGCGGAAGCGGGCATGCCCGCCAATCTGTCCGCCTATGTCGCGCGCGGCAAGGCGCGGCCCGCCTATCAGCGCGCCTTCGACGCGCAGATCGCCGACTTCACGAGACAGGAGGAAAGCGCATGAGCTATATCGACGGCTTCGTTTTCGCGGTGCCGACCGCAAGCAAGGACGCGTTCATCCGCCACGCCACGACAGCCGACCCCGTCTTCATAGAATGCGGCGCGTTGCGAATCGTCGAAGGCTGGGGCGACAATGTGCCGCACGGCGAGCACACGGATTTCTTTCGCACGATTGAGGCGCAGGCCGACGAGACCGTTGCCTTCGCCTGGATCGAATGGCCCGACAAGGCGACGCGCGACGCGGGGCTGTCACGCATGACCGAGATGATGGGCACCGACGAGCGCGTCAGCATGGAGCACAACCCGCCCCCGTTCGACGGCAAGCGGATGGTCTTCGGCGGCTTCAGCACCATCGTCGATCTGGGCCATCGCGCCACCGACGGCTATGTTCAGGGTTTCGTGATCGCGGTGCCGGAGGACAAGCAGGAGGCGTATCGCAGGCTGGAGGAAGACTCCTGGCCCTATTTCGAGTCGCTTGGCGCGTTGCGGGTGGTCGCCGGGTGGCAGGACGACGTGCCGGAAGGGAAGCAGACCGACTTCTATCGCGCGGTGCAGGCAAAGCCGGACGAGAAGGTCGTGTTCGCCTTCATGGAATGGCCCTCGCGCGAAGTGTGCGACGCTGCGGGCGAGAAGATGCGGTCGGGCGACGCCATGCCGATGCCGGCGGAACTGCCGTTCGACGGCAAGCGGATGATCTATGGCGGGTTCGCGCCCGTCGTGACTGTGGAGAGCTGACATGGCGAACAAACATGGGGATTTCATCTGGTATGAGCTGCTGACCACCGACGCCGACGCCGCCGTGGCCTTTTACGGCAAGGTGCTGATCTGGAGCGTCGCTGACAGCGGCATGCCGGAGATGGACTATCGAATCATCAACGCCGGCGAGCACAGCATCGGCGGACTGATGCAGATCACCCCCGAAATGGCGGACGGCGGCGCGCGCCCGGCATGGCTAGGCTATATCGCGGTCGACGATGTCGATGCGTGCGTCACCAGCATCGAACATGGCGGCGGCCGCGTCCTGATGCCGGCGATGGACATCGAGACTGTCGGCCGGATGGCGATGGTGGCCGATCCGCAGGGCGCGCCCTTCTACGTCATGACGCCCGCCTCCGCCGAAGAGGAAAGCCTTGCCTTCGCCTCCGACCAGCCGCGCGAGGGCCATTGCGCGTGGAACGAACTCGTCACCTCCGACCAGTCGGCCGCCTGGCCCTTCTATACCCAGCGCTTCGGCTGGCTGAAGGATGCGGAGATGGATATGGGCCCGATGGGCACCTATGACATGATCCGCCACGGCACGTTGATCGGTGGGATGATGACCGGCACCGCCGAAATGGGTCCGCCCCACTGGAACCAGTATTTCCGCGTCGCTGACATCGATGCCGCCAAGGCCGCAATCGAGGCGAACGGCGGCCAGGTCATCAACGGCCCGATGGAAATCCCCGGCGGCGACTATGCGCTGAACGCCATCGACCCGCAGGGCGCGCATATCGGCCTTGTCGGCAAGCGGCTGTAGGAGCGGCATCGCAATGCAGAAGATCGCACCGTGCCTGTGGTACGACGGCGCGGCGAGAGAGGCCGCGTCCTTCTACGTCTCGCTGCTGCCCGACAGCCGTATCGACAAGGTCGTGACCGCGCCCGGCGACAATCCGTCGAGCAAGGCGGGCGCGGAACTGGTCGTCGAGTTCACGCTCGCTGGCCAGCAGTTTGTCGCGCTGAACGGCGGCCCGCAATTCCGCTTCACCGAGGCGGTGAGCTTCCACATCTTCACCGACAATCAGGCGGAAACCGACCGGCTGTGGGACGCCATCACCGGCCATGGCGGGCAGGAAAGCCAGTGCGGCTGGTGCAAGGACCGCTGGGGCATGAGCTGGCAGATCACGCCGCGCCGGATGATGGACCTGCTTTCCGACCCCAATCCCGGCCGGGCGAAGCGCGCATTCGAAGCAATGATGACGATGGGCAAGCTCGACATCGCGACGATCGAGGCTGCCGCAGACGGGGTGGCGGCGAATGCTTGAACTGATCGGCCACCCTTTCTCCTCCTACACATGGAAGGCGCTGATCCCGCTGTACGAGAAGGGCGTGGCTTTCGCCCTCCGCATCCCCGGCTCCAACCAGCCGGAGGAGACGGCGCTGCTCGACAGCCACGGTCCGGCGGGCAAGTTTCCCGTGCTGATCGATGGCGACCGAGCCGTCGCCGAAAGCTCGATCATCGTCGAATATCTCGACCAGCGCTTTCCCGACCCGCCCGCGATGATCCCCGCCGAGGCAGACGCCGCGCTCGCCGTCCGGCACATGGACCGGATCTTCGACAATTATGTCATGGGTCCCATGCAGGCAGTGGTGAACGAGTATCTGCGCGACCGCGACAATCCCGACCACAAGCGCGTGGCAGAAGCGCGCGCCGCGCTCGACCGCGCCTATGGCTGGCTGGAACCCCGCATCGGTGAGCCCTGGGCGTGCGGCGCCGGTTTTACGCTCGCCGACTGCGCTGGCGCACCCGCGCTGTTCTACGCCGACTGGGTGCAGCCGATCGGGGCGGCCCGCCCGCGCCTTTCCGCCTATCGCGCGCGGCTGCTCGCCAGGCCGTCGGTCGCGCGCTGCGTTGATGACGCGCGCCCCTTCCGCCCCTATTTCCCGCTCGGTGCGCCCGATCGCGACTGATCTTCCAACGGAGTGTTTCCATGACCGCAAGCAATGAACTCAGTGTCTCGCGTTACATCGCCGCGCCGCCGTCGCAGGTGTGGCATGTCATGACCGAACGCATGGCCGAGTGGTGGTGCCCGCTGCCCTGGCGAGTCGAGATCGTCGAGCAGGATCGCAGGGCGGGTGGCCGCACCGCCATGATCATGCATGGTCCCAATGGCGAAAGCATGCCGATGGAAGGCATTTACCTCGCCTATGACGAAGGCCGCCGCTTCATCAGCACCGATGCGGTCGATGGCGATTTCCGTCCCCAGTCCGCTTTCATGATCGGCATCTGGGAAGTGGCACCCGAAGGCGACGGCACCCGCTACACCGCCACCGCCCGTCACTGGAGCGAGGAGGCGATGAAGCAGCATCAGGAAATGGGGTTCGAGGAAGGCTGGGGCGTCTGCGCCGACCAGCTCAAGGCGCTCTGCGAGGAATAAGCGGAGGTCAGCCGGCGGGACGGCGCACGATCCACAGCGCGGCGATCAGGATCGCCGCGCCGATGACCGTGGCCACCGCCAGCCACCGCAAGCGCGGTGTCCGGGCGCGCACCACTTCATGCGCCGACAGCCGGTCGAAGGTGCGCCCGATGCGCCGCTCCGCGCCCGCCACGATGACGGCCCCCACCGCGATGAACAGGGTCGCCACGGCGCGCGGCAGCCAGTCAGGCTCCATCGTCCCGAACAATCCGTGAAAGGCGATGCCCACGCCGATCGCGGCGAAGGCGGTGCGTACCCAGCCCGCAAAGGTGCGCTCCGCTGCGAGGATCGTGCGATCCTCCGACAGATCGGTGCGATCCTGCGCCAGTTCGCGCCTGTCTTCCTGTTGCGGCATGGCTCAACAATGCGCGAACGCGTCCGCGGTGCCCGCACCCTAACGGCATCGTTCCCCGGGCGACGGACAAAGCCGGGTTGAGAGCAGAAATCAACGATCGCGAGCCGCGCAGGGAGCGCAGGCGGGAAAGGGGCGTTATCATCTTCATGGTTGATCCGGATGAGTTCATGAAGCGCCAGCGCGCCCTCGCCGCATTCGGTGATTTCGTGCTCGACCATGACGATCTCGACGCGATTCTGACCGAAAGCTGCCGCATCGTTGCCGCAACTCTGGGCGCGGATCTGGCGAAGGTCATTGAGATCGACCGTTCGACCCATAGCGGGCTGGTTCGCGCCGGAGTCGGCTGGCAGCCGGGCATCGTCGGTGCCGCACGCATCGATCTCAGCGAGCGCTCATCGGAATCGTTCGCCATCGAGATGGTCGAACCCGTCATCACCAACGACATCGCCCATGAAGACAGGTTCGTCTTTCCGGCCTTTCTGCGGGACCATGGCGTTATGGCCGTCGTCAACGTGCCGATTCTCCTCACCGGGCGAGTCCCTTATGGCGTGCTGCAGGTCGATGCCCGCGAACCGCGCGCCTTCTGCCAGGACGACGTCGCGTTTCTGCAAACCTACGCGATGATGCTTGGCCCGGTGATCGACCGCATCAAGACCGTCGCGGAATTGCGAACAGCGGACGAGCGCCTGCGCCTCATCGCGGAGAACGCGCACGCCTATGTCATGGTGATGACCGATGCGGACGACCGGATAACCGACTGGCTGGGCGGATCGGAACAGATACTCGGCTGGTCGGCGGCCGAGGCGCTCGGGTGTCACGCGGATTTCATCTTCACCGACGCCGACCGTGCCGACGGCGTACCCGAACGCGAGCGTGCCACCGCCCGCGCGCGCGGTGCTTCGGCCAATATCCGCTGGCACCAGCGAAAGGATGGCGCGCTGGTGTTCCTGGACGGGCAGACCATCGCGCTGAACGATCAGGCGGGAAAGCTTCGCGGCTATCTCAAGATCGGGCAGGACGTGACTCAGGTGAAGCTCAGCCGGCAGCGGCTCGAGGAGAGCGAGGAACGGCTTCGCAACGCGGTCGAGGTGGGACGGCTGGGCCTGTGGGACTGGAACATCAGGACGGGCGACGTCCACTGGTCGGACGAGCATTTCCGCATGGAAGGCTATGCGGTGGGCGAAGTGACGCCGAGCTTTGAGGCCTGGGCCGCACGCATTCACCTGGACGACCGGCCCGATACCGAAGCGGCGCTCCAACGCGCGATCGAACTGCGTACCGACTATCAGCATGAATTTCGCTCGGTCCACCCCGATGGCTCGGTTCACTGGCTCAGCGCCCGGGGCCGGTTCTTCTACGACGAGGCAGGAGAGCCAGCGCGGATGGTGGGCGCGATGATCGACACCACCGAGCGACGCGAATGGGAGGAGCGTCAGCGCGTGCTCGTCGCCGAACTTCAGCACCGCACGCGCAACCTGATGGGGGTTTTCCGGTCGATGGCGGACAAGACCGTCCGCGCCAGCGCCGACCTCGGCGATTTCAAGGGCAAGTTCCGCGACCGGCTCGATGCGATGGCGCGGGTCCAGGGGCTTCTCTCGCGGCTCAACGAACATGACAGGGTGATGTTCGACGAGCTGATGCGCTCCGAGATCGACGCGATGGACGGCGACCCGGAGCGCGTGACGCTGGACGGACCGGCCAAACGTCCGGCTGCGATCCTCGACGGTCCAGACGCTGGCGATGGCGCTCCACGAGCTGGCGACCAATGCCGTCAAATATGGCGCTTTGGGGCAGCCGCAGGCTTCGCTCGCGGTCCGCTGGCATTGCGAGCCGGACGGACCCGACGGCAAGCCCTGGCTTCACATCGACTGGCGGGAAAGCGGCGTTATCATGCTCGCGACGGACGCCGCGCGGCGCGGCACCGGACAGGGGCGCGAACTCATCGAGCAGGCGCTACCCTATCAGCTTGGCGCAAGAACGACCTATGCACTGGAACCCGGCGGCGTGCATTGCACGATTTCCATTCCGGTCTCTTCACGCTGGGAGTTTGAGCATGCCTGAACGCAATCTGCGGGGGCGCCGGATCGTCCTGGTCGAGGACGAATATATGCTGGCAAGCGAGCTTTCCGACGAACTGGCGGACCTTGGTGCGATCGTGCTGGGGCCTGTGGGAACCCTCACCGAGGCCCTGTCGCTGATCGGCGAACAGGCGGAGGTCGACGGCGGGATCATCGACATGAACCTGGGCGGCGAAATGGCCTATGAGGTCGCCGACCTGCTGATCGCGCGCGGCGTCCCGCTGGTTCTCACCACCGGCTATGACCTCTCCGCCCTGCCCCCCCGGTTCAGCCATATCGCCCGCTGCGAAAAACCCGTCGATCTGACCAGGGTGATGAAAGCTCTCGGCAGCGTCATCGCGGCGTGACACCTGCATCGGCCGGCACCCGCCAAGGGTGAGTCAAACGCCATGCTGCATCCTCTTCATCCCCGCAGGGCAAGCCGGCCTTCAGACCGATTGAGACCTAAATCGGCTTGACCACTCTCCTCGACAAACTGCGGTGTAACCTTTGAACGCAGTTCGGCGAACAGTCCTCGTGTCTCGCGAGGACTGCAGCATGGGAATGTCACTAAAATGGGCTAAAATGCGGGCCGCGCGTGCATCGAACGGTCGTCTGGCAAGTCGATGCGCGGTACCGAATGATCGGCGGTTGCAATGATGGCTGCCGGACGCGCCGCATGGTGTTTTTCAACGCACCGGCTGCCGGCACCGGTCGGCGCACCCGCTTCTCCGTCGCGCTTGCCTCCGCCCGCGGCCGCCGCTCTGGGCAGACTCATTCCGATACTTGGCTGCGGTGAAGAAGCGGCGACGCTCGCCTTTGACGGACTGGCCCGTGCCGGCGTTGCCGAGCCGTCGGTCGTTTTGGCCCTTCGCCGGGTCGCGGCCGAGGAACAGCTCCACGACGCGCTGATGCACCGCCTTGCCTTGATGCTGCCTCAACCCCGGGACGAACGCGCGGTCCGCGTTGCCCGCCGGATGCACATTCAGCTGAGCGACGGTGGATTTCTGGCCCATCTGGCGCGCATTGCCGCGCTCGACTCTGCGGTTTGCACGATCTTCAGCCGCCTGTTGCGACCCGGCCTGTCGCTGGCGTGCTGCCCGGAGATCGCCTCGATGCTCGGCAGAATCCGGAGGGATGAGGCACGCCATGTGGCACTGACCCGGTCGATCGTCCTGGCCCACGGCACGAGCGCACGCCTGCGCGACTTCGGGGCGAACGCAAGAACGGCACTGGCTGGCGTCCTTGCCATGGAGGCCGACGCCTTCGAGGCGCTGGAGGTCGATGCGGACGGCCTAGTCCGGGCCGTTTCCCGGCTCCCCGATGGTTTGCTGACCGCATGACCGGGGCCGGCGCGGGGCATTCCCCCTGGACAACAAACGCACGGCTGGCCGTTCTCGGCAGCGGATCAGCGCTTCCGGGTGCCCCTCTCTCCAGCGAGGGGCTGATCGGGATGCTGGAAACTCGCTTCGGCCTTGCCCGCGGGCGGGAAGCCCGCGCGGTGGCGCGTCGACTGGGCATCCGCGAGCGCCATGTCTGCCGCCCCTTCGACGCCGCCGCCGAAGCACCGCGCGCAGGGCAGTCGAATCCCGAACTGTGCGCGCAGGCGTTGCGGGCCGCTCTGGACGATGCGGGGATAGACGGCGGCGATCTGGGCTATCTGATCGGCCATACGACGACCCCGGTCCGACTGCTGCCCGGCAATATCGCGTTCGCCGCCGATGAAATCGGCTATGGTGGACCGCATGTCGAACTGAGACAGGCCTGCACCGGCTTCGCTAACGCGCTGATGATCGCCCATGGCCTGCTGGCCCGGCCCGACGCGCGTCCCGTGGCGATCGTCGGTTCGGAAACCGGCTCGCTCTTCTTTGACCCGTCGCGCGTCGCAGACGACAGTGGCCAGCTTGTCAACATGGTGCAGATGGGCGACGCCGCAGCAGCGGTGATCCTGGCACCGGCAAGAGCGGGCAGCGCTTCGATTACCGCATCATGGTTCGGCGCAATGGGGTTGGGACTGTCGCCCGGCCTTCAGCTCCATCAAGGCAGCCGCGAATTCGACCATGATTTCAACGCGATCCTTGCGAATGGCGGCATGCTGTTCGACGCCGGTCGCCGCACGGCCGAGGCGTTGGGCTGCCCCCTCAACACCGGCGCCATCATCGTCCCGCATCAGGTGAACGGCAGTATCGGAAGTCTGCTGGCCCCCCATTTCGGCGTCGCGGAGGACCGGTTCTTCGTCCACGCCGACCGCGTCGGCAATACAGGCTCCGCCGCCATCTGGTTGGCGCTCGACACGCTCCGCCGGCGCGGACTGGTGCGCGGCGAACGGGTGGTGACGCTGGGCGCGGAAGCGACCAAATATATGTATGGCGGCTTCGCCTATGACCATGGTTGACGCGCTCGTCGACGTTGCGGGCCTGTTCAAGGCCTATGCTGGACGCAAGGTGGTTGACGGCGTCTCACTGCGGCTGATGCCGGGCGAGATTGTCGGGCTGGTCGGGGCGAACGGCGGCGGGAAGACCACGACCCTGCGGATGATTGCCGGCCTTTTGCAGCCGGATGCCGGTGGCGGAAAGGTCCTGGGCGAAGACATCCGCCGCCCCGCCCGCTCGGCAACCTGCCGTATTGGTTATATGAGCCAGCGTCTGGCGCTTTATCCCGATCTCAGCGTGCGTGAGAATCTGCGCTTCCGCGCCGAAGCCTTTGGCCTTCCCCAACCGCGGGCCAGGATCCACGACGTCGCGGCAATCTACGGGCTTCGCGACATCCTCGATCAGCGCTTCGGCACGCTTTCTGGTGGCTGGGCACGACGGGCGCAGTTCGCGGCGACTGTGTTGCACGATCCGCCCCTGCTTCTCCTCGACGAACCGACGGCCGGGCTCGATCCGGCGACGAGGCGGGATATCTGGCACTGGCTGGGAGAGTTGGCCGGACGGGGTACTGCAGTCCTGCTCGCGACCCACGACCTTGCCGAAGCGGAGCGGCTTCGCTCGATCATGCTCTTTCACCGGGGAAGCGCGTCCGCGGTCATGGCGCCTGCCACGCTGATCGCCGCACACGGCACGGCAACGCTCGAGGACGCGGTCATCCTCCACGCCCGGGGCATCGCATCGTGAGCGCCGCACGACGTATCGCGGCCGTCGCAAGGGTGGAGGTGATGCGCCTGCTTCGTTCGCGAATGACCCTCACCTTGCTGCTGGTGGTGCCGGCGCTTCAGGTTCTCCTCTTCGGCTACGCGATTCGCCCTGCGCCCGACAGCGTGAGCGTCGCCATCGCCGCCCCGACCCCTGCCGGCGCCCGGACCATCGAGGTCGCGCTTTCCGGTCAGCCGGGATTGCGGATCGTCGCGACCGGACTCAAGCCCGGCGGGGCCGACGCCATGGTTCGCGACCGAAAGGCGCTGATCGGCATCGAAGTCCCGAGATCACGCGGTTTCGGTGAGGCCGGCTTTGTCCAGCAGCCGCTTCGGATTATCGCCGACGGAACAATGGCGTCGCTCACCGCCGCCGCGGTGCCGCGCCTTGAGGCGTCCTATTGGCAGGAACTGGCGGTGCGCGCCGATATAGCCGGAGATGGGCCGGGTATTGCGGTCGAGCGGCTCTTCAACGCCGATCAGCGCGCCGACTGGACCTATCTGCCGTCGCTGATCGGCGTGACCGTGATGATCGCGATGATCATGCTGGGCTGCCTCAGCATCGCGCGCGAGCGTGAAGGTGGAACCTGGGAAGCGCTGATGGCCATGCCCTTCCACGGCGTAGAGCTGTTGCTCGGTAAGCTGCTCCCTTACGCGGTGATCGGTGCGGTTCAGGGCGTTTCGGTCCTGGCGATCGGTCTGCTGCTGTTCGACCTTCCGGCGCGGGGCAGTGTGATGGCCCTGATGCTGACCCTTCCTCTGTTTGCGGCGGCGCATCTGGTGCTGGGCCAGGTAATCGCGTCGCGCGCGGCGAGCCAGCTTGCTGCCCTGCAAGGGGCGGTCGCCTTCTACCTCCCTGCGATGCTGCTGTCGGGCTTCCTCTATCCGTTCGAGACCTTGCCGAAATGGGCGCAACTGCTTGGCAACCTCTTTCCGCTCACGCACTTCGTCGCGGCGGCGCACGGGGTGCTGCTGCGCGGTGATGGTCCCTCGGCCGTGTTGGCGCATGCCCTTCCGATTGCCGCGTTTCTCGCAGTGGTCGCGCCGCTCGCGCTGCTTTCCCACATGCGCCGGCTCGATTGACCCACGCGATCTGTAACCTTTGGGTCAGACCCGGCGAACAACGGTCAACACTATCAAGGAGTAAGGGCCATGTTCACGTTCAATAGGGTTGCGGCCGCCTGCCTCATCGGCATTGCAGCGGTCAATCCTGCTGTTGCTGCTGAGACGCGAGATTTCGACGACGCCAGCTTCGCCGCCGCACAGGCGCAGGGACGCCCGATTCTGGTCGACGTGAAGGCATGGTGGTGCCCGGTATGCGCGTCGCAGGGCCGGACGATCAAGAAACTCGCGGCGGCACCCGAGTATAAGAACCTGCTGATCCTCCACATCAACTACGACAAGCAGAAGGAGGCGATGCGCAAGTTCGCCGTCAACAAGCAGGCGACCCTGATCGGGTTCAACGGGACCCGTCAGACCGGACGGCTGGACGGCGTGACGGACAAGGCGAAGATCGGCGCGTTGCTCGCCTCGACCACGCGCTAATCGGATGGCAGGCGCTCTCAATCCTGCCCTGGGCTACGCCGCCGGTGCGTTGACCATCCTTTCGCCCTGCGTTCTGCCGCTTGTGCCCGTCATCATGGCCAGCGCGGGCAGAGACAATCGCTGGGGACCGGTGGCGCTCGCAGGCGGGTTGATCGCCTCTTTCACGCTGGTGGGGTTCGCTGTGGCCACCCTGGGTGCAGCCGCCGGATTCGACGGAGAGGGTGTCCGCGCCGTTGGATCGGTCGTGCTGGTGCTCGCGGGAGTCGTGCTGTTGTTTCCGATGGTGCAGGAGCGGCTCGCCGGGCTGGCGACTCCGCTTGCATCCTGGGGCAACCGGCGCCAGCAAGGCCTTGAGCGTTATGGCCTTGCCGGACAGGCTATGATCGGGGCGCTGCTGGGAGCCGTATGGAGCCCATGCGTCGGACCAACGCTGGGTGCTGCGACGGCGCTTGCGGCACAAGGTGAGAATCTGGGCCAGGTCGCTCTCGTCATGGCGTTTTTCGGCCTCGGCATCGCCACCGTTCTGCTGTTCATCGCGTTCGCGACACGCAGCCTGCTCGTCCGCCAGCGAGGCGCGCTGCTCGCGGGAGGGCAGCGCGGCAAGCGCATTCTTGGCGCGCTCCTGTTGATGGTCGGCCTTCTCATCCTGACCGGACTGGATCGGTTCATCGAGGGTGTCCTGGTCAGCATATCACCTGACTGGCTGATCGACTGGTCGACCCGGTTCTGAGGTAACACAGCGCATGATTGCCGAAGACACGAGCCTGTCGCGCCTGATGAAGCTGGCACAGGCCGGCGACAAAATGGCCTATGCAACGCTGTTGGACGTGTGCCAGCGCTGGCTGCGTCGCTATTTTGCAAGGCGCATCGCGCCCTGCCAGCTCGACGATCTGGTGCAGGACACGTTGCTGTCGCTGCACAACAAGCGGGGCACCTATGATCCCGATCGGCCGTTCCTGCCCTGGCTTGCCGCCATCGCACGCTATCGCTGGGTCGATCATCTGCGCAAGGTTTACCGCGCTGACGAAACGGAACTGAACGACGGCCTGGCCGCTGAGTCCTACGAAGCCGGAATCGCCGCGAGGATCAGCCTGGACCGGTTATTCACGCGGCTGCCGGACGCGCAGGCTGCGGCCATCGAACTCGTCAAGATCAAGGGGCTCAGCGTGAGCGAGGCGTCGCAAACCTTGGGGCAGAGCGAAAACCTGATCAAGGTCAACATCCACCGCGGGCTGAAACGGCTCGCCGCCATGATAGAGAAAGACTGATATCGCCATGGCCATCCGTACTGAATCCATCAGCATAGAGGGACTGGTCGACGATCTGAGGCCCATCGAACCGATGACCCGTACAGCCGGCCTGTCGCGGGTCGGAGGCGCGCTGATCCTCGCGGTCGGCATTGTGGCGCTGTTCATCGGCTTTCGCGCCGACCTTCTTGCGCTGACTCCCGATCCGATGCTGGTGCTCACCTCCGGCCCGTTTCTGTTGCTGGCCTGCGCCGCAGGGGCCGCCGCCGTGCGGATGAGCCTTCCGCACCTGGGAAATACCCCCATCGGCTGGCCGTGGGCTGCAGCCATGACGGCGCTGCTCCCGGCCGGTGCGCTGCTCGACTGGGGCGACGCCCTCGTTTCCGACTCACGGATCGACGTCGATGCGATGGGCTGGGCCTGTACCGCCATGGGCTTGCTGCTCGGCCTGTTCATGGCCGTCACCCTGACCCTGTGGCTGCGGCGCGGCGCGCCCACTTCACCCGAGCGGGCGGGCCTTCTGGTCGGCATAGCGTCCGGCAGCGCGGGCATGTTCGCCTACTCGCTGCACTGCCCCCATACCGACATCAGCCACATTGGTCTGTGGCACAGCCTGGCGGTCGTGCTGAGCGCAGCTGCCGGCCGATGGATCGTGCCGGCATGGGTGCGATGGTGAGAGGCTGGATGGAGCTTGTCGACTGCTGCGTCCCGGGAGAACGAGCAGAGCGGAGCCGGTCCCTGCCGCCCGTTCATTGGCCTGCTGCATTTCACGTCACATGGCGGAGCGATCCACAATGGAGTTTATTCCCGCATTGATCCACTCGCACGGAAGCCGCATGAGTGGGGCATGGCGGGGGACCACACAGAGCATTTCATCGCGCACTGGCGCGACACCGGCGGGTCGGAGCGCCTGCCTCGGCATGGCCCGGCGGGCAGAAGACGGGCGCTATGCGACGTGACGGGCGATGATGATGTCCCCGCCGCCAAGTCGTGCTTCTGGCGGGGATGGTAACCGGTCAGGTCGAACAGGTCCGCTCAATCGCTAACGAGAATGTCGTATCCCCTCAGTGCGAGAGCAATACGCGACCTTCAACGCGCTGCGTTCGAACCGCTTCCCCCTCATCAGACAAACAACCATCCGCTGTCGAGCGCGGTGACATCGCCAGTGAAGCGGATCAGCATGTCGGCAACGGCATCGCCGTCGGCGTCGGCGGCGAAGCTGCTCTGGTTGGCTCCGAGGTCATAGCTCAGCATGTATTCGCCGGCATGGCCGGTAAACGCCGCCACCTCGGCCAGATGCTGGATACCGGCGGTGTTGATGTCGGCGTCCAGATTGCGGAAGTCGAGCCGGTCACCGAGATTGAGGTCGGTGATGAGGTCCACCGCGGTGGGCAGGCTGTGGCTGAGGGCCGAGAAGATAAAGCTGTCGTTGCCGCCACCGCCCGTCAGCACGTCCCCACCGTCGCCGCCGGTCAGGATGTTGGTGCCGCTCTTGCCCCCAAGCGTGTCGTTGAACGAGGAGCCGGTGAGATTCTCGATTGTGGACCTGAGCGTCGCGGTCCTGCCACTGGCGATAGGTGCCCCAGAGGCCATGTGCGTAGTGCTGAACATCGGCGGCTGCACAGAGGGCGACGGTGTTGACGCCGCGATAGGCTTTGCCCGGAGCGACATTGACGGGGCGGTAGATGGCCGAACCCTTGCGGTGCCAGGGAAGTTGGACCTGACCTGCGCCAGCATCGATGGCGGTGATGATCTGGTTGGTGATGGCTTCGTACACGTCGAAGCGGGCTGAAGTGGAGGTTGTCATGTCCTGATCTCCTTTCGCTGTTTCCTGAGGACGCGAAGGAGAAGGCTCGGGGAGATAGACGGACGGTCAGCCGATAGGCGAAACGGGAAACACGGGAGCCGGAATGTGATGCAGGCGAATGGAGCGGGCGGGCCGTTGACCGACCGGCGCACTCGGCGAAGGTCAGCGGCTAAGGCTCAAGGGAGGTAGCGGAAGAGCGAGGAACAGGCCCTTCTATGCTGCGTTGCCGAAAACTACCACTTTTCATCGGCGAAGATCAGAAGCTGTTATGTCACGGATATGACGAATATTCGGGGCATACTTCACGAAAGGATTCGCTGTTGGTGAGTATTCGTTAGGCGGCTGCAATCGAGAGGGATGACATGACCAAGGAAATCGATCCGGAGAATCGCTCATTCGATCAAGCCATGGCCGGTCCCGCACCGGATGCACAAGGAACGCCTCCAGCCCTCGAAACCAATTGGGGCATCAAGGGGCTGGCAATCGAGCCCGGCGAGGTCGAGAAATGCCGGGCCAGCCGCGAAGCGCGCTTCGACGAGCTGCCGCCTTCGGCCAGCACGATGTTCGAGAAGGTCGAGGCCCGGCTTGAGCAGCTCGTCGGCAATAATGACCTGATCCCGGCCTTCTGGCTTGAAGAGGGCAGCGCCCGTGCGCGGGCGGTCTGCAAGATCGATGCCGCAGGCGTGGACTATAAGGGCCGCACCGGATCATGGTCCGGCACGGGGTTTCTCGTTGCACCGGGCATTCTGTGCACCAACCATCATGTCATCAACAGCGCCGATGTGGCGGAACGCAGCCGTGCGCTGTTCGATTTCGCGGCCCTGCCGGATGGCCGGGTTCGCCCGGTGGCAACCTTCCGGCTCCGCCCCGATCTGCTGTTCTGGACCAGCACCGTCGTCACCGGTCCGAACGCGGGCGGGCTGGACGTGACCTTTGTCGCGGTCGATGGGGAACCGGGCGCGACATTTGGCAATATCCCGCTGCTGCGCCAGTCCTTCGCGGTGGCGCAGGACGACAAGCTGAATATCATCCAACATCCCAATGGCCGCCTCAAGGAGGTCGCCCTGCGCGATAATACCGTGACCTGGCAGGACGCGCGGGTCGTGCAATACCGCTCGGATACCGAGGCGGGCAGTTCCGGGGCGCCGGTTCACAACGATGCCTGGGAACTGGTGGCGATCCACCATGCGGCCTCGACGGATCAGGCGACCAACCAGGATACCAACGAGGGCATCAAATTCTCGGCGATTGCCACCGCTATTGAGCAGGACGCCCAGCATGGCGATGCCAGCGCGCGCCAGTTGATCCGCCTGTTTCGGGGCACCGATGAGCTGATGGGGTTTTTCGGCGGCCTCGGGCGCTCGGTGTCCGCGAATGCCGGTGGCATGGAGCGCGTCGCCGATGCCTATTCCGGCGAGGATCAGGATATCGATATCGGCTTCTGGAATATCGAATGGTTCAACAAACGCTGGCAGGACAAGCTCGACAAAGTCGCCCGCATTGTCGTTGAAATGAATCTCGACGTCTGGGTACTGGTCGAATCGAGCGAGGAAGCCACCAAGGAACTGGCCAAGCAGCTTGCCGACAAATATGGCCAGAAATGGGGTGTTCTGGCCAGCCAGGATGCGCCGTCCGAGCGCCAGATCACGACCGTGATGTGGAACAAGAAGACCGTTGATGTCGCCAAAAAGGATTGGCCGGAAAAGGTCCAGCGCTGGTTCAATGTAGACAGCCGCTCGTTCGGCGAACTCGGCCTGGAAGCGGTGCATGGCAAGGTCTTCGACCGCTACCCCGCGCTCTATGAGGTCAAAACCAAGCTGAACGGCAGCGCGGCGGAATTCAATCTGGTGCCGGTGCATTTGAAAGCGATGGGCGAAGGCAATGTCCGGCGGCAGATGGCCTCGCGGCTTCTGGCCGAAGCGGTGGCCGAACTCGCCAAGGACAAGGGCTTTGATGGCGACTGGATCATCGGCGGCGACTGCAACGCCAGTCTGGAGTCCGGCGATCTCAATGCCCTGATTGAGGCAGGCTTGCAGCCTCTGACCGCGACCGACGCCGCCGATGAGCAGATCACCTACGTCAAGGCCCCTTACAAGTCGCTGATCGATCACATCTTCGTGTCGCGCAATCTGGTGCCGAGTGAGGACGATTTTGTCATCGTCGCCCTTGATCGCAGCATCGAGCGCTTCCTCGATGTTTCCGACCATCGCCCGATCCTGATGCGCCTTGCCGCGACGGGCACCGGGCCGGTCGCCCCCAAGGCCGATCCGGTGATATTGTCAGAGGATGAGGTTCGCCGCTTGACGCGCGGTGTCGGCAACCGGCCACGCCGGGGCAATGGCGCGGCCACCCCCGAAGATGCGCTGCGGCGGCTGGGGGATCGCAGCGTCTATTACGATGAGGCAGCCGACCGGGCTGCGCGAGAGGCCTATTGGCAAGGGCTCAACCCCGCTTCGGCGAGCTTTACGCAGGCGCTCAGCGCTTTGCTGGAGCAGACCCACACGAAACGTCTGAGCTATGAGCCCTCGAAGCATGTCTATCCGTGGGTCGATGTCCGGCCCAACGGCAAGGTGCAGAGCATCTATTCCGGTTTTGAGGCGGACCCCGAGTTCTTCGTCCAGGCGGATACCGAGGTCGACCGGCTGCGGGCCGAGGCGCGTTCGGCGCTGAAAGAGCGCGATCTACTCGAATCTACACAGCTCGAAGCGATGCTGGAAGCGCAATTCCAGTATAATTGCGAGCATGTTGTCCCGCAGAGCTGGTATACCAAGCAGGAACCGATGCGCGGCGATGTCCATCATCTGTTTTCCTGCGAGCCGCGCTGCAACAGCTTCCGCTCGAACTTCCCGCTGGTCCAGCATGAACTGGAGCGTACCATGCAAGATTGCGGGCGCGTCGAGGACGAAACATTCGAGCCAAAGGGCGGCAAGGGTGCGGTCGCGCGGGCAACGCTGTATTTCATGCTGCGTTATCCGGGTGTCGTTGGCGCGCGCTATTCCGGCAAGCGGCTCGAAACGCTCCTGCGCTGGCATCACCAATCCGCCCCTGACGCATGGGAGCTGCATCGCAACGCCGCCATCTTCGTGTTGCAGGGCAACCGCAACCCGCTGATCGACTTCCCGGAATGGGCTGACAAGCTGCAATTAGGGGCTTGAGCGGGTCTCGGCTCCTGAATAGCGACCAGATTTGACAACTGGGATTAAAGATCGAGGGAGCAGATCATGCTAGGCCGTAAACTCATAAAATGCCTTGAGGATTGGCGTTTTGGGTGATCCAGATGCCTCCAGACTTGGAGGGTTTGATGACACGGCGACGGTATGAGCTGACAGATCGGGAATGGGCGATCATCGAGCCCTTGCTGCCCAACAAGCCGCGCGGCGTGGCGCGGGTGGATGATCGGCGGGTTCTCAACGGGATCATTTGGCGCTTTCGTTCGGGCGCGACATGGGCCGAAGTTCCTGACCGCTATGGACCTTCGACAACCTGCTACAATCGGTTTGTCCGCTGGCGCAAAGCCGGGGTGTGGGACCGGCTGCTGGCAGCGGTTTCAGCGCGATATGATGGCGAACTGATGATGATCGATTCCACCTGCATGCGCGTCCACCAGAACGGTGCGACGGGCAAAAAAGGGGAAGCTGCGATCGTGGCATGGGACGTTCCCGGGGCGGTCTCACCAGCAAACTCCACGCTCTTGTCGATGCTCACGGACGCCCTGTCAGCCTGAGCCTCACAGGCGGGCAGGTCCATGACGCCTGCGAGGCCGAAGCACTGATCGAGATCCTTTCCCAAGGCGCAACCCTGCTGGGCGACAAGGGATATGACAGCAACGCCATCCGCTAGGACGCTGCGGCAAGGAACATCTGGGCCAACATCCCCAATCGACCCAACCGCAGGCAGCGCTTCGCATTCTCGCCTTGGCTCTACAAACAGCGCAACCTCGTCGACCGCTTCTTTGATCGCATCAAACAGTTCCGGGGCATCGCCACCCGCTACGACAAAGACCCAGCCAACTTCCTCGCCGCTATCAATCTCATATGCGCCCGCCTCTGGTGCGCAGAACAATGACTCTACGCGCTAGAGGATGCACAGGAGAGTTTCAGGTGCCACTTCACTTTCGCCTGTGCCGCGCAGAAGCTCGCCGAGTGCGTCATTGCCCGGCCGCTCATGGGGGCAGTGTTCGCGCCATGATACATCGTCCCAGCCAGACCGGGCCCGGCTCATTCGGAACAGGATGGCAAGGATGCGGATCACCGCTTGTTCGAAGCCAGAATCTGCTTCGCCTCCCGGGCAATAGCGCTCAGTTCGTCGTCGGTAACGCCCAATTGGCGTGCGCGCGTCCAGGCCTGTTCAAGCAGATCAGCGTCACCCGCCTTCAAGGCACAGGCATAGGAGACGACGGCGGCCGTTCTTGCCTCGAAGCTGCGCCCGCCGAGCGCGGCATCGATCTCCGCGCCGGTCAGACCCGATGATCGGGCTTCGCGCTCAAGCCTGCTCAGCGTCTTGCTGCAGCCGCAATCGCCGAGAAGCGCCAGCTTGAGCTGCGCGGTTACGCGGGCATGAAGGGATTCAGGCATGACATTCGGCCTTGCGGCGATCGGTGGCACGTTGCGGCAACCCGGACCGCGCGATCGAGAGGGCGACCAGCGCGCCAAGATTGAGCAGCGCGGCGATCAGGGATCCTCCCGCAAAGGCAGCGTTGACATGCACCTGCCAGCGGAGAAGCAGTTCCGCTTGCGAAGCGTGACGGATGGCAAGGGTAATCCGGGACATGGCTGTTCCCCTAACCAGCGAGTACGAGCGCATCGCGCGAGACTTTGCCAGCGATGGGCTGCCTTTCGAAAATGCTGTCGGCGGTCTCGCCCCGCTCGCAGCCGGATGTGATGAGGGGGACTTCATGGTGCTTCTCCAGTTGGCTCCCGGAATCGGGGTGGGCTGGAGATAGGTGCGCTGTGGCGCGACGATAATCAGATAAAAATGAAAGAGATTGTTCTGATAAATGGAATATTTTAGTTGATCGAGCGGTTCGCCCGCAATCGATCCACCGCCAGATCGACAAAGGCGCGGACCTTGGCCGACGCCCGGCGCCCCTCGGGATGCACGACATGGATCGGCATGGGATCCTCTTCGAATTCGGACAGGATCGTTTGCAGATCTCCGTTAATCAACGGCTGGGCAATTTGATAGGACAGCGGGCGGGACAGGCCCCAGCCCAAAATAGTCGCGTTCATCACCGCACCATAGGCGTTGAACGAGAGGCGTGGGGCAATCCTTACCGTCGGCCTCTGCGCCCCGCCGAAGCGCCAATCGAGAGAGGCCCATGAGGTGGTGCTGACGATGATCTTGTGATTTGCCAGTTCTGATGGATGCGTAGGGACCCCGTATCTCTCAAAATAGCTCGGCGCGCCGCATACCACCCGGCGAACCGCGCCGACACGGATAGCGCTGAAACTTGAATCAGGAAGGTCGCCGATGCGGATGCCCACATCGATCCCTTCATCCACCATGTTGGTTATCCGATCGACAAACAGCGCCCGCACATTCACCTCGGGATTCTGATCGAGATATTCGGCAAGAATGGGCGTGATGTAGTCCTGACCGAAGAGCGCAGAGGCGGTCACGGTTAGAACGCCTGTGGGCGTGGCATAGGAGCCGCCCGCGGCAGCCTCTGCTTCCGCAACATCGGCAAGTATGCGCCGGCAATCGTCGAAATAGCGCGTACCCGCTTCCGTCAACTTGACCGTTCGGGTCGTCCGGGTGAACAGCCGTGCGCCGATCTGGTCTTCGAGCGATGCCACGGCCCGTGTGACCGCAGGCGGGCTCATGTTCAGCTGGCGTGCCGCCTCGGCAAAGCCGCTGGTTTCGGCGACTTTGACGAACACCTGCATCGCATGAAACCGCGACATAATTTACGCCCCCAACGTGAAATCGGTGTTGGCGTAGCTGATAAATGCATTTTTCGGAATAGTGCCTTGCACCGTTCAACGGTTCTGATCGCGCACTGGCTGGCGCAATTGGTGGTTCGCCGGACACCCCTTCCGGCACCAGCTTTTGCCAAAGGACACGATCATGAAGCTCTATTTTCACCCCATTTCCGGCCACGCCCACCGTGCGCGGCTGTTCCTTTCGCTGATCGGCGCAGACGTCGAAATCGTCACTGTCGATCTGACGAAGGCCGAGCACAAGGCCCCGGAATATCTGGCCAAGGACCGCTTCGGCCAAGTGCCGCTGCTTGAAGATGATGGCCAGTTCATCGCCGATTCCAACGCGATCATGGTCTATGCAGCCAAGAAGTTCGGTCGCACTGATTGGCTGCCGGAAGACGCGCTCGGTGCCGCCAAGGTCCAGCGCTGGTTGTCGGTTGCCGCCGGCCACATCGCCTTCGGCCCTGGCGCTGCCCGCCTGATCACCCTCTTCAACGCCGGGTTCAATCCTGAAGAAGTGATCGCCCGCGCCCATGCGATCCTCAAACTGATCGACGCCGAACTTGAAGGCCGGGACTGGATTGCCGCTGATCGTCCGACGATCGCCGACCTTGCGCTCTACAGCTATATTGCCAGCGCGCCCGAGGGCAATGTCGACCTGTCGGGCTACACTGACGTCAATGGCTGGCTTGCCCGGATCGAAGCGCTGCCTGGCTTCGTCGAATTCGCCAAGAACGCCGTGGGCCTCAACGCCTGATCGACGTGCCTCGGGGCTGCCGCTTGGCGGCCCCGAGGATTTTGAAAAGGGGGAGCAAGCAATGACGCAGCAAGTGCCAGAACCGCCATCGCCGTTTCATGAAGGCGAAGTCGCGCTGCAAAGGACGGTCGGCGTGGCCGAACGCATGGAAGCCTTCGGCCGCCGGGTGATCCGCGACTTCATGCCGGACCAGCACCGTGACTTCTATCGCCAGCTCCCCTTCATCGTGCTTGGCTCGGTCGATTCATCGGGCGATACCTGGGTCACGCTTCTCTCGGGCAAGCCCGGCTTCATGACGAGCCCGGACCCGAAGCACCTTGCCTTCGGGGCGCATCCCGCTCCGCAGGACCCGGCGATGGCATCATTGGCTAATGGCGCTGCCGTTGGGTTGCTCGGCATCGAACTCCACACTCGCCGGCGCAACCGGATGAACGGCAGTGTGCAGAATCTGACCGACCAGGGCTTCGAAATCGCGGTCGAGCACGCCTTCGGCAATTGCCCGCAATATATCCAGCTGCGCGACTTCACCTTCATGCGCGAGCCCGATGATTTTGCCGGTGTTCCCGCTCCACAAACGGTGGACATGAATAACCCGCATGCGCGGGCGATCATCAGCGCCGCCGATACGTTCTTTGTGTCGTCCTATGTCGACGACGCTGAGGGGCGGCATGTCGATGCTTCGCACCGTGGCGGCAAGGCCGGCTTTGTGCGGATCAATGCCGACGGGTCGCTGACCATTCCCGACTTTGCAGGCAATCTCCATTTCAACACGCTCGGCAATTTGCTGCTCAACCCCAGGGCGGGACTGGTCTTCCCCGACTTCGCAACCGGCGACATGCTGCATCTGACCGGAGATGCAGAACTCTTGCTCGACTCCGACGAGATTGCCGCGTTTCAGGGGGCCGAGCGGTTGTGGGCGTTCCGACCGCGCAAAGTCGTGCTGCGCCCGGCGGCTTTGCCCCTGCGCTTCGCACTCCGAGCCGATGGCTGGTCACCCAACAGCCTGATGACGGGCGATTGGGAGCAGGCCGCAGATCGAATCGCGGCTGAACAGCTGCGGAACAACTGGCGTCCGTTCCGGATTGCCCGGATCGTCGATGAAAGCAGCGTCATCCGCTCGTTCCACCTCGAACCCGCCGACGGCAGGGGGATCATTACGCACGAAGCCGGTCAGCATCTGCCGATCCGGGTGCGACCGCGTGCCGCCACCGAACCGGTGCTGCGAACCTACACGCTCTCGACCGCGCCGTCTGACGGATATTACCGGATCAGCGTTAAGCGCCAGGGGCTTGTCTCGCACCACCTGCACGACGATCTCGCGGTCGGCGACAGGATCAAGGCGCGCGCACCCGCAGGCGGGTTTACCATTGACCCGCTCGAAGCGCGCCCGGCCGTCCTGCTTGCCGCGGGTGTCGGGATCACGCCGATGCTGGCGATGCTCCGCAGCATCGTCTTCGAAGGGTTGCGCAAGCGCCGCGTGAGACCGACGTATCTGTTCGTCGCGGCACGGACGCTGGCAGAGCGGGCTTTTGACCGGGAAATCGCCGAACTGGCGCAGCAAGCGGGCGGCGCGGTGCGCGTGATCCGGCTGCTTGCCTCCGGCGAAGGCGCGCGGCCCGGCATCGACTATGATGCCGAAGGGCGGATCGACGCCAGTCTCTTCCGTCAGGTTTTGCCCTTCGACGCCTATGATTTCTACATGTGCGGCCCGCCGCCCTTCATGCAGGGGCTGTACGACCAGCTCAGCGACCTTGACGTCCCCGATGCGCGGATTCACGCAGAAGCGTTCGGCCCGGCGTCGCTCAAACGTCGTACCCCCGAAACGGCCGACGTCCTGCCCCCCATTGCCCAGGAGCCGGTGCCGGTCGCCTTTGCCAAATCGGGCAAGGAAGCACGCTGGGATGCCGCTGCCGGGACCCTGCTCGATCTCGCTGAAGCTCGCGGCCTCACACCGGAATATAGCTGCCGCGGCGGTTCTTGCGGCACCTGCGCCGTCAAGGTGCTCGCCGGCAAGGTGACCTATGCGACGCGCCCCTCAGCCAAGGTCGATGCCGATCAGGCGCTGATTTGCTGCGCGGTTCCTGCCGATCCTTCGGCGGGCGGCGGCGACAGGTTGATCCTCGATCTTTGACCGCCCCAAGGGATTATAGCCCATGACGAAGAAAGTACTCCTCCTGCTTGCCGACGACTTTGAGTCCCTCGAAGCAGCCGGATTTACCGATGTTCTGGGGTGGACGAACATCGATGGTGATGAACCGAACAGAAAGTCGTCGCGCTGGAACAGCAGATCGCGACATTCCGCTCAGCGAAATAGTTTCTTTTCCGTGATCAGCATTCCAGTCCGTCAGGCCTCTTTTATACCTCGAGTGTAATCACGTCTCCAGACACCCATACCTGATACCCGCCACTCCGCCCTCCTGGCGAGAGTGTGATCGACCGGGCGGGGTATTTTGTCCCCTACTGCCTCGCCCGGTCCCCTTTCCTCGATTTCTAAAAAAAGGAGCCAATGATGTCACGTCCGCCGCTGCCGCCATTCACCGAAAAGTCCGCGCGCGAGAAGGTGCGCCTTGCCGAAGATTGCTGGAACAGCCGCGATGCCGCCAAGGTCGCACTCGCCTATACCGAGGGCACGCTCTGGCGGAATCGCACCGAGTTCCCTCGCGGGCGGGCCGAAGCTCAGGCGTTTCTGGAGCGCAAATGGGCCAAAGAGCTTGACTACCGTTTGATCAAGGAATTGTGGGCGTTCACGGCAAACCGCATCGCGGTGCGCTATGCCTATGAATACCATGACGACAGCGGCAACTGGTTCCGAGCCTATGGAAACGAGAATTGGGAATTCGTGGAGGATGGCCTGATGCACCGCCGTTTCGCCAGCATCAACGAGATGCCGATCAAGGAAGAGCAGCGCCTGTTCCGCTGGCCGCTTGGCCGTAGGCCTGATGACCATCCCGGGTTGTCCGATCTTGGCCTTTAGTTAGATGGCAGGGCCAATGCATTGCAGCGGGAACGCCTGACCGCGCCCGATTCGCTGCTCGCTCGCCCGCCATTCCCTGTTAGAGCCCCGTGATCTTCCCTGATCGGCGGGAATGAATTCCCTGTTCCGTGCGCAGGGATTTGAGATCCGGAACCCAGCTTTCGTGCGGCCTTGCAGGATCAGGACCACGTTCTCGGCGATCCGTAAAACAGAAGATTCCCTGTTATTGCCTCAATAACAGGGAATCTGGCGGCGAGACTCGTTCGCCCCGGACTGCGTCCACCACCAGTTTCCCGGATCAGCATGGCAGCGTCGGCGGCGTCACCGCCGCGCTTCTGCCGGAACCGTATCGGGAAACCACCGCCGCCCGAACCAGAACGCGACATTGACCAGCAGGATCAGCACGGGCACCTCCACCAGCGGCCCGATCACCGCAGCGAAGGCGACCGGCGATGCCAGGCCGAAAGCGGCGATGGCGACGGCAATTGCCAGCTCGAAATTATTTCCGGCCGCCGTGAAGGCCACGGCCGTCGTGCGCGGATAGTCGCTCGCGATCAGCTTGCCCATGAAGAAGCTGATGGTGAACTGGACGACGAAATAGATCGTCAGCGGTATCGCAATGCGGATGGTGTCGCCCGGCAGCGTCACAATGTCCCCGCCCTTGAGGCTGAACATGGCGACGATGGTGAACAGCAAGGCGAACAAAGTCACCGGCCCGATCCGTGGCAGGAAGCGCTTTTCGTACCAGTCATTGCCCCTCGCCGTCACCAGCAGCCTGCGCGTCAGGAAACCGGCCAGGAACGGGATGCCGAGATAGATCAGCACCGCTTCGGCGATGGTCCCGAAGCTGACGTCGATCACACTGCCCTCCAGCCCGAACAGCGGCGGCAAGAAGGCGAGGAAGAACCACGCATAGACGCTGAAGAACAGGATCTGGAAGATCGAGTTGAACGCGACCAATGCCGCGACATATTGGTTGTCGCCCTTGGCAAGCTGGTTCCAGACGATCACCATTGCAATGCAGCGGGCCAGACCGATCAGGATCAGGCCGGTCATATATTCGGGCTCGTCGGACAGGAAGATCACGGCGAGCGCGAACATCAGCACCGGGCCGATGATCCAGTTCTGGATCAGCGAGATCGCCAGCACCCGCTTGTCCGCGAACACGCGCGGCAGCTCCTCATACCGCACGCGGGCGAGCGGCGGATACATCATCAGGATCAGGCCGATCGCGATGGGGATGTTGGTGGTGCCCCAGGACAGGCTGTCGATGGCTTGCGGCAAGCCTTCGAACATCGAGCCGAGCCCGACGCCGATCGCCATGGCCAGGAATATCCACAAGGTCAGATAGCGATCGAGGAACGACAGGCGTTCGCGGCCGGGCTGTGCGGTCATTCTCGGAATCCTCGGGCGTCGGGAGAACGGGTCACGGAGCGCTGCAGGCGATTTCGGCGAGCAGGTCGCCGCACATCTCCGGCACCCCTCCACAACAGTCCTGCATCAGAAAGGCCAGCAGCCGCCGCATGCCCGCATAGTCGGCCCGGTATCGGATCACGCGGCTTTCCCGCTCCGACGTGACCAGTCCGGCACGTTCCAGCGTCGCCAGATGATGCGACATGGTGGATGGCGGCACACGCTGATACTCCGCGATCGCCCCGGCAATCATCCCTGCAGGCCCCGCCTTCACCAACACGCGGAACACCGACAAGCGCGTTTCGTGGGCCAAGGCTCCCAGCGCATCGACCGCCCAAAGCTCCGTGGTGAGATCGTCCATGCAGCACCTTTCGATACAAACCGGCATAGTGCGGGCACGGCCGCAGGGTCAATCGATAGTTCGAAAAGCATGAAAATGTTCGTGCCGCACGGCGAACCGCTCAGCCGAACCGCTCCGCGAGAACCGATATCGTTCCGGCCAGCGTCACGTCACGCCGCGTCAATCCCTTCGCATCATGCGTCGTCAGCAGGATGGACACCCGGCCATAGACATTGGACCATTCGGGATGATGATCCGCCTTTTCCGCCTCGATCGCGACCGCCGTCATGAAGGCGAAAGCCGTGACGAAGTCCCCGAACGCGAATGTCCGGATCAGCGCGTCGCGCTCCGCCGCATGCGCCCAGCCCGGCAGGGCGGCGAGTGCGTCGGCGCGTTCCTGATCGTTGAGCCGCATCATCTTCCTGCCTCGACGCTGTGTTGAAACGCAGTGATGATCACGTGCCCCAAATCGTCAATCCCTGACATTCACTTCACCGCACTCCACACCGGCGCACAGCAAATCACCCGGGATCTGCCCGCCGATCAAACCGCTTTCCGAATCGCGCCGGTCAGTCGGGACTCCTGACGTCCGCCCCCCCGAATATCACATGGTTGCGCGCCGGCGGACGCGAGAGCCCGTACAGCATCTTTTCGTCACCCCCGCTCGCCGCATCCAGCGCTGCGAGATGGTCGGGGGATAACGCCAGTTCGAGAGCGGTGACATTGTCCGTAACCTGTTCGGGACGACTGACGCCCATCAGTGTCGAGGCGACTCCCGGGCGTCCGATGACCCAGGCCAGCGCGACGCGGGCGGGTGTTTCTCCCGCCTCGGAGGCAACGCGCTTGAGTTCGTCAACGATGCGCCAGTTGCGGTCGGAAAACAGCATGTCGCCGAACGGGTTGTCGCCATCCAGCCGCTTGTCGCCCTCAGGGCGCTGATCGGTCTCGCTGCCGCCGACATTGGGAACGCCGCTCTGACGCGTTCCGGCTGCCTCGACAGTCGCACGGTCGTACTTGCCGGTTAGCAGGCCGTAGGCGAGCGGGCTCCACGGCACGAGACCCATGCCGAAGGCCTTCCCCAGGGGAATATGCTCATTCTCGACGGTGCGGTCGACGAGCGAGTAGAAGTATTGAAGGCCGACCGGAGCGGGCAGCCCGCGCGCCGCAGCCAGTGCGGCAAGCTGGGCGACATACCACGCCGGGGTGTTGGACATCCCCCAATAGCGTATCTTCCCCGAGCGGACGAGCCCGGTCATTGTCTGCAGAAGTTCTTCGGCCGGAGTGATGCCGTCCCAGATGTGAATCCAGTAGAGGTCGATGAAGTCGGTCCTGAGCCGCTTCAGCGACCTGTTCACTGCGGCGTTCACATGCCGTGCGCCGTTTCCCCCTGCGAGAAGGCCCGTGCCTGTCGAGAACCCGGACTTGGTTGCGAGCACGATCTGCTCACGCAGCCCCTTTTCGGCGACAAAGGCTCCGACAATCTCTTCCGATCGACCGCCGGCATAGACGTCGGCGGTGTCGATGAAATTCCCGCCGAGTTCGACATAGCGATCGAGTACCGCGCGGCTGCCGGCTTCGTTCAGCCCCCAGCGGGGCGTGCCGAAGGTCATGGTGCCCAGCGCCAGCGGACTGACGAGCAAGCCCGAATGGCCCAGCGGCCGATAGGTTTGGAGGTTCATGCGTTCATCCTTTCATTCGGTACCAGACCCAATTGGCTATCGGCGCTCCGCGATATTAGATGGCAACCGGCGCATGGCGTGCTGAACGGAATTCAGGAATGGACAGGGATCTCTGGGCTGGGCTCGCGGTGTTCGCCGAAATTGTCGAGACCGGCAGCTTTGCAAAGGCGGCGGCACGCCTGGGCCGATCGCCCTCTGCGCTCAGTCATGCGATGCGTGCCCTGGAAGCGAAAGTCGGTGTCCGACTGATCGACCGCACGACACGTTCGCTGTCACCTACAGATGCCGGCCAGGAGCTTCTTCGTAGCCTGCGTCCCGCGCTTGCGTCCGTCGAGGAGGCGCTGGCGGTGCTCGACATAGGACGTGACCGTCCGGCGGGGCGCATCCGCGTAAACGCCCATCGCCCGGCGGCCGTTCACGTCGTTTTGCCGCGCCTGCCGCGCCTGATGGAGAGTGCCCCCGACGTCGAAGTCGAACTCGTGATCGACGACGGCCTTGT
Source organism: uncultured Sphingobium sp. (assembly GCA_964532255.1). Taxonomy (GTDB): domain Bacteria; phylum Pseudomonadota; class Alphaproteobacteria; order Sphingomonadales; family Sphingomonadaceae; genus Sphingobium. Next base: position 39,649 of record CAZHGR010000010.1, read on the forward strand.
CGATATCGTCGCTGAGCGTTTCGACTGCGGCATTCGGCACGAAGGCGCGCTTCAGCGCGACATGATCGCGCTGCGGATCAGCGATCCCATGCCGCTGATCTTCGTTGCCGCGCCGTCCTATCTCCTCGCGCATGGCCTGCCCGAGACACCGGACGACCTGGGCAGCCATCGCTGCATCTCCTATCGACACACATCGTCGGGCGCCCTGCACCGATGGGAGTTCGAGCGGAACGGTGAGCGTTTTGCGCGGTCGGTGCCCGGTTCATTCACCACCAACGACGTCGATATCATGCGCGACGCCGTCCTCGCCGGGCTGGGCATCGCATGTCTCCTGCGCTCGCAGGTCGAGGCCTCGCTGATCGCGGGAGACGTGATCGACGTTCTGGCCGGATGGGCACCGGTGCTACCTCCGAACCATCTCTATTACCCGAGCAGACGGCAACCGACAGCAGCGTTCCGGGCGTTCGTGGAGGCGATGCGGACATGAAGGCCCTGGCTGGCAGGACTGCGCGGGTGGCACTGGGAACGGCCGAAGTCTTTGGAGGCAGTTGACTAAAATCCGGCCCACTGACCGAACGACACTCGCCAAAATGCGTTCGCGTGAAGACGCTCGCATTCCTGAATCTCCCAAGGCCTGATCGGTTGAGGCGGAAGCGCCTTGCGTTACCGCCGAAAGGGTCCAGCCTTCATGGACGCGATGCCGACCTGGCGACCAACCCGTCCGCCACCCAGCGGCCGAGCCACGAACCGGCCGTCTGGATACCGTCCTGCTGACCGAGCCTGGTCACCAGCCGGGCGCAAAGGTCCGCAAAGCCGATGCCCTCACACAAGAGGGCAGCGAACTCGGCTTCAAGCGCGTCGAGCGTGCGGAAGCAGGATGTCTCCTGATGACGCCACACAAGGACCGGCGTCGGCCGGGTCTCAGCGACCGCCGACGTGCGCTGATCCTTGGACAATGCTGACCAGATATCGGCTGCGTTCGTCTCGAAGTGCAAGAGCCGGGCGGTCGGTACCCAGCGCACAATGGCCCGGTCCCAGTCGATATGCGGCAGTTCCGTGGCGTCGAGCACCTCACAATCCAGTCCGACGAAAGCGTCGGTCAACGCCAGTTCGAGCGCGGCCAGTTCAGCCACTTCCGGTTCATGCGGACATGCCGTTGCGAGAGCGGGCGGAAAAAACGCCGTATAATGATCGAGCGACCAGCTGTTCGGCGGGCATTCGTCGATATGCCGCGCTGCGACCGCCCGGAAGGCGTCCGTGCCCATATAGGCTGCGGTGCGCGCAAAGCTGTCCTCCAGACAGGCCATCAGCGATGCGCGATAGTTGTTCTGGTAGACAAGCAGGCCTGGATAGGCCTCGGCAGGAAACCGGGCGGCGTGCTGATCCTCTCCAACAGTGAGCCACGCCTGAAAATTCTGCTGAAGCGTGTGAAGGCTCATGCCGCGATGCTCCGGAGAGCGGATGTTCGTGCGGTCTCAAGTTCCGCAAGAAGGTCCGCCAGGGGCGGGATATTGTCGTCGCGCTCGATCATGACCGCGACCGGGCCGACCCGCTCCATGACATGGTCGTACAGGGACCAGACCGATGCCGGTACGGGCTGATCGTGCGTGTCGATCAACAGCGTTTCGCCCTGGCTGTGTCCGGCGAGATGGATCTGGCGAACCCGGTCCACCGGCAGGCCCGCCACATAGGCAATCGGATCAAATCCGTGGTTCACGGCGCTGACATGGATGTTGTTGACGTCGAGCAGCAGCCCGCAGCCGGTCCGGTCGCTGACGGTGCGGAGAAAGTCCCATTCGGTCATCTCCGATTCCGCGAAGGTCAGGTAGCTGGACGGGTTTTCGATCAGCATCGCCCGTCCCAGCGCGTCCTGCGCATCGGCGATATTCGTGCAGACGACGTCGAGCGCCTCCTGCGTATAGGGAATCGGTAACAGATCGTGCGAGTTGAAGCCCGGCGTTCTGGACCAGCTGAGATGGTCGGACACGAAGAGCGGGTCGATATCGTCCACAAGCGCGCGCAGCCGTTTGAGATAGGCTTTGTCCAGCCCGTGCGCCGATCCGACCGACATCGAGACGCCGTGAAGCGCGACCGGATGCTTTTCGCGGACCTGGTGAAGGATGTTCAGCGGACGGCCGCCGTCGATCATGAAGTTTTCGGAAATCACCTCGACGAAATCGACGGGAACATGTCCTTCCAGGAACTCGGCATAGTGCGGCTTGCGCAAACCGAGTCCAAATCCCTCAAATCGCGGCATGTCCATTCGCGTGCTCCGGAATGCGTGTGCCGTCACCCGATAGCGCGTGACGGCACATCTGGACCTTACTTCGGTTCGGTGGTGCTGCCGCCCGCTGCCGTGCATTCCTTCGCCGTCAGGGCCTTGAAACCCTGGCCCTTGCATTCGTTCTGACCCTTGCATTCATGGTTGAACGACTTGCAGTCCGACGTGCCCTTGCAGGTGTTGATGCCATAGCAATGGACCTGCTGGGTGCCGCTTTGGGCCATGACGGGCGTCGCGGTCGCGGCGGCGGCCACTGCGATGATGGCGGCGGTTGCGGCGAAGCTGACGCCGGAATTGAGTGTGTTCATCATATTTCTCCCGAATTGCATGAGCCGTGTACGGCCTCTGCAATTCGCAATATCGCGTTGGACGGTTACATCGCCGGTACGGCGCGTCGCAAAAATCACCAGCGCATGAGACGAGGTCCCAGCAGCGCGCCCACAAGTGCCGCCAGGCCGATCCCCAATGTATACCAGGTGAGCACGAAAATCGCCGATACCTCGGGGCAATGCAGGCAGTAGAGCGTCGCCGCCCATGCGCCCGAGGTCAGCCCGGCGGTCGCGCCGGCCGCGCGCAGACGCGTCGGTGCCATGCGACGGAAGGACCACAGCAGGCCCGCAAAGATCGGCAGCGACAGCATGAAGACGGTGGCCGGACACTCGCTCCAGGTCTCGCCCAGCCACATCGCCAGCCACTCTGCGGGCGGCACCCGGCGCATTTCCAAAGCGCCGATGACAGCGAGCAAGCCCACCGGAAGCGCCATCACCCACAGCCAGCGGAGCTTGGCGCCGTCGGGGCGCGCGAGCCGCGTTGTCGCCACCACCGCGCAGATGGCCAGCGACAGCGTGTAGCTCCACTTCATCCAGAACGAATAATGGCTCATGGCGACATCGAGCTGCGGATTGAAACCGAGCCACAAGCCGATCAGCACGACGGTACCCAGCGCGCCCAAACCGATGCCCGCGGCGAGCCGGTGCCCGACCGCATGAGGCGACACGGGGGAAACATCCCTGGACAGAGCCTCGATGAGCTGGTCTGTGTTCACTAAATCTCACCTCTGATACGCGACGCCAGCGCCTTCAGGCCCCTATGCACCGATATTTTCACGTCGGACTCTCCGATGTTCGCACGCGCCGCCGCCTCGGTTACACTCAGGCCTTCGAGCCGGGTTGCGCGAATAGCCTCCGCCTGCTTGGCTGGCAGTTCGTCGAGCAGCCGGTCGATATCCATGCGCGCGCCGCTCGAATCCTCGAATCCTTCGGCGACCAGTATGTCTTCGAGGCCCTCCATCGTGCAGGTGCGGCCCGCCTTGCGGAAATGGTCGATCATCTTGTAGCGGGCGATGGCGAACAGCCAGCCGCTGAACAACCGGTCACGATCATAGGTTGCGCGACGCGTGTGGACCGCGATCAGCGTCTCCTGAATGAGGTCGTCGATGTCGCCTTCGCGGTCCTGCATGCGCCGCCGGTAAAAAGCTTCCAATATGGGCACGAGCGCGCGCAGCAGGCGCGCCTGGCATGCGCCATCGCCGTCCAGCCCGCCGATCATCCATGCCTTCAACTGTGTTTCACTAGCTCGCATTCACGCCCCCGCCCGCGCTTCGTTTGCGATCGCCAAGCGGTTACACTTTCAGTCGCGAGAACCGCAAAAATAAATTCCGTAACCGCAATGGACACGCTGCCGAAATGCTCCTCGTCAACGGGGCCAACCTGCCCCGAGACATGCAAACCCATTCAGATGACAGGAGCATTCTCATGAACTTCACCCACGCTGCGGCAGCCGCCGCGCTCGCCCTGACCCTCAGCACGGCCGCCGCTGCCGCCGACGCGCCCAAGACCGAAAAGTGCTACGGCGTTTCGCTCGCCGGGAAGAATGACTGCGCCGCCGGGCCGGGCACGAGCTGCGCCGGTACGTCCGTCAAGGACTATCAGGGCAATGCGTGGAAGGCCGTCAAGATCGGCACCTGCACCAAGATCAAGACCCCCAAGGGCTTCGGGTCGCTCACGCCGAAAGCCTGACCGGCGCGCCGCAGCCGCCCCCGCTGCGGCGCCCTCCTCTGCCCGGACAGCACAGCGTCGCCTGGTGCTGTCCGGGACCTTTTCCATGATATTCCGGAGGATAGCCCGATGAAGGCCCTCATCTCGCTCTATTCGGACGCGGCCGGCCTCGCCAGCCGCTTGCTGCCCGAATCGCTGTTGCTGCTCGTCGCCCGCTTCGGAGTCGGGACGATCTTCTTTCTGTCCGGCCGCGCAAAGGTCGAGGGTTGGTTCACCATCACCGACGGCACGTTCGACCTGTTCGCAACCGAATATGCGCTGCCGCTGATCCCGTCCGATCTCGCGGCCTATGCGGCGACCGTCTCCGAGCATCTGTTCGCAGCCCTGCTGTTCGCCGGTCTCTTCACGCGGGTCGGTGCTCTCGGTCTGCTGGGCATGACTGCCGTCATCCAGATTTTCGTCTATCCCGATGCGTGGCCGACACATCTGAGCTGGGCCGGCCTGCTGCTCCCCCTCGTCGCGAAGGGCGGCGGTGCCCTGTCGCTCGACCACATACTCGGCAGCAGGGTGGCTGCCCGGTCGTGACCGACAGGCCGTCCTCCCGACCGCGCGTGGTCATCGTCGGCGCAGGCTTCGGCGGCCTCAGCGCGGCCATGGAGCTTGCGCGGCATGAGGTCGATGTGACGCTGATCGACAGGCAGAACCACCATCTGTTCCAGCCCCTGCTCTATCAGGTCGCAACAGCGGGCCTGTCGCCCGCCGATATCGCCGCGCCGATCCGGTCGATCGTCAAGACGCACCCGCGCACGCAGGTGTTGCTCGATACCGTGACCGGCGTCGACACATCCGCGCGCAAGGTGTTGCTGATCAGCGGCGCGCAAGTCTGCTATGACGCGCTGATCCTCGCGACCGGTGCGACCCACAGCTATTTCGGCGCGCAGTGGGCGCATCGTGCGCCGGGCATCAAGACCATTGACGATGCGATCAAAGTACGCCGGACGATCCTGCTGGCACTCGAGCGCGCCGAAACCAACCGTCAGGAGAACATGGCCGAACGCGCCGAGTTCCTGACCTTCGTGGTGGTTGGCGGCGGGCCGACCGGCGTCGAGATGGCGGGCGCGATCGCGGAGCTGACGCGCCACGCCGCCGATCATGACTTTCGCTATATCACGCGCAATTGCGTCCGGATCATCCTCGTCCATTCGGGCGACCGGCTGCTCCCCGCCTTTCCCCCGAGTCTGAGCGCGGCTGCGCTCCGTTCGCTCGAACGGCTGGGCGTCGAGGTCCGCCTGGGCGAGCGTGTCAGCGAAGTCGACGATGACGGCGCGATGATCGGGCCGGAGAAGATAAAGGCCAGCACTGTCATCTGGGCAGCAGGGGTCAAGGCGTCTCCTGCCGCGCAATGGCTGGGGGTGGATGGCGATTCCGCCGGGCGAGTTGCAGTGGGCCCGGATCTGTCGGTGCCGAATGTACCGGACATCTATGTGATCGGCGACACCGCGCGCGTGTCAGCAGGATCGGCGGATCAGCCTGTTCCGGGCATCGCACCGGCTGCCAAGCAGCAGGGACGCCACGCCGCGCGCGTTATCGCGGCGCGGCTTTGCGGCGCGCGCGACCCGGGGGCCTTTTGCTATCAGAACAGCGGCAATCTGGCGACAATCGGGCGCAAAAGCGCTGTGGTCGATATCGGAAAGCTGCGGATCAGCGGGTTTCTTGCATGGGTGCTGTGGAGTGTCGCCCATGTCTATTTCCTGATCGGATTCCGCAACCGGCTGGTCGTATGCGCCAACTGGGGCTGGAACTATCTGACGTTCGATCGCGGCGCACGGTTGATCACGGGACAAGGCGACCAAGCGGACGTGCGGTGAACCGCGACGGCCATGGTCGTTCACCGATAGAGATGGCCTGTCGAGCAAAGCTGTCGCCTGCATCAACGCGTGCTTGCGAGATCGCGTTGACAATCCCCAATGCGCGAAGAGCGCGAGACTGACTTCGGTTCTTCGCGTCCGGTCGCTAGCAGAACAGTTGTTCAACGGGTTGGTGAGCCCTGCTGGGTTCGAACCAGCGACCTACTGATTAAAAGTCAGTTGCTCTACCGACTGAGCTAAGGGCCCCGGCGGGGGTTGGCCGCCCGATGCGCGGCGTTGCCGTCCCTAGTCGGCGGGCGCGCGAGGGTCAACCTTTCTCCCCTTGCACGCCAGACCCAGGCGCGCGGCCAGATGGCGTACCGTCAGGCCGGTGCCGGGCATCCGCCAGCCAGGCGCGACATCGACGAGCGGCCGCAGCACGAACGCGCGGCGCGCCATCTCCCGATGCGGAATATAGAGCCGGCGCGAACAATAGCGACCGCCGCTCCATAGCAGGATGTCGAGGTCGAGCGTCCGCTTCCCCCAGCGCCTGGCGCGACGCCGCCCGAAATGCCGCTCGATCGCCTGCAACCGGCCGAGCATCGCCATTGGTGGCAGAGTGCTCTCCACCACGGCCGCCGCATTGGCATAATCGCGCAGGCTCGGGCCAAGTGGGCGCGAGCACAGGGTCGCCGACCGGGCGACGAGCCGGATTTGCGCATCCTCGCTCAACGCATCAAGCGCCGCCGCGACCAGCTTCGCCGGACCGAGGCCTCGCGCCACCGCCCGGTTGGAGCCGATGCCGATCGCATAGCGGTGCGCGGCCGGGACGTTGCGGCTTGCCTTGACCATGGCACCGCGCCTAACCCACTGCGATGGTTGCTGCCAATAGCCTCACGCCCGCAGGCCTGAGCCCCCTCCCCGCCACGGAACCTCCGCGCGACTGCCCGCTGTGCCCGCGTCTGGTGGAATATCGCGACGCCTGCCGCGCCGAGTTTCCCGACTGGTACAACGCCCCCGTGCCGGCGCTCGGCGATCCCGGCGCGCCGATTGCGATCGTCGGGCTTGCCCCCGGCAAACATGGCGCGAACCGCACGGGCAGGCCGTTCACCGGCGACTATGCCGGCGACCTGCTGTTCGCGACGCTCCTGAAATTTGGGCTGGCGGAGGGCAGCTATGACGGCCGGCGCGACGATGATCTGCGCCTGACCGGCGTGATCATCATCAACGCCGTCAAATGTCTGCCGCCGCAGAACAAGCCCACGCCCGAGGAGGTGCGGACATGCCGCCGCTTTCTGGAGGGCCAGGCGGCGGCGCTCCCCCGCGCGCGGATATTCATCGCGCTCGGCCAGATCGCGCACCAATCGGCGGTCAAGACACTCGGCGGCAAGCTGCCCAAGGCGCGCTTCGGCCATCTGGCGGAACATGTCATGCCCGACGGCCGCGTGCTGATCGACAGCTATCATTGCAGCCGGTACAATCAGAATACCGGCCGCCTTTCGGCCGCCATGTTCGAGGCGGTGTTCGCCCGGGCCGTCGCGCTTCGCGATGCCGCATGAACTTTGTGCGCCAGGCCGGTTTTGCCGGTTGCGCCCCCCCATGCGCTTTGCTAATGGCCACGGCCTGCCAGGGACCAGCCGGTCCTGAAAGCTTCAGACGTGCGGTCGTGGCGGAACTGGTAGACGCGCAACGTTGAGGTCGTTGTGGCCGAAAGGCCGTGGAAGTTCGAGTCTTCTCGACCGCACCAGACAGTCTGAGCTTTACGCCCCCAGTGGAAGAATGCAGCCCCCCTCCCGACAGGGGCCGCCCCGCTCGTCCGCGATCAGATAGCGCCGGTCGGCAAGGTTCGATCCCTCATACCACACCACCGGCTCGTCGACGCCCGGCCCAAAGACATAGCGCCGCGTGATCGGGAAACCGGCACCGTCGCCGAACTCGTTGGCGATCTGCCCGTCGGCATATTGCCACCCCTGGTTGCCTGCCGGGCTGAGGATCGAATCGAGCCGGCCCAACGGATCGTGGTAGAACGGCACCATGTTCGCCCCATCGACGCGCTGGATCAGCTCGTTCTTGGTCGAGTAGGTGTAGGTCGGCGTACTAGCGCTCGCCAGATTGCCCTTCACGTCATATATGGGCGTGATCGTTCCCGACTGCGTATACTGGTTCAGGCCGTGCACCGCATAATTGCGGACAATAGGATAGCTCGGGCTGAACTTGTGGAACGGGTTGCGGGGTAGGCCATAGACAGGGTTGCAGAGTTATACGGACAGGGACAAAATTTGCGGATTTACGCACCTGCTATCGTAGTTAGGCTGAATCAGTGATCCGTTAGTTATGGTTCCTGCAGACATCATCTCGACGCCAAGTTCCGCAAATTTCCTGACGCCGTCATAAATGGAAGTTCAATGCGGCCGTTTGATATGAGACCGATATATCGCGCGCATGATCGCTGGCATTTGACCTGAACGCAAATTATGCATCGAAGTTTAACTGGGATTCTGACAACGTCTTCAAGGAACAAGCCCAACTTATGCTGGATGGCTCGGTGGACTTTACCCCGGCAGCCGTCAACAAAGTGACCGTGCGTTTCTGGATGAAGAACATCACCAACCGGAAGAATAATTTGAGCTATTATGCTTAGGCATCAGGCTCTGCCTATTCCTCTGCTCCGGGAGCTCCACGCACCTTCGGAAGTGAGCTGATCGTTGGCTTCTGATCAAGCGGTGGCTGGTGCTGGGTTCGGCATTCCAACCCGGCACCGGGTGCACAGAGAATATTGCGGTTCTGTTGGAGCATGTCCGGGGTAACGCAGTCTGCCAGGAGACGTAAACGACAAAACGGATGATCTGTTACGCTACTTCGGCTCGTCCTGCCAACTGATGAAGCTGCAAGACAGGCAGCTATCACGGCGTGTTTGAAATTGTGAATGTCCGCTTTGCTGGCACCCCTCGCCGGCTATCAAGGAGCAAATGGAACGGCGCCTTTCGCCCCATAGCCGGTCGCTACCATGTATTGACGTGAATGTCGGGTGCTGGCACGACGTGCCGCCAGAGCGATTCCAGCATCCGCGCAGCATTGCGCCAAATTTCGGTCATTCGCGGCGCGATAGTGAGTTCCCAAAAGTACGGCACTCTTTCAGCGCGCTAATGGGCAACTGTGCCGCAAACAAATTTATGCTTCGTCTCGCGCGAGCGCGGCGACACATGCTTCGCTCGACACCCTGCCGATCCCTACATTGGTTAGATTGGATGGTAGCGCTCCTCCGCGCAGCGGCAAGCCAGCTCGAAAATGAAGGCCCGGTCTCATGGAGTTGGTCAGGCACGTGAAACGGCGGCTAAGTCGGCGAGACCAGCCCCAATTCCACGCAACGATCCGACGCGCACGAACTCTCAAGCAACCTCGTTCTGGGGTCGATCTGTTCAGGGCGCCCATTTCAGCCGTATCTTTGACTGCCAGTTTCCTCACCACCCATGGTGTAGCTGTATGTATAGGGGATTCCGACACAATCATTCACTCCCAAACACCGCGGTTTTCCGTTGCTGCGGTATGGGAATCCAGTACCGCATTCCCTTCTGGTGGGGGTCGGAACGGGTCCAACGTGTCGGAATCCAGTACCGCGAATTTTCCCCGATCCCACGCGCGGCGATAGCGCTTGAGGGCACCCAGACCGCGCTCCATCCTTGTCTGGGCCTTCGTTCCAGGCACGGGTTCCCAGTCATCATAGCCATGACTGGGCGCCCGCTGACCGGGACCTGCTTCCCAGGTCAGCCGCCAGGTGCGTGCTCGGGATTTGTCCGAACTCTTGACGACGAAATGCGCCTTGTTCGTCATCTCGATGAAGCCGAGTTCCTGGAGCTCATTGAATGCGGCTGTCGTGCTTGTCATGTCTGAGAGGCCGAGGCGGTCCGTGGCATCCCGCACACTGAGATAGAGGCTGCCGTTATTTTCGCCATTGTACAGCATGGAGATCTCGACCAGAAGACACCGAGCGGTCGGGGTCAACGCCCGATAGGCAGAGCTGGTGAGAAGTCTGTGGTCCAGCCGGACGAAACGCGTTGTCGCGTTCCGCCCGGTGGCATTGACCTTATTGCGCTTGCGACGCTTGCCCACGCCGGTGCCTACGACGCCAAAGGCGGAAAGCCGTTACGAGCAAGCAGCTTGCTGAGCCAATCCTCCTGCTTCGGGGTCAGAGCTTCACTGACAGCGACATGGCCAAGGAAACCACCTTGGTTGAAGGTCAAATTATCCACAAACATGAGAAGGGCCAGAGCCGCGTCACGATGGTGGGGGAACTCATCCGTCAGCCGGCAAACGCTGCAGACGCTGCTCTGCAGGACTGGCAGGTTTGCTTCCTCCTCGCTCCCGACGCTCGCCTGCCCACGACCGTGATCGAACAGCGAAGGACTTGCATCAGGAGGCCAGGCGCCCGTTTGGGCACCCGCCGATGTCTTGCGAGACGCCATGATCAGCACTCCTCGCTGGTGGAACGGATCGCGCGGCTTTCGAGCCAAGCATCAAGGTCGCTCTTCCGGTAACGCACCGCACCGCCGAGCTTGCAGTAGCGCGGCCCTTCGCCGGTGACGCGGAGGCGCTCGAGCGTGGGCTTGCCAAGACGGAGATAGACCGCCGCTTCAGGTGTTTTCAGGATATCGTTGCTCATCGGTAACCACCTTTCGTTATCGGTGGTTGAGCTCTCCGGCAGCCAAAAAGGCAAAAACACGGGTGGTTTTTTACTTTCCCTCCCACAGATCGGAGGGAGGGTGGTCGTTAAGCTGTCGAACGGCGAGGCGAAATGCCGCTGCCGCTCCAAATTCCGCGCAGAGCCTCGCGAGGAAGGAGCCATACATAGTCGCAACTGCGACAATGACGTCTTCACTGGCGCCCTCGCGCACGTCCTTCATCGCTTTCTGGAGATCGCGCTTCGTCACCTCACCGAAGAAGGGCCCGTTCATCGCATTGGCAGCCTTTGCCAACTTGCTGGCTTTCGTACCCGAATCCGCCTTGTGCGCAGTTAACCAAAGCTCTCCGAGCGCTGCGAGTATCCCCCGATAGGCCAGTGCGTTGAACTGGAGCTTGGGCGCGCCGCCCCTCAATTTCTTGGTGAACAGGGGGTCTGCCTTGTTCTCGTCGATGCCGAGAAGCGCCATCGCAGGGCGATTCAGCGGTGCGAGCGTCGCGACCGAGAATCCCTGCGATCGCAGAAAGCTGTGTACCTCCATCATATACTCCGCCAGCGCGCCGCGCTGCGCGCCGAGGGAAGGTTGCTGGTACATCAAAGCAAGCTCAGACAGCCGCTGGTGCAGCGCTACCAGAGCCTCGGCCGCATCGGCCTGTGGCTCCGCCCGGTCAAACTGCTCCACCAGCATTCGCGCTTGCGCGGCGTCGAGTTCCTGCTGCGTGAGAGGTTTACGAGGACGGTCGCCGGTCATGCCTGTGCGCTACAAACACTTCCGATGTCCGACAACCGCCAGCAGCGTGCGATGTCTGCCGACGGCAGTTCACGTCACATGGCGGAGCGATCCACAATGGAGTTTATTCCCGCATTGATCCCCTCGCGCGGAAGCCGCATGAGTGGGGCATGGCGGGGGACCACATAGAGCATTTCATCGCGCACTGGCGCGACACCGGCGGTTCGGAGCTGGCGAACACGCAGAGCTTCGTCAACGGCCTGTGCGCCCTGATCGGCGTTGCGCCGCCCGACGGCAGCCGCGTCGACGATGCCCATAACGACTATGTGTTCGAACGCCGCGTGTTCCAGGACAATGGCGACGGCACCACCAGCTTCGGTCGCATCGACGTCTACAAGCGTGGCGCCTTCATCCTGGAGGCGAAGCAGGGCAGCGACGCGGACCGTGCCGCCGCCGACCGGGGTGAGGACGACCTCGACCTGTTCGGCCAGACCGCCACATCGCGCGTCAAGCGCGGCACCGCGCGGCGCGGAACGCCGGGCTGGGCCAAGGCGATGGTGCAGGCCAAGGGGCAGGCGGAACGCTATGCCAAGGCGCTGCCGGTCGACCATGGTTGGCCGCCCTTCCTGCTGGTCGCCGACATCGGCTATTGCATAGAGGTCTATGCGGACTTCAGCGGGACGGGGAAAGCCTACACGCAGTTCCCCGACCGCGCCCGCTACCGCATCATGCTCGAGGATCTCGCGGACCCCAGGGTGCGCGAGCGGCTGGCGGCGATCTGGACCGATCCCAAAAGCCTCGACCCCTCGACGGAGGCGGCGCGGGTCACGCGCGAGGTCGCTGACCTGCTCGCCACCGTGTCGCGCCGGCTGGAGGGGCGCGGCCATTCGGCGGAGGCGGTCAGCGGCTTCCTCTCGCGCGTGCTGTTCACGATGTTCGCGGAGGACACCGGCGTCCTCCTGCCCAGGGACAGCTTCAAGACGCTGCTTCGCGGCCAGCTCGACCATCCCGAGCATCTGCACCACCAGCTGAGCGCATTGTGGAAGGCGATGGACAAGGGCGAGTTCGCCCCCGGCCTCGGCATCCCCGTCAAACGCTTCAACGGCTATCTGTTCAAGGACACCGCCGCCATCCCGCTCGAACGCGCGGAGCTGGAGGTACTGATCGAGGCGTCGCTCAAGGACTGGACCGAGGTGGAGCCGGCGATCTTCGGCACGCTGCTCGAACGCGCGCTGAACCCCAAGGAGCGCGCTAAGCTGGGCGCGCACTACACGCCGCGCGCCTATGTCGAGCGGCTGGTCGGTCCGACCATCATGGAACCGCTGCGCGCCGACTGGGACGGCGTCCGCGTCGCCGCCGCCACATTGATCGAACAGGACAAAGCGGACGAGGCGCGGCGCACGGTCGAGGCATTCCACGGCAAGCTCGCCGCGACCAGGGTGCTCGACCCGGCCTGCGGCACCGGCAATTTCCTCTATGTCGCGATGGCGCGGATGAAGGAGCTGGAGGGCGAGGTGCTCGACCTGCTCGTCGACCTCGGCGACACGCAATATGTGGCGGAGCTGACCGGGCACACCATCACGCCCGACAACTTCCTGGGGATAGAGATCAACCCGCGCGCGGCGGCGATCGCGCAACTGGTGCTGTGGATCGGCTATCTGCAATGGCATTTCCGCGTCAACGGCAAGGACCGCGCCCCGCCCGAACCGATCCTGCGCGACATCCGCACGATCGAGAATCGCGATGCGCTGATCCAGTGGGCCGAACGCATCCTGGACCGCGACGAGAGCGGCCGTCCTGTCGAACGCTGGGACGGGGAGACGCTGAAGGCGCACCCCGTCACCGGCAAGATGGTGCCCGATGAGACCGCGACCGTCGAAAGCTACCGCTACATCAGCCCATCGCGGACGATCTGGCCAGCCGCGGACTTCATCATCGGCAATCCGCCCTTCATCGGCGGGAAGGACGTTCGCGAACGGCTTGGCGACGGCTATTTCACGGCGCTGTTCCGCACCACCGACGTCCCCGAAAGCGCGGATTTCGTGATGCACTGGTGGGACAAGGCGGCGAACGCCGTCCGGTCGGGCCGTTGCCGCCGGTTCGGGTTCGTCACCACCAACTCGATCACCCAGACCTTCAGCCGCCGCGCGGTGGCCAAGCATCTGGACGCCAAGGACGGACTCAGCCTGCTGTTCGCCATCCAAACCACCCCTGGGTCGACGAAAAGGATGGCGCGGCCGTGCGTATCGCCATGACGGTCGCGGCGAGAGGAACGATTGAGGGCATGCTGCTCAATGTGGCAGACGAACGCGAGGCGCCTGAGCGCATCGAGTTCACAGGCCGCGGCGGCATTATCGGCAGCGACCTGCGCGTTGGCGCTGATCTGACGAGCACCATTGCGTTGAAGGCGAATGATAGGATTTGCTCTCCGGGCATAAAGCTCCACGGCAACGGCTTCATCGTGACGCCGCAGGAAGCAGCGGCATTGGACCCGGAATCGGTTGCAATCGCACGGGGCACTACCGGACTGCCCGCGCGCATCCGGAACGGACATGGAGACGAGCCGCAGGTGATCTTCGATTACCGCAACGGCCGCGACCTGGCGTCCCGCCCGCGCGATGCGATGGTGATTGACCTCTACGGCCTGAACGAGGCCGAAGTGCGCGACCGCTATCCGGCGGTTTATCAGCATCTGCTGGCCACCGTGAAACCCCATCGCGATACGAACAACCGGGCCAGCTATCGCGAATATTGGTGGCTATATGGCGAACCGCGTTCCGAACTGCGCGCCGCCCTTCGCGGCTTGCCGCGTTACATCGCCACCATCGAGACGGCGAAACATCGCACTTTCCAGTTCCTGCCAATCAGCACGCTGCCCGACAACATGCTCGTCTGCATAGGCGTGGATGACGCATTCGCGCTGGGCGTTCTGTCCAGTCGCTTCCATGTGCCGTGGGCTGTCGGTAGCGGTGGCCGACTGGGAATGGGGGACGACCCGCGTTACAGTAAATCTCGCTGCTTCGACCCCTTCCCCTTCCCCGCCGACGTCCCAGAGCCGCTCAAGAACCGCATCCGCGCCGAGGCCGAGGCGCTCGACGGCTTGCGTAAGCGCGTGCTCGCCGAGCATGAGGACCTCACCCTCACCAAGCTCTACAATGTCCTCGAAGCGCTACGCGCCAATGACGGGCAGGGCCGCCCGCTCAGCGATGCGGAGCGCGACATCCATGATCGCGGGCTCGTCACCCTGATCCGCCAGCATCATGACGCGATCGACGATGCGGTGGCCGACGCCTATGGCTGGGGCGAGGAGCATCGCGCGGGGACGCTCGACGAGGAGACGATCCTCACCCGCCTCGTCGCGCTCAACAAGGAACGCGCGGCGGAGGAAGCGCGCGGCCTGATCCGCTATCTGCGCCCCGAGTTCCAGGACCCCGGCTATCGCGCGCCCGTCGATGGGACGCTCGACCTGGGCGAGGCGGCGGCAGTGCCGGTCGCCACTATCATCCCCTGGCCCGAAACCCTGCCCGAACAGGTCGGCGCGGTGCAGCAGGTCCTCGCCACCGCGCCCCAGCCGCTGCTGCCGCAGGACGTCGCCCGCGCCTTCAAGGGCAAGCGCGCCGCCACCGTCCGCCCCGTCCTCGACGCCCTCGCCGGCCTCGGCATGGCCCGGCGGCTGGAGGATGGGCGGTACGCGGCGTGACAGAGGTGCGTGGAGGCGATGACAAGCCGCACCAGCGGATCGGAGCAATCAGCAACGCTCATGCAGGCCGCGCATTCGAAGATGCGGTTCAGGCCTTCTTCGCGGCGCAGGGTCTGATCCTTCACCGGGATTTCCCCGTCGACATCGGCCACGACCGCAAGAAGCGCCACCGCTTCGATCTGGGCAGCGACGCGCCGCCGGTGCTGATCGAATGCAAGTCCTATGCGTGGACAGCAACGGGGAACTCGCCGAGCGCCAAGATCAGGTCGCTCAACGAGGCGATCCTGCATTTCATGCTGGTGCCGCCCGGCTATCGCAAGATGCTGGTCATGATGCGGTCGGAACGCCTGGCAGGCGGGGAAACACTGGCGGTGCACTATGCGCGCACGCAAGGCCACCTCGTCCCTCCCGATGTCGAGCTGTGGCAGTTCGACACAAAGGCCCGCACCTGCGAACGGGTGGCGGTGCCAGTGCCGAGCGAGCCGGCTGGCCGGCGCGCCCGCATATCGACTCATCCGGATGCCGAGCAACGAGGGACGAACTGGCGGATGCCCACCACCGACGATTTTGCCGAAGCGATATCCGCGAAGCTGCGCGAGGCGGGAAGACGCGGTGCGGGCCATATCGACATCAACTCGGGCGAACTCCACCGGGAGTTGGGGGGATATCCCGGACCCAGGGCTGCGATGCCCAGCTGTTGCAATGCTCTGTATGCCGCCCGGAGGCTCGGCGACGAGATTCTGTCTCAGCCGCCCAAGGGCAAGGGCGCATCGCTGACCATCCGGTTCAAGCTGCCGCGCTGACATCCCAGCTAGCCTTCACGTTTGTTCGGGTCGAAGCCCAGATCGAGGCCTACCTGACGCCGAAATGTTGAACGGCCAGGTCGAACAGGGGTCGAACGAAAAAGCCCCATCGCGTCAGGCGAATGTCGGCCCAGTCAGCCAGGGAATGAACCTCCGGGAGTCTCCCAAGGACTCCCCGGATGACCCCTCCGGGAGAGGGGGATGTGCCATGCTCACCCCCCTCCCCTCACCCCTTCACATTGACCACCTGCCGGAGGGTATGCCGCACCCTCACCAGGTCCTCCTGCGCCATCATGACGGCATGGACATCCTTATAGGCGGCAGGACTCTCGTCGATGACCCCCTCGTCAGTCCGGGCCTCGATGCCCCTCATGGCCATGACATGATCATCATGGCTGATCCGCTTGCGGGCGGCGTTGCGGGACATCCTGCGCCCCGCCCC
>CAZHGR010000011.1:0-54811 GCA_964532255.1 uncultured Sphingobium sp.
CGATGTGCGGACCGAAATTCTGCAGCATGAAGATCACGCAGGAAGTGCGCGACTTCGCGGCAAAGCAGAACGCGCCGGTGGAGAGTTTCGTCGCCGCCGAGGATGCCGAGAAGGGCATGGAGGAGATGGCCGAGCGCTTCAGGGAGGAAGGCGGTCAGGTCTATCTGCCGGCCGAGTGATATCGAACTGCGCCGGATGCCGTCCGATATCACTGGTCCGCAACCGGTTCAAATCTTGCGAACGGTCACCATGGTCTGGTTGAGTAGCTGATAAGCGATCTCGCCGAAGGTAATCGGTCCCGGTATGCCGCCGATCTTCTTTCCGACGAGGTCGCCGAAGAGGAAATTCAGAATGCAGTTGCACGACCAGAATACGCCTTCTGTCGTCTTGCCGGCCAGCGCCTGTGCAAATGCAGCAGGATAGTCGGGAAGCGGAGCAGCGAAACGATAGTCGACACCCTCAAAAAGGGGGGCGTAGAAAGTCACTTCGCCCGACTGTTCGTCGATCTTCTGAAGCGACACATTTATCCGGGAGCCGCCATAATCGCCCACCAGCGGCAACTTGCCGTCGGACAGCCCCTTGTCCTTTATATATGTGGCCAGTGGCGTTCTCACGCCGTTTACGAGGCATTCGGTCTGAATGAAGCTCGCCGATGAGAAATTGAGAACGTCTCCCGTCCCGCTGAGGAAGGGGTTCACGATTTCAGGTAGCGCGAGCGAGGCGTCATCCCATTCGACCTGCAGAACAACCGCGCTGTCGTCATGCTTGTGGGGACCGGTGCCGTCATAGACACGCGCAACGCCACCCGCGTCGAGATCAAATCCTGAGATCCAGCCGACCACAGGCTTCAGGAACGTATCCGGGAAATGGGGCGCTTCCAGCGCGAATTCCCGATGGCAATGCGACATCGCAGGAATGATGACAAGGGAGAAACCCCGATCAGGCGTGTCGCCAGAGATGTTCGCGAGTGCATCGGAGCCGTAGCTTGCTACGCTGACCTGTCCGATGATGGATAGATCGGTAACAAATAGTTGGTCGTCCGTGACGACGCGCCCGCCCTCTGCTGTCATAAAGTAAGGCGTTGTTCCGCCGACCCACTTGCCTGCCGGCAGCTTGTCGAGAGCCGCCTCGGGCCCGGCGATCGCCAGCGCGGCACCGCTCCTGATGAGGTCGGCGACATCAGTAACTTGCATCAGTCCGTTCACCGTCGATCGGGCGAACTCAGATGAATTGAGCGATTTCATCGACCAACCCCCTCTCCCATTTGGTATAATATGTATGAATTTCCCTGGCCTTCTCGGCCGCACTGGCCTGGCTGACCTGCATACGCTTTGCGAGCATATGGGTGCCCAGATTGTCTGTGCGGATATTCTTCAGCCCGCCATTGGCCAATTTCAGCCAGCACGGTGCCGTTAGCGGCGGCAACGCCATACACCCTCCCACAGTCGATCATTATCAAGCTGAGGGAGAGCGTCGCAAAACGATCTTACAAACTGGTTAGCGGCGACCCATTAGCTCGGTTGGCGATCTGAGGCCGCGTAACACTGTCGAGCAGACTGGCCCGGCAGACCAAGGCGGTGCCAACCATCCCTGTGAAGAGCGGGCGGGGCGGCCCCCTCGCCGCCCCGCCCCATGGTCAACGAAGCGCGACTTCGACGATGCCGACGACCGGCTGGACCTCAGAGCGCTTGAACGACACCGGCTGGCCGTTGAACGTGCCGATCACCCTGGCCTTCCGAACCTGCAGCGCAAAGGGGAGCGAGTCCGCCTTGCCCTTGATGAGCTGGCCATAGGATGTTTCGGTGACGCTGTAGCTATATTCGACGCCTTCATGGCTGAACCGCTCGGCGACGGCGGTGTCCGCTGATGCCGCAGCCGGTACAGCGGCGGCGATCATGGCGAGGGTGAAAACTGTCAAACGCATGGCAATCATCCTTCAATGTGGATCAGATGCCCTACCCATCCTCTGTTATGTGCAGTGCAGCATATGGCGGGACCTTCATTCCGCAAATGCAAAGCGCTGCGGTGCCGTTGCGTGCGCCGCAACGATGGACGGGCCGTCCCCGGCATGGCAGGAGCGATGATCATGCGCTGCCTTCCTTCCGCCCTCATCCTGCTCCTCGCCCTCCCCGCCTGCCACCCCGCGGGGGATCGCGGCGCGGTGCCCGGCGACAGCGACGACAGCCGGCCTTTCTCCGCAATCGCTCCCGACGAGAGGCTTCGCTTCGCCGGAACCGAACCCTTCTGGGGCGGTGAGGTCGCCGGAACCGCACTGATCTACCGCACGCCCGACGATGCCGAAGGGCGCACGATCTCCGTCAGCCGCTTTTCGGGGCGCGGCGGGCTTTCGTTCAGCGGACGGCTGGACGATGCGCCGCTCGACCTGACGGTGACCGAAGGCGCCTGCAACGACGGCATGTCCGACCGCCGCTATCCCTTCACCGCGACGCTGCGCATCGGATCGCAGGTGCTGAGCGGCTGCGCCTGGTCCGACACGCATCCGGCGGTCGAACAGCGCACCGGGCGATGAACTGCGGGAGCCAAAGTGCGTACCCGATGTTGTGCACTGCAACAGACTGACACGAAGGAATCCCGCATGACTCGTTCTGCCCACCGGTCGCCGCAATGAGCCGGTCGCGCTCCCCCGCCGCCGCGTGGCTCGACATGTCCTGGGACGCCTGGCGGATCGGTATGGACATGAGCGTCGTGATCCCGCTGCGGCTCGCCCGGATCGCCGCCGGCGGCGCGCATGGCCAGCGCGAGGCGATGCTGATGGTCGAGGAGAAGATGGCCGCCAGCGCCGCACTCGGCCAGGCGCTGATGACCGGCGCGTTGGGCGCGACGGCGGAGACGATCACCAAGGGAACGCTCGGCCATTATGGCCGCCGCGTGAAGGCCAATCGCAAGCGCCTGACCCGGTAGATCCGTCGCGTTAGAGAAGAAGCGGTCTGGCCGGCGAGTCCGCCGCCGGCTTCAGCAGCCGCAGCGTGGCATGGTCGCGGGCGCCCTTGAAAAGCGCGTCGAGCGCGTGGGAAAAGGGACTGCCCGCGCCCGCCGCCGCCTCGAACAGGGTGAGCGAGGAGCGCAGCTTGACCGCGTCGAGATCGCCCATCAGCGCCGCCGCCGTCAGCCGCGGTGCCCAGGCCATCGCCGCCGCGACGCTTTCGGACAATCGCGGCCCCAGAACTGGATGGGCGAGATAGGCGCGCGCCTCCGCAATGTCCGACAGGCCGTACACTTCGGCCCTGCTGCTCCGCCCCAACCCGCGAAGCTGTGGGAATATGTACCAGATCCAGTGGCTGCGCTTGCGGCCAGCGCGAAGCTCGGCAAGCGCGCTGTCATAATCGTTGCGTTGCGCCTCCACGAACCGGGACAGATGATAGGGATCGTTCGCCTCGTCTTGCACCATATGCGCAAAGCGCACGACCGGCGGTGCGGGTTCCGACGGCACAGACCGGCGGCGCGATGGCCCGACAGGCTCCGCTCGTCGCAAATCGACGACGTCGGCGGACATTTGCCCCGTCCCGGTCGTTCGGAATGAAGCGGGATGGGCCACACAGAAGGAGAATTCATCATGGCAGACAGCAGCGTCGCAACCGACGAAACGCAGCGCCTGATCGCGTCGAACAAGGTCGAGGGCACCGCCGTCTACGACCGCGACGGAGAGAAGCTGGGCAGCCTCTACAACTTCATGGTCGACAAGCGCAGCGGCAAGGTTGACTATGCCGTGCTCGCATCGGGCGGACTGTTCGGGCTCGGCGCGGATTATTATCCGCTGCCCTGGGAAACGCTCGACTATGACGTCGCACGCGGCGGCTATGTCGTCTCGGTCGACCGCGATCAACTGACCAACGGCCCCAGCTATGGCCGCGACGCGGAACCGGCCTATGATGCCGATTATGATCGGCAGGTTTACGGCCATTACGGCCTCGGGATGCCCTACTGACGGTCAAACTGCGACACTGACGGCGCGGGCGGGGCAATGTCTCGCCCGCGTTGCCTGAACGCGAGGCACCATCGGATGCCCCGACTGGCGCACTAGAGCCTGCTTCACGATTTCGGCTTGAGCGCGTCGGCCAGCGATACCGTCGCAGATCCGCGCCGCGCCGGCCGGGGCTGCGAGGGATCAGGCCGCCAGCCGCTCAGATGCACGATCTCGAACCGTTCGCGCACGCGTCCGTCGGCGTCGGCTCGCGCCATGAACGCTTCGGCTGCGCGCATCAGCGCCGCGCGGGTGAGCGACGGCGGGCGCGATGTCAGGCACTGCGCGCCGGCCATCCCACGCAGATCGCGTAGCAGCGCGAACAGGTCGCCATAGCCGACGCGCAGGCTCTGCACGTCGGCGACCGGCATCGCGAAGCCCGCCCGCTGCAACAGGTCGCCCGCCCCGCGCACGTCGATCTGCGGATGAAGCCGCTGGGCGGGGCGTTCGCCGTCGCCCGCGAGCAGCGCCGCGCGCAAATGGCCCAGCGATCCGCCGCCGACGAAAGCCGCGAGCAGCAGCCCGTCGGGCCGCAGGATCTCGCGGAGCTGGACGAGCAGCCCCGGTACGTCGTTCACGCTCTCCATGGTGCCACAGCAGATGACGAGGTCGAAGCTGGCGGGACCGAACGGCAGCGGCTGATCCTCGTCGACCACGATACCGCCGCTGGCCGCTGCAAAGCGTGCCCCGGGGTCCGCCACCATCACGCTCACCCCTCGGGCGCGGAGCGCATCGGACAGCGTCGCCGACGGCGCGCCGATAACCAATGCTTCAGTGAACGCGCGGCTGACGTCGGCCAGCCTGTCGAGCAACTCGGCCGCCGCCGCCTCGTACAGAAACCCATGCTCCGCAAAGTGCGGTGCGGCGCGGTCGCGGCGCATGGCGCGCAGCCGCATGTCGAAGATGCGTGGGACGGTCATCCCCCGCTTGTGCCGGGCGCATGGCCATGAAACAAGCCCGTGATGGACGATGCGGGGGGCATGACCGGTGAGCGTGCATGGGTGGCGCTGGCGAGCGCCGGCCGCGCCGCGCTCGACCTCGTGCTGCCGCCGCGCTGCCCCGCATGCGGTGTGATCGTGGCCGAGCAGCACAGCTTCTGCACCGGATGCTGGACAACCATCCGCTTTCTGGGCGATCCCTGTTGCGCCCGCTGCGGCCTGCCCTTCGCGTTCGACATGGGGGCGGGCGCGCACTGCGGAGGCTGCATGGCCGATCCGCCACCCTTCGACCGGGCGCGGGCCGCCATGGCCTATGGCGATGTCGCGCGGAGGGTCGCACTGAGCCTCAAATATGGACGCCAGACGGGGCTGGCGCGGCTGATGGCGCGCTATATGTCGCGTCACCTCGATCTGTCCGGTGGCGCGCGCCCGCTGCTTGTCCCGGTGCCGCTGCATCGCTGGCGGATCTGGAACCGGGGGTTCAACCAGGCGGCCGAGATCGCGCGCGTTCTGGCCCGGGACACGGGTGCGTCGATCTGCGCCGATGCGCTGGTTCGCGTTCGCCGGACGCCACCGCTGCGCGAGATGAATGCCCGCCAACGCGCGCGCGCCGTGCGGGGGGCGTTCGCGGTCAATCGGCGGCGGGCCGCCGCGCTCCGGAATGCGCATGTCGTGCTGATCGACGATGTGTGGACGAGCGGGGCGACCGCATCCGCCTGCGCCCAGGTGCTGCGCCGCGCGGGTGCCGCACGGATCGACCTGATCTGCTGGGCACGCGTGCTCCCCGACGATTGACAAGCGCCGCGCGGGTGCCGACATCGAAGAGGAGCGCAAGGAGACGAAACGGTCATGGCAAAGGTCGAAATCTACACCAAGGCGTTCTGCGGCTATTCCGTCCGGGCCAAGCGGCTGCTGGAGGAAAAGGGTGTGGACTATGCGGAGTTCGACATCACGATGGATGCGCCCCGGCGGGCGGAGATGATCCAGCGCGCGGGTGGCCGCAGCACGGTGCCGCAAGTGTTCATCGACGGCCGGCATATCGGGGGATGCGACGATCTGATGGCGCTCGACCGCAGCGGCGGGCTCGATCCGCTGCTCGGCTGACCCGGCATGACGGCCGGCATCCTGCGCGCGGCGGTGCTGCAGATGCGCACCGGCGTCGATCCAGACGCCAATCTTGCGACGATGGCCGACGCGATGCGCCGCGCGCGCACGGAGGGCGCGGACATGCTCTTCACCCCCGAAATGTCCGGCTATCTCGACCGCGACCGGGACCGGGCGCGCGCGACAGTGGTGGCCGAGGCGGAGGACCGGGTGCTGGCGGGTATCCGCGCGCTCGCGGCCGACCTCGGGCTGTGGGTATCTGTCGGATCGCTGGCGGTGACTGACCAGGCGGCGGGTAGATGGCGCAACCGCGCGTTCGTGATCGACGGCGGCGGCAATATCGTCGCGCGCTACGACAAGATGCACATGTTCGATGTCGACCTGCCGACGGGCGAAAGCTGGCGCGAATCGGGCAGCTATGCGGCGGGTGACGCCGCAGTCGTCGTCAACACCCCCTGGGCTCCGATCGGGCTCAGCATCTGCTACGATCTCCGCTTCGCCGACCTGTATCGCACGCTCACCGATGCGGGCGCGAAGATCATCACCATCCCCGCCGCCTTCACCGTGCCGACCGGGCAGGCGCATTGGCATGTGCTGCTCCGCGCGCGCGCGATCGAGGCGGGCGTGTTCGTGATCGCGCCCGCGCAGTGCGGGACTCATGAGGATGGCCGCTCGACCTATGGCCACAGCCTGGTCGTCGATCCCTGGGGCGAGGTGCTGATCAACATGGGCGGGGAACCGGGTCTGGCGGTGGTCGACCTCGACCTCTCCCGAATAGAGACGGTGCGCCGCCGCATTCCGGCACTTGACCACAGGCGCCCTACGCCCAATGTGACCATATTATGATAGTGTTCGATCTGAAATGCACCGGCGGTCATGTCTTCGAGGCATGGTTCGGCTCGTCCGATGATTATGAAGGGCAGAAGGCGCGTGGTCTGGTGTCCTGCCCCATGTGCGGTGACGCCGATATCTCCAAGGCAGTGATGGCCCCCGCAGTGGCGGCGAAGGGCAATCAGCGTTCGGTGCCTCGTCCCGTGCCCACCGCCGCGCAGCAGGAAACGCACGCCGTGGCGAGCATGCCGCCCGAGGCGCTCGCCAAGATGCAGGCCGTGGTCGAGCAACTGGCCAGGGTTCAGGCCAAGATACTGGAAGACTCGGTCTGGGTCGGCAGCGCCTTTGCCGACAAGGCGCGGGCGATGCACTATGGCGAGGAGCCCGCCGCACTGATCCACGGCATGACCGACCGCGACGAAGCGCGCGCGTTGATCGACGAAGGCATCGCCGTCGCGCCGCTGCCCTTGCCCGTCGTGCCCCCCGGCGAGCGGAATTGACCCGCCCCGCCCCCGGACGTAGGAGAGAGGCGGCGCGCCCGTAGCTCAGCAGGATAGAGCATCAGATTCCTAATCTGGGGGCCACAGGTTCGAATCCTGTCGGGCGCACCAACGGAAAATCCCGTAAGATGCCATGACTTGGCGTCCCGGACGCCGTGCTATGCGCTTGCGGAACGGCAAGGCATCTCACCGTATCCAGCCGGGACCATACCGGATTCAATCGCCCGGATGCCGTGCCGGACCCGTCAAACCGCCATCCAGAGCAGGTTGCGCCAAGCGCTTGTCGCATGTCCGGGCCACGTCCAGAAACGCGTCGACCAACGGCGTGTGGTCGTCCTGCCGCCAGATGACGGAGAGATCGAAACGGATTTCCTCCTGCGGGTCGAACGGCACATAGGCGACGCCCGGCAGGCGCAGATTGCGGGCCGGTTCCACGATGAAGCAGACGCCGAGTCCGCTGGAAACCAGCGCCACGGCGGTCACGACGTCGTCGACCTCCTGCACGACGTTGGGGACGAGGCCGCGATCATGAAAGAGCCTGAGCAGCTCGTAGGTGAACCCGGTGGGCTGGGAGGCGCGGGGATAGAACACAATGGGTTCGGCGCTGAGGTCGACGAACCGGACCGTGTCACAGCGCGCCAGCGGATGCCCGGTCGGCACCGCCGCAAACAGCCGCTCCGAATAGAGCGGTTCCCATAGCAGACCCGGCTCGCTGTTGAAGAACCGGTTGAGACCCACCGATATCCGCCGGTCGCGCAAGGCGCGCAACTGGGTTTCACGATCCATATTGTGAAGCACGACCTCGACATCGGGATATACGTCGCGAAACGCCTTCAGAATACGTGGAACGGTGTCGAGCACGGCGGATCCGAATACGCCGACGTCGAGCCGGCCCAGTTGCCCCTTGCCGGTCAGGCGCGCGCGGTGGGTTGCGCGGTCGAGCATGTCGAGGATGTTTTTCGCGTCCTCGTAAAAGGCCGCACCGGCGGCCGTGGGTTCCACTCCACGGTTCTGCCGGACCAGAAGCAACGTACCGATCGCCTCCTCAAGCTGCTGGATCTGGCGCGTCAGCGGCGGCTGGGAAATGTGCAGCATTTCGGACGCAGCTCGAAAGCTCCGATGCCGGACCACAGCAACGAAATAGCGCAACTGGCGGACATCGACCGCATTGGCCGCCTTCAGTGATACCTTATCCGTAATCATGATCGCTATAATCTGTATTAGACGGTTAGGGTCAAGGGCCATATTCTGCACTTCAGAAAGCCATTCTACGGTGGCGGCACAAAGAGCGGGATGGGACGGGTGATGCCAGACAGTGCGGTGATGGAAGCGCAGACCGGCGCCGCCGACGCTTCATTCCAGCATTTTATCGATGGGCAGTGGACTCCCGGCCTGTCGGGCCGCTCGTTCGAGAAGCGGCGTCCCCATGACGGTTCCATCGTCGGCCTTGTGGCAGAGGCAGGCCGCGAGGACGTTGACGCTGCGGTGACCGCCGCTCGCCGGGCGCTCACCGGGCCGTGGGCAGGCATTTCGGTGGAGGATCGGTCCGATCTGATGCGCGCCGTCGCCGACGGCATTACAAAGCGCTTCGACGATTTCGTCGCTGCGGAAATGGCCGACACCGGCCAGCCGCGATCGATGATGGCGCATGCCTTCATCCCGCGCGGAGCTGCGAATTTCAAATCCTTTGCCGACGTCGTCAAATCGGTGGCGACAGAGGCGTTCCAGACCGCGACGCCCGACGGCCGGGGCGCGATCAACTATGCCATCCGTAAGCCGAAAGGCGTGATCGGAGTCATCTCCCCCTGGAACGCGCCATTCCTGTTGATGACATGGAAGGTCGCCCCCGCCCTTGCCTGCGGCAATACGGTGGTGGTGAAGCCGTCTGAGGAAACACCGGGGACCGCGACCCTGCTGGGCGAGGTGATGAACGATGTCGGCGTTCCTGCCGGGGTCTATAATGTCGTTCACGGCTTTGGCCCAGATTCCGCCGGGCAATTCCTGACCGAGCATCCCGGTGTCGATGCCATCACCTTCACAGGAGAAACGCGCACCGGCACGGCCATCATGAAGGCGGCGGCAACGGGCCTTCGCGACGTGTCGTTCGAAATGGGCGGCAAGAACAGCGCGCTGGTCTTCGCGGATGCCGATCTCAATGCCGTTACCGAAGGGCTGATGCGCTCGGTGTTCCTCAATTGCGGGCAGGTGTGCCTGGGGACCGAGCGCGTACTGGTCGAGCGGCCGATCTTCGACGAGGTCGTCGCGCGGCTGAAGGCAGGTGCCGAGAGCCTGCGCCCCGGTCATCCGGAGGACAAGACGACGAATTTCGGCCCACTCATTTCCCACGAACATCGCGAGAAGGTGCTGTCCTACTACGCCAAGGCAAAGGCGGATGGCGCAACCGTCGTCACGGGCGGCGGCGTTCCGGCGCTGCCGGGCGATCTTGCCGCGGGCTGTTTCGTCGAGCCGACGATCTGGACTGGACTGGCGGACAACAGCGCCGTGGTCACCGAGGAGATTTTCGGCCCCTGCTGCCACATCCGCCCGTTCGATCGGGAGGACGAGGCGGTGCATATAGCCAATGACACGGAATATGGCCTCGCAACGAGCATCTGGACGCGCGACCTGTCGCGCGCACACCGCGTTGCTGCCCTGATCGATGTAGGAATAACCTGGGTCAACAGCTGGTTCCTGCGCGACCTGCGAACGCCGTTCGGGGGCACGAAACAATCTGGTATCGGTCGCGAAGGCGGGGTGCACAGCCTCGAATTCTATACCGAGCTCCGCAACATCTGCGTGAAACTCTGATGGCGCTCGCATCCGACATCATCGCCTATGCGGGCGACGAACTCTTCGACGCCTATCGCGCCGGCACGACGATCGCGCCGTTGCGGGACCGCTATGCGGGCATCGATATCGTCGATGCGTATCGGGTTCAGGAACGTTTCATCGCCCGTCGCACCGCGATCGGCGAGGTCGTCGTGGGCAAGAAGATCGGTGTCACGTCCAAGGCCGTTCAGGACATGATCGGCGTGTTCGAGCCCGATTTCGGCATCCTCACCTCGGTCATGGCTTATGACGCGGGTGCCACCATCGATCTCGACACACTGATCCAGCCGAAGATCGAGGCGGAGATCGCCTTCGTGCTGAAACGCGACCTGACCGGACCCGGCGTCACCGCGATGGATGTGCTGCGGGCGACCGAATATGTCTGCGCCTGCTTTGAGATTGTCGACAGCCGCATCGACAATTGGGACATCCGCATTCAGGACACAGTGGCCGACAATGCCTCGTGCGGGGCCTATGTTCTGGGCGAGAACCGGGTGGATCCGCGCGACGTGGATCTGACGCTTGCCGGGCTTCTCATCGAAATGAACGGCGAGCCGCACGCGACCGGCGTCGGCGCTGCGGTTCAGGGATCCCCGGCGAATGCGGTCGCGTGGCTTGCCAATACGCTGGGGCGGCTCGGCATGCCGTTCCTCGCGGGCGAGGTCATCCTCTCGGGATCGCTCGCACCACTCATCCCGGTCGCGCATGGCGACACGCTGGTGGCGCATGTCGGCGGCATCGGTTCCTGCTCGGTCTCCTTCGCGCGCGGCGCGACGCAATCGGCCGACAGCCTCACGGAGACGGCCAATGCTTGATGCTGCGACCCTCGATAAGGTGGCGGCTGAGGTGGCAAAGGCGCAGGCTGCGCCGCACACCATGCCCAAGCTGACCGAAACCTATCCCGGGCTGGACGTCGAGGACGGCTATGCCGTGCAGGATCGGCTGCTGGAGCAATGGGAGGACAATGGACGGGAGCTGATCGGCCTCAAAGCCGGCCTCACGTCCAAGGCCAAGATGGTCCAGATGGGCGTTTCGGTACCCAGCTTCGGGATCCTGATGCGCGACACGCTCGATCCCGACGGCAGCGTCATTCCGACGGCGCAGCTTATTCATCCTCGGATCGAGGCGGAAATCGCCTTTGTCATGAAGGCCGAGCTTGCCGGGCCGGACGTGTCGATCGAGGAGATTTACGACGCCACCGACTTCGTCCAGCCGGCGGTGGAGATACTGGACAGCCGGTTCGAAAAGTTCAAGTTCGACCTGCCGAGCGTGATCGCAGACAATGGTTCGGCTGCGCGCTTTGTGCTTGGCGGCAGGCCCCGCCGGCCGGGCGACGTCGATCTGCGGACCATCGGCATGGTCATGGAGAAGAACGGCGAGATCGTCGCCATGGCATCTTCGGGCGCAGTGCTGGGCCACCCGGCGGTCTCGGTGCAGATGCTCGTTGCCTGGCTTCACGGCCGTGGCCGAACGCTGCCTGCCGGTTCGGTTGTCCTGACGGGGGGAGCGACGGAAGCCATCGGCGTGGCACCAGGCGACGCTGTGTGCGTGCGCTTTCAGAACATGGGAGAGATCAGTGTGCGCTTCGGTTGAAGTGCCCGCGTCCGCTGTCAATCCATACACAATGCCTCCGTCGCGCGATGGAGGGAAGAGGGAGGGTCGGATGCCGATTATTTCGGTCATATTGGGCGACGGTCGCACCGTTGAACAGAAACGCGATCTCTGCCGGGCGCTGACCGATGCGGCGGTCGCGGCGGTCAACGTGCGCCCCGATCAGGTGCGTATCATCATCAACGACATCCCCCTGACCAACTATTCGGTGAGCGGCATCACCTTTGCCGAACACGACATCCGTCAAGGCCATGGAGCGGTTGAATGACCAAGATCAAATGCGCCATCATCGGACCGGGCAATATCGGCACTGATCTCCTGTACAAATTGCTCCGCTCGGATGTGCTCGAACCTGTGTGGATGGTGGGGGTGGACCCTACGTCGGAGGGGCTAGCCCGCGCGCGCGCGCTCGGGATCAAGGTCACCGATCAGGGCGTCGACGGAATGCTCGATCATGTGCTGGCGGACGGCATCCAGATCGCGTTCGATGCGACCAGCGCCTATGTCCATGCGGACAACAGCCGCAAGCTCAACGCGCTTGGCGTGCTTATGATCGACCTCACGCCTGCGGCGATCGGGCCGCTGTGCGTGCCCCCCGTCAGCCTGGAGGGCTTGATGGGCAAGCAAGTCATGAACGTCAATATGGTGACTTGCGCAGGACAGGCCACCATACCGATGGTGCACGCGGTCAGCCGCGTGCAGGCGGTGGACTATGCGGAGATCATAGCGACCGTCGCCTCGCTCTCGATCGGGCCGGGTACGCGCAAGAACATCGACGAGTTCACCCGCACGACCTCGAGCGCTGTCGCGAAGGTGGGCGGCGCGCGGCAGGGCAAGGCCATCGTCGTCGTGAACCCCGCCGAACCGCCGCTGATGATGCGCGACACCGTCTATTGCGAGACGGCCGCCGACCCCGACGAGAAAGCGATCACGGAGTCGGTGCATGCGATGATCACCGAGGTGCAGAAATATGTGCCGGGCTATCGACTGGTCAACGGCCCGACCTTCGTCGGCCGCAAGGTGGCGATCTTCCTCGAAGTCGAGGGCTTGGGCGACTTCCTGCCCAAATATGCCGGCAATCTCGACATCATGACGGCCGCTGCTGCTCGCGCGGCAGAGATGTTCGCGCAGGAAATCCTGGCGGGCACGCTCACCCTCAAAGCCATTCCGCAGGAGGAGGCGGCCTGATGCAGACGATCGAAGCGGGCGTGCGCGGAAAGCGCGTCAAGCTGCATGACATGAGCCTTCGCGACGGCATGCACTCGATGCGTCACCAGATTCCTGTCGACAAGATGGTGGAGATCGCGCGAGGGCTGGACGCGGCGGGCGTGCCGCTCATCCAGGTCACCCATGGCGACGGCCTGGGTGGTTCCTCGCTCAACTATGGGCGCGGGATGCACACGGACGAAGAGTATCTGCGGGCCGTTGTCCCTGCGGTCAAACGGGCAACGATTTCGGTGCTGCAGGTCCCCGGCATCGGCACCTTGGACGAATTGCGCATGGCCGCGGATTGCGGCGTCGGGTGCGTGCATGTCGCAACGCATTGCACCGAGGCGGATGTTTCCGAACAGCATATCGGCCTGGGACTGAAGCTCGGCCTCGACACGGTCGGCTTCCTGATGATGGCGCACATGACGCCGCCGGAGAAGCTCGTCGAGCAAGCGCTGCTCATGGAGAGCTATGGCGCGACGACCGTCTATTGCGTCGACAGTGCGGGCTATATGCTGCCCGACGAAGTCACGGAGCGCATCGGGCGCATGCGCGCCGCGCTCCAGGACGCGACCGAGATCGGGTTTCACGGGCATCACAATCTCGGCATGGGCTGCGCCAATTCGCTGGCCGCAATCGTCGCCGGCGCGAGCCGCATCGATGGTTCGGTCGCGGGCTTCGGGGCTGGCGCGGGCAATACGCCGCTCGAAGTGTTCGCCGCCGTTCTGGAACGTATGGGTGCCGTCACCGACATCGATGTGTTCGCGTTGATGGACGTCGCCGAAGAAAGCGTGCTGCCGATGATGACCAAGCCGCCGCGTGCGGATCGCGATGCGCTCACGCTCGGCTATGCAGGCGTCTATTCGACTTTTCTCTATCCCGCGAAGGATTGCGAGCGCCGCTTGGGCGTTCCCGCGCGCGACATCCTTTTGGAACTCGGTCGCAAGCGGATGATCGGCGGACAGGAGGACATGATCGAGGACACGGCGCTGACGATGGCCAGGGCGCGAGGCCTGATCGGGCATAACAGTGTGCCCGCTGAGCCGGCCTGAAGCCGCAGAACGCCAGCGAGGACCGACAAAGGCACATGGCCGAGGGAGAGAGAGAGAGAGGATGCGAGGCATGACGGAAAAGTCCGCTCAAGACCGCACCGGCCATGACGCCGATCGCCCCGCCGCTGTCTACACGGTGTCAGTGGACGGCGCGCCCGGAGGGTTCGCATGCCGCGCAGATCAGACAGTGATCCAGGCGATGCGTGCAGCAGGGCGGACCGACCTGTCTTATGGTTGTCAGGGCGGCGGTTGCGGGGCGTGCCGTGTTGAGGTGAAGACAGGGCAATATGTGTCGTTGCCGATGAGCGCGGCCTGCGTCAGCCCGGAGCAGCAGAAGGCGGGACTGGTGCTGGCATGCCGGATCAAGCCGCGCGGCACGCTCACGCTGATACCCGCGCCGATGCGCAGGACTCTCCAAGAGGAAAGTCGTGCGGCATGACCGAGGTGCTGACAGCCCAAGCGATGGAAGCGGTGCTCGGCGCCGCGCGGACCACGGCGGAACGGCTGGGCGTTCAGGTTGCCGTGGCGATCGTCGATGCCGCGGGCAATCTCGCGGCCTTTCTGCGCGTCGGACGAGCCTTTCTGGCGTCGAGCGACCTGGCGATCGACAAGGCGTGGACTGCGGCGAGCTTCGGCATGTCGACGCGCTCTTTTGGCGACCTGCTCGACACGACGCCGCCCAATGTGCGCGATGGCCTGTTGCGCAGGCCGCGCGTGACGATCGTCCCCGGCGGAATGCCCATCCTGCAGGACGGCCTGCTGGCGGGAGCGATCGGTGTATCGGGTGGAAGCGATGTCGACGACGAGATGATTGCCCAAGGTGGCCTCGCCGCACTTGGGCAGAAAGGACAAGGAGAGTGACATGGCGGTAAACGGACTGCTCAGAGTTGGCGAAGTTTGCGTGCGCGTTCTCGATCTCGCCGAGAGCAAACGACACTATGGCGATCGCATGGGTCTGATCGAAAGCCATGTCGGCGATGACGACAAGGCCTATTACAAGGCCGCGGACGAACATGACTGGTACTCGGTCGTCATTCGCCAGGCGGATCGATCGGGCGTCGATTATGTCGCGTTCAAGACGCTGCACGATGCCGATCTCGACCGCTACGAGGTCGCGCTGAACGAGCGCGGGATCGCGACCCGCTGGGTCGAGGCCGGAGTATATCCGCTCAGCGGCCGGCGGCTGATCTTCACCCTGCCCACCGGCCACGAGGCGCACATATACGCGCACAAGGACCAGTGCGGCAACGGCATGCCGCTGCGCAACCCGGGCACGATCCCGGACGAAGGCTATATCCGCGGCATGCGTATCGTTCGGCTGGACCATGTCCTGCTGGGCGGACCCAACATCACCGCCGCGCGCGACCTGATGAAGGAGGTGTTCGGATGGGCCGTTTCGGAACAGCTGGTCGATCACACCAACGAGATGCCGCTGGCGACCTTCATGTCGGCATCGACCAAGCCGCACGACATCGCCTTCATCCTGCAGCCGGAGCCCGGCCGCTTCCACCATATGTCCTTTCTGCTGGAGTCAGTGAACGATCTCTATCACGCGGCCGATCTGATCGGGAAATACGACATTGCGGTCGATGTCGCTCCAAACCGGCACGGAGTGACGCGCGGCGCGACCATCTATTTCTTCGATCCGTCGGGCAACCGAAACGAGGTCTTCACCGGAGGATATGTCCATTATCCCGACACGCCGACGCTTACCTGGGACACCAGCCAGCTCGGCCGGGCGACATTCTCCCACGACAATCTGCCGCGGGAAAGTTTTCTCAACGTACTGACGTGAACAACTGGCGCGATCAAGGCGCCTTATTGGGGAGGTAACTATGAAAATTGGGGTGTTGAACAGCGCTTCGGCGCTGACGGTGGCGTTTGCCCTTTTTTCGCCCGTCGCTGCTCTTGCACAGGTCGAGGAAGACGCCGGCGCCGGCGCGCTGCAGGAAATCATCGTCACCGCGCAAAAGCGGTCGGAGAGTGCGCAGGATGTTCCGATCGCGATTTCCGCAGTGTCCGCAGACTCGCTGAGCGCTAAGGGCGTGAGCGACATTTCGCAGATCGGGAACCAGGCGCCCAACGTCACGCTGAAGAACACGGCGGCGTTTGCGGGGTCCAGCTCGATCCTGATCAGCTACATCCGCGGCATCGGACAGAATGACTTTGCGTTCAACCTGGAACCGGGCGTTGGCGTCTATATCGATGGCGTGTATCTGGCACGCAACATCGGCGCGAACATCGACCTGCTCGATCTGGACCGCGTCGAAGTCCTGAAGGGACCGCAAGGAACGCTCTTCGGGCGCAATACGATCGGCGGTGCCCTCAACATCGTCACGCGCGATCCCGGGTCGGACTTCAAGGTCAAGGGTGAAGTGACAACGGGACGCTACAACCGCATCGATGTGCGCGGCTCCATCGACATTCCGATCAAGCCCGACCTGCTCGTCGCGAGCCTGGCATTCTCCACGAAGCATCGGGATGGCTGGCAGAAGCGCATTCCCTACAACGGGCCGACGGATCAGAACCCGATCTACTTGCTCGCCACGAACGGTGCTTTTGGCGGACCGGCCACGACCAACACTAACGATCAGTTTGCCTTTCCGATCACAGACGGTCGACAGCACTCGACCAGCGGCGGTGAAAACAAGACTTCAATTCGCGGCAAGCTGCTGTTCACGCCCACCGACGATTTGCGGATTCGCCTGATCGGCGACTATCTGCATGTGGATCAGTCGGCGGCCCCCTTCTCCCTGCTGGGCGTGAACCAGAACCTCTATGTCGCTCTCTACAACACCTGCATTACCGGAGATCCGGCGGTTTATGCCGGCGTCGGCGTGCTGACCGGCCTGGGCGCAGGCGTCGCAAACCTGTGCACCTCGGTGCGTGGCAATCCCGCATCGCCAACCGGCGTGCAGCCGTCGCTCTTTGACCAGGCTGGACAGCATCTGCCGTTTGACGACCGTTTCGTCGTCCGCAACGCTGATGGGTCGGTCAATCCCGATCGCAGCTACGCCAATGGCGCGAACTTCGACAGGGTCGAGAACTGGGGCATCAATGGGCAGGTCGAATATGACCTCAACGACGATTTGACGATCAAGTCGATCACGTCGTTCCGCAAGCTCGATTCCAAATTCGGCGTCGATATTGGCGGCGCGCCCTTCCTGTCGCTCGCTCCGACTTTTGAAACACATGAGCGTCAGTTCAGCGAGGAAATCCAACTGATCGGCAATATCATGGACGGCCGCTGGAACTACGTCGTCGGTGGCTACTACTTCCATGAGTACGGCAACCATACCGATCGCGTACCCTTCATGTCTGGCCTGATACAGATATATGCGCCTGACAGCGTATGGGATACCAAATCCTATGCCGCATTCATGCACAACAATATCGACATCATACCCGATAAGCTCGGCATCACTATCGGCGCGCGCTACACCTACGAAGACAAGACTTTTACGGGTAGCCAGCGCGACGAGAACAACTTTGGCGGCAAGGTGCTGTTGCTTCCGCCGACGGTCTATCCCGATCCGACCGACCTGTTTCGTCTCTACCCTCTCGGCGAGAACAAGCAGACGTTCCGGAACTTCTCTTATCGTCTGGGCGTCGAATATCATATCGACCGCCGCATCATGGCCTATGCATCCTATGCGACAGCGTTCAAGGGCGGTGGATGGACGACGCGCCTGACGGTGCCGAACTTCGACACCACGACCTTTGCGCCCCTGCCCGCTCCTACTTTTGCCCCCGAGAAGGCAAAGACCGCGGAAATCGGCCTGAAGTCCGAGCTGTTCAACCGGCGACTGCGCCTCAATGTGGCGGCCTTCAACACCGAATATGACAATATCCAGCTCACTTTCCAGAACGGGTCCTCGCCGGTAACCGCGAACGGCGGCGACGGCCGGATTCGGGGCGTGGAGGCCGAAATCAACGCTGCTCCTGCAGATGGCTGGACTATCGACGCCAGCGGAGGCTATCTCGACGCCAAATATACCAGCGTGCTGGCTGGCGTTCCCCTGGCCGGCGACGAAAAATTCGTCAACACGCCAGAATGGTCGCTGCAGGCGGGCACCGCCTACACCATCGAAACCAAGCTGGGGTCGTTCATCCCCCGCGTCGACTGGAACTATGTCAGCAAGATCTACAACGACGAGGCGAACACGGAACTGCTTGCCGCGCCTGCCCACAGCATCTTCAACGGCTCTGTCACCTACCGGCATCCCAGCCGGAACTGGGAACTGCAGGCTGGTGTCCAGAACATCTTCGACAAGCGCTTCATCGCATCGGGCTATACCAATGCGGAAGCGATCTACTCGGCGACCTTCAACCGGCCGCGCGAGTGGTTCCTGACCCTGAGGGTGAACAACTGAACGGTAAACTACAGCCCGTGAGTCCAAAGACCGGTCGGCGTTCGCGCGCCGGCCGGTCCTGCTGTTCTCGGGATGCAGAGTGTTCTATTGGTTCCCGCGATTCAACCTGCTAAGATGTGCGGAATGCGCACGGCAAGTCCTACCCCTTCGGCGGGTGTCGACCCTCGCGACATGGTCTGGTCCAGCCGGCCCGATGCCGGTACCGCCGCGCTGGGGCAATGGGCAGCCCTGTTGTCACGCGAAATCGCCGAGATGGCGGTGACGAGCGACGCGGAACCTGCTTTCTCCGCGCGCTGGGCACGCTACGCTCTGGGACCGATCGATCTCAATCTGCTTGCGGCGACACGCCAGGTCGTCTCGCACCGGGCCGGTATGGCACCGAGCGGGGGGCCGGCGTCGTTCGAATTGCTCTTCGCCCGATCCGGCGCCATCAACGTCGAGCATTGCGGACGCCGGTCGATCGTTGCTCCCGGCAGCTTCATTCTGCTCGACAACGATCATCCGTGGTATCTCGCCTTCCCGGGCGGCGGCGATTGTCCGACCGTTCATATGCCCAAGGACTGGCTGCTGGGCTTCGCGCCGGCCGCGCACGATGTCTGTGGTGTTCCGCTGGGCATGGCGTCCTTATGGGCACGGCCTCTGGCCAGTTATATCTCCGCCCTTGCCGATGAAGGCCCGGCGTCCGCCGGCATGCAGCGCGATGGCCTTGCCGAGCAACTCGGCGCGATGACACGCATTCTGCTGTCCAACGCGACCGCCCGGACCTGCGCGCGCGCGCGCGACCTGAAGCAGCGCATCGTGGATTGCATCGCCGACTCCTATAGCGACCCGGACATCGATCCCGCCGCGATCGCCGGCGAACTGTCGATCAGCACTCGCCATCTGCACCGGGTTCTTGCCCGGAACGGCCTGAGCTTCAGTGGCATTCTGCGCGATACCCGCATGTCTGCGGCGGCCAGCATGCTGATGAACGAGCGAACCAGCGATCTGCCGATCGGCGAGATCGCGTGGCGGGCCGGATATGCCGACCAAAGTCACTTCGCGCGTGTTTTTCGCGCCGAACAGGGATGCTCTCCGGCGCAATTCCGGACGATGGCCCGCCGCGGCGTGAACTGACCGCGCGGGTCGCTTTCGTCCTCAAAGAGAGTCGCTCTGGTGCGCGCGCCGGAGGCGGCATTCCCCTAAAAATCATAAAAACAGGTAGCAAGAGAGGACCGCCATGTTTCTGCATGACGCCTGGTATATGGCTTCAACTTCGGATGATCTGGATGCCGAGGGCAAGATCGGCCTGACGATGCTCAATCAGCCGGTGGTGCTGTACCGGCGGACCGATGGAACGGCGGTAGCGCTGGAAGACCGGTGCATCCACCGCATGGCGCCCCTTTCGCTGGGCCGCGTCGAGGGCGACAATCTGCGCTGCATGTATCATGGCCTGCTGTTCGACGAGACCGGGCGTGTGGTCGAGATCCCGGCGCAGGACATGATTCCCCAGAAGGCATGCGTCCGCTCCTATCCCGTTGCCGAAACGAGCGGCTGGATCTGGGTTTGGATGGGCGACCCCGCCAAAGCGGATCACGCCCTCCTGCCCCCGGTCTATGGCATACGCAATCCGGACTGGATCATGCCGAGCGACCGGCTCGACTACGCGTGCAACTACCAACTGATCAACGACAACCTGACTGATCTCGGGCACCTGTCCTGGGTCCATATCCAGAGCTTCGGTGCCGACAGCTCATGGTCGAACACGCCGCCCGAAATCACTGCCCTGCCGCGCGGCGTTCGGTTCAACCGCTGGCTGAGGAACATCGCTCCCATTCCGCCGCTCGGCAAGGCGGCCGCGCATGAACGAGTCGATCACTGGACCAGCCTCGAATATCATGTCCCCGGCGTCTTTCATTTCTACAATGCGCTCTATCCTGTCGGTACGGCAGAACGCTATGCCGGGCAGGCACCGGATCGCGATGACGAGACGCTGCTCTACGACCATTATTCGCAGCAGGCGGTAACGCCGATGACGGCCGAGACCACGCGCTACACATTTTCCTGGGGACCGAGCACGAAGCTGGGCACCGAGGAAGAGGCGCAGATCATGCGCAAGATTCTCGGTTCGGCGTTCCTCGAGGACAAGACGATGATCGAGGCGCAGCACAAGGTCATCGCGCTCGATCCCTCGCGCGCTCCCATGCCGATCGTCCACGACAAGGGTGTGGTGCTGTTCCAGCGACTGATGCAGCGCCTGATGCGCGAGGAAAGCCAGGGTGCCGCAGCCGCGCAGGAGCAGGAACTGGCGACCGCCTGAAGTCCGGCGCATCGACAGGCCCGCCGCGATACTTTTGCCGTAACGAGAGGTCGAGTAACTGGTATTGGACCCGATGTGCCTGCGATCCTAGCACCGTTCCATGGACGACCATCGATATGACGTGCTTTCCGGTGCGAGATGCCGGAGCGGTGCAGCAGGGTTTCGGCCATGACGAATGACGCCTCGACGCGCGAAACGGCCATCGTGGTTGGCGTTACGGGGGCGTTTGGACGAGTCATCGCCCGGACGCTGATCGACGCCGGTCTCACGGTCGTCGGCGTGGCGCGTGACGGCGGTTCGCTCGATGCGGTAGCCGGATCGCTGGGGGCGTGCTTCATCCCCTGCGTCGCCGATATCGGCGATGACGACGCGATCGCTACGATCACCCGCTCCTTGCCCGACGCCGCCGTGGCCATGGTCGTGCACTCGGTCGGGTTGCCCGTCGCCGGTGGTGTGGCCGACGCCCCGCCAATGGCGCTCACGACCGCCTGCAACCTCAAGGCATCAGGCTTCGTGCGTCTCGTGCGAGCCGCCGAACCCAGACTGCGTCGTGGGTCGCGGCTGGTGGCGATCGGCGGACATTATGGGTTCGAGCCGTCGCCTTATGCCGCGACGGCGGGCGTCGCCAACGCCGCGCTTGCCAATCTCGTCCGGCAGATGAGCTGGGCCTATGGCACAAGGGGCGTGACTGCCCATCTGGTTGCACCCGGTCCCGCCGACACCGACCGCCTGCGGAAAGTCGCGCAGGCCCGCGCCGACCGCGCCGGGGTGCCGCTGGACCAGGAATATGAGGCGATGAAAAAGGACTCGGCCATCGGGGCTTTCACGACGCCGGAACAGGTCGCGTGGGCCGTGTCGCTGCTGCTCGCTCCGGAAGCGGATGCCTTCGCGGGCTCGGTTCTCGGCCTCGATTCGGGCCGCCGCCACAGCATCGGATAGGAGCAGTCATGCCGATCGCCCAGATATTCCTGGTACGCAACAGCTTCCCCGACGATGCGATTGGCGCGATGATCCTCGAAGCGAGCGCATATTACGCCCGCACCCTCTACCCCGACACGGTTCCTCCCCCGATTGAGCGGGTCCGGTTCTTCGCCGTCCAGGTCGAACCGCAGCACTGGGCGGCAGGCGGCCAGCTCGCATCCAACGGCGGCGAGCCGGCGCCCTATTTTACCTGCCTCGCCATGACCGGCCGCAGCGTCGAGCAGCATCATGCGCTGCTGTCCGGAATGACCGAAATCATTGCGCGCCATCTGCGATGCGACATCAGGCAAATTCGCGGCCAGATTCTCACGGTCGAACCCGATAATTGGGGGATCGGCGGTACCCCCGCATCGATCGCGCGCAAGGCCGAGGTCGAAGCGCGCGAAGCGCAACAGGGCGCGCGCTGACAAATTTGTTCAGCGCAGCCGCGCATTGACAGATTTGTCAGACGCCGTGGCGGGAGTGCCCGTGTTTTCTGCCTTTTCTTCACTTGGCATGGCGCTTGCAGAACGTCTCACAGACGAAAGCCGCATGGCTGAGGAGAGGAAGATATGGACGGCGAAAACGCGCGATCCCTCTTGAACAGGCGCTTCATCCGCGTCCGCAACCGCCGCGCCGGCGGCATGGTCGAGTTCGACTTCGCGATCGGCGCGCCCGAGATTTTCGTCGAGCTGATCATGCCCGAGCAGGCGTTCGACCAGTTCTGCGCCGACAATCACGTCACCGACCTCACCGGCACCATGCCTGCGGCCGATGCCTTCGACGTGCGCCTGAGCCAGGCGCAGACCCATCATATCTAGACCGGAGTAGCGCATATGCAGATGGATCTTCGTACCGTCGCAATCGAGCCCAAACGCAGCAGCTTCGCGCATGTCATGAAGCGTATCGGAGAGGGCAAGACGGCGAGCCGCTATCAGGAGGGAACGCTCGACCTGCAATGCGGGGTGCCCGGCCATTACCGCCCGCTCTGGGACCCGTCCCACGAATTTTTCGACTCCTCGCGCACGGCGCTCAAAATGGCGGACTGGTATGCCTTCAAGGATCCGCGCCAATATTATTACGGTGCCTATGTGATCGCACGCGCACGGCAGCAGGAAGCGGCCGAAGGAGCGTTCGAGTTCGTGGAAAGCCGCGGACTGGCACAGGTCACTCCGCCCCGGATCATCCGTACCGCCCTCGACCTGTTGCTGCCGCTGGGCCATGTCGCATGGGGCTCCAGCATGAACAACGACTCCAATGCCGCTTATGGCATGGGTACCGGGATCACCCAGCCGTCGCTCTATTATGCGATGGACCAGTTGGGAATTGCGCAGTTCATCACGCGGATCGGACTGACATTCGGCGATCCCAGGGAGCTTGAAGTCGCGCGGGACGCGTGGATGAACGCGCAGGCATGGCAGCCGCTGCGCCGCCTGGTCGAGGATCTGTTCGTCGAGAAGGACTGGTTCGAGGTGCTGGTCGCCCAGGACCTTGTACTCGATGGGCTGCTCTATCCGATCGTCTACGGCGCCATCGTCGACGATCATTTCAGCCTCAACGGCGGATCGGCGATCGCGATGCTGTGCCAGTTCCAGACCGAATGGGCCGCCGAAACCACCAAATGGGTTGATGCGCAGATCAAGGTCGCCTGTGCGGAGAGCGCGGACAATGCCGCATTGATCGGCGGCTGGGCATCGAAATGGAAGGCGCGTGCCGTGTCCGCCCTCATCCCTGTGGCGGAAATCGCCCTGGGTTCCGGCGCGGAAAGCGTGATCACCGACGTTGCGGCAGCGTTCGACGCGCGGCTCGCCAAGCTGGGAGTGCCGGCATGACCGAGACACAATCGACCGTGTTCCTGTGCCTGCAGGCCAATGACGACACACGGGGTGTGGTGGACGCAATCCGGGAGACCAATCCGCACGCCAGTTTCGACTGGCAGCCGGGAATGGTGCGGATCACCGCGCCGGGCGCACTCACGGTTTCACGCGAAAGCGTCGAGGACCAGATCGGACGGTCCTTCGACCTTCAGGAACTTCACATCAACATGATCTCGCTGTCCGGGCATGTCGACGAGGATGACGACAACCTCCGCCTGACCTGGGGCAACTGAACCTAAGACGAGGAGCGCAGCATGAACATCGCTATCACACCGAAGAAGAAGCTCGGCCTCAAGGAACGTTATGCGCTGATGACGCGCGGGCTGGGTTGGGAACCGAGCTATCAGTCGATCGACGACGTCTTTCCCATGGACAGCTTCGAAGGGATCAAGATTCACGACTGGGATGCATGGGAAGACCCGTTCCGGCTGACCATGGACGCCTACTGGAAATATCAGGCCGAGAAGGAACGCAAGCTTTACGCGATCCTCGATGCCTTTGCCCAGAGCAACGGCCATCTCACCGTCAGCGACAGCCGTTATCTCAATGCGGTGAAGCTGTTCATCAACGGCATCGCCCCGCTCGAATATATGTCGCATCGCGGTTTCGCCCATATCGGCCGCCAGTTCCGGGGCGTGGGGCCGCGGGTCGCGTGCATGATGCAGTCGCTCGACGAGATGCGCCACGCGCAGACCCAGATCCACGCGATCAGCAACTACAACCGTTACTATTCCGGGATGGACCATTTCCGGCACCATCACGACAATCTGCCCTATCTTCAGGTGCCGCGCAGCTTCTTCGAGGATGCCGCGACCGGCGGGCCGTTCGAGTTTATCGTCGCGATCGGCTTTGCGTTCGAATATGTGCTGACCAATCTGGTCTTCGTGCCGTTCATTTCCGGTGCCGCCTATAATGGTGACATGGGGGCGATGACGTTCGGCTTTTCGGCGCAGTCCGACGAAGCCCGGCACATGACGTTGGGCCTGGAAGTCATCAAGTTCGTGCTGGAGCAGGACCCCGGCAATCTCCCCATCATCCAGAAGTGGCTCAACAAGTGGACATGGCGCGGCGTTCGCGTCCTGACCCTCGTCGCGATGATGCAGGATTACATGCTGCCCAAGCGGGTGATGAGCTGGGCGGAGGCATGGGAAATCTATTTCGAGGAGAATTGCGGAGCGCTGTTCCGTGATCTTGCACGCTACGGCATCGAGATGCCGCCTTGCGTCGAGCAGATCCGGCTGGAGCGCGACCATCTGTCTCACATGGCATGGTCGATGTTCTACCAGGGCCGGGCGCTGAACGACTTCCAGGTCTGGCTTCCGACACAGGACGACATGGAGTGGCTGTCCGCCAAATATCCCGACACCTTCGACCGTTATTACCGTCCGCGCTTCGAATATTGGGCCAAGTGTGAAGCGGAAGGGAAGCCGTTCAAAACCAGCGTTCCGAACATGCAGTGTCAGGTCTGTCAGATCCCGATGTTCTTCACCGAACCGGGCGATCCGCTCACGCTTGCCCAGCGGCACTCGCACCATGATGGCGAGCAGTTCCATTTCTGCTCGCAATGGTGCCAGGAAATCTTCGAGGAAGAACCGGAGAAATATGTCCAGTCGCGGATCGCGGCGCATGAACTCTACAAGGGGTCCTTTTTCCGGCCTGAAGCTGATCCGACCGCCGAGGGCTTCGATCCCTTTGCCGAGGCCATGGCGTTCTGGCGCATGGATCATGGGGTGGTGAACGGCCTCCATGAAGGGTCCATCGACGCCACCAATTTCGACCTGTGGCGCGGCCTCGCCACGAAGAACCTCTAGAAGGAGGACCGAACATGCCTGTTGTTGCCAACGCAGCCTATGCCTTCTCCTCGCGCGACAAGCGCGAGGCATTCCATGGCGCGATGCTGATCTATGCGGGGTGGGACCGCCATCTCATGTTCGCGTCGCCCTATGCCTTCGCCCTGCCCCCAGACATGCCCTTCGCCGCTTTTGTCGAAGGGCCGCTGGGGCAGGCGTTCGGCGCACATCCCGACTGGGCGGGAGTGGACTGGAGCACGGCGCGGTGGACCCGCAACGGCCAATCCTTCGTGCCGGACATGAATGCCGGGCTGGAAGCGAACGGGATCACGCACAAGGATTCGCTGCGCTTCGACACGCCGGGCCTCGGTGGGATCGACGGGCGCGGCATCTGATGAGCTACACGTTGACCATCGCGTCCACGGGCGATGAAGTGGAGGTCGCGGACGGACAGACGATCCTCGACGCCTGCCTGCGCAGCGGAATCTGGCTCCCGCATGCCTGCTGCCACGGGCTGTGCGCGACCTGCAAGATCGACATCACCGATGGCGAGGTCGATCACGGCGAGGCCAGCGCCTTTGCGCTCATGGATTCCGAGCGCATGGAGGGCAAGGCGCTGGCGTGCTGCGCCACGCTCGAAAGCGATGTCGCGATCGACGTGGAGATCGAGCATGACCCGGATGCCGAGACGATTCCGGTCAAGGACTTTACCGGCACCGTGGAAGCGATCGAGTCGCTGACACCAACGATTCGCGGCATCCGCCTTCGCCTCGACCGGCCGATCCGCTTCCAGGCAGGGCAGTATATCAACCTCAGCATCGGGGGAGAGGACACAGTCACCCGCGCCTTTTCGATCGCCAATGCGCCATCCGACGGCGATCTCATCGAACTGAACGTCAGGATCGTCCCCGGCGGACGCGGCACCACATGGCTTCACGAACATCTCCACGTCGGCGACAGCTTGCGCCTGTCCGGCCCCTATGGCCGATTCTTCGTGCGACGATCGGCGCGCCAACCGATGCTCTTCATCGCGGGAGGATCCGGCCTTTCCAGCCCGCGCTCCATGATCCTGGATCTGCTGGAATCGGGGGAGGACCAGCCGATCACGCTGGTTTACGGCGCGCGCAATTTCGGGGAGCTCTATTATCACGAGTCGTTCGAGGCGCTGGCGAGGCAGCATCCCCGGTTCACTTACGTTCCCGCCCTGTCAGACGAACCCGCGGACAGCGCATGGACCGGCTTTCGCGGCTTCGCCCATGAAGCGGCGAAACATGCGTTCGACAATGATTTCCGCGGTTTCAAGGCCTATCTGTGCGGCCCTCCGCCGATGATCGAGGCAGCGATTGCAACCCTGATGCAAGGACGGCTGTTCGAGAAGGACATCTACACCGAGAAATTCTTCTCCGCGGCCGATGCGCAACAGATACGCAGCCCGCTTTTCAGGCGCATCTGAGCGGATAGTCTGGTAGTTGTGGGAGGTGCATCGGACGGAGACTGCCTGCGGAAAAGGGCGGCTTCGGGAATGAGAGGCTATGACGGGGATGAACGAGCACCGGGCGGGGGCAAGGGATCTGTGGTCGAAGGTCCGATTCGATGCCAAATCCGGAACGGTATGGCTCGACGAGCAGCGGATGTTGTTGCTCCATTCGGAGTCACTCGCTGCGCTCAGGGCGGAGCTGATCCGTTCCCTCGGTGAGGAGCGTGCCGCGGGCCTGTTGATGCGGATGGGCTATCACTCGGGTGTTCAGGATGCCGAGATCGCGCGCCGGCTCGTCGGCAACGGGCTGTACGAGGACGTCTTCCTGCTCGGCCCCGCGCTTCACCAGCTCGAAGGTGTGGTGCAGGTGGAGACGGTCCATTGCGAGATCGATGTCGCCGCCGGTCATTTCAAAGGCGAGTTCGTCTGGCATGGCGGATGGGAGGCCGATGCGCAGCTTGCCGAATTCGGCCCCGGCGAAGGCTGCACCTGCTGGAATCAGGTGGGTTATGCGACAGGCTATGTCAGCGCGTTCCTGAGCCGCCGAGTGCATTTCACCGAGACCA
This sequence comes from uncultured Sphingobium sp., assembly GCA_964532255.1. Classification (GTDB taxonomy): domain Bacteria; phylum Pseudomonadota; class Alphaproteobacteria; order Sphingomonadales; family Sphingomonadaceae; genus Sphingobium. The sequence continues at coordinate 27,399 of CAZHGR010000011.1, forward strand.
TGTGCAGGGCAAAGGGCGATCCCCATTGCCGCATTGTCGGCGAAGCGGTGGACATTGCCGGACAGAGCTTCGACCCCTTCCGCCCGGATGACATCGCGGGACAGATCTCGCAAATGGCCGAGGAAATCCGCGTGCTTCGCGCCCAGTTGGAACCGCGCCAGCCGCCCACCGATCTGGTCGGTCGTTCGCCGGCGTTCCTCCAGTCGTTCCGTTTGCTCGAGCGTGCCACGACAACCGATGTAACGGTACTCCTGCTCGGCGAAACCGGCGTCGGCAAGGAGGTTTTCGCCAACTGGCTGCACGACCATTCGCGGCGTCGCGGAAAGCCTTTCGTCGCCATCAACTGCGGCGCGATCCCGCACGAACTGATCGAAAGCGAGCTGTTCGGTGCGGAAGCGGGCGCCTATACCGGCGCGACGAAGGCGCGCGACGGCCGTTTCGTCCGCGCCGATGGGGGCACGCTGTTCCTGGACGAGATCGGCGATCTTCCGCTGGCAGCCCAGGTCAAGCTGTTGCGGGTCCTGCAGACCGGCGAGGTCGAACGTCTCGGCGGCAGCCAGATCCAGAAGGTCGACGTCCGGGTCGTCGCCGCCACCAATGTCGACTTGCAACGCGCGGTGGCGGAGGGGCGCTTCCGGGCGGACCTCTTCTACCGTCTCAACCCCTACCCTATCGAGATACCGCCGCTGCGGGACCGGGCCGGGGACATTCCGCTCTTTGTCGATGCACTGCTGAAGCGTCTCTGCGCCCGCCACGGGCGGCCGGTGCGCGGCGTTTCGGACCGTGCGATGTCGCTGCTCGCATCCTATCCGTGGCCCGGCAATATCCGGGAACTGGAGAATGTTCTGGAACGCGGCGTCATTCTGGCGGAGCCGGGGAGCTGTATCGACCTGGACGCGCTGAGCATCACGGCGCGGCCGATTGCCGGCGCACTCGATCGCGACGGGCGCATCGTCGACGGCATGGTCGACGACATGCTCCGCGATCTGCCCGACCTCACGCTCGCGGCGATCGAGGACCGGCTGATCGACGAAGCGGTGCGCCGCAGCAAGGGCGATCTCGCCGTCGCGGCGGCGATGCTGGGCCTCTCCCGGCGCCAGTTGGATTACCGGCGCCGGCAGGGGAGCTGACGCCCCGTCCTCGGCTATTCCGCAGCGATCCGCTCGGCAAGCGCGGTCTGCTCCTCGTCGATCAGCTTCTGAAGCTGACGCCGCATTTTCACGGCGGCCAGATCGTTGGACATCAGCACCGGATCCATCTCGAAGAAGTCCCTGACGCCCATTTCGCGCTGGCAGGCGATCATGATGGGGCCGTCCTCATTCTCGAACGCATCGTGCATCGCCGCAATCTTCATTGCATTGTACTCGGAGTCATCTTCGATGTGGTTGCGGCGCGTGGCGAAGAAATAATGCGTCGAATATTCGTCTTCCGGCGTAACGCTGTGAAGATCATATTGGCCCGGCCCCTCCTGCACAGGTACATCATCCTGCGCGCAATACAGCGAAAGCTGGATATTGCCTGGTGCGGTCCAGCTGACCTGAATCCAATGGCGGGCTTCCTCTTCCGGACGCGGAAGGAACTGGTTCAGGATGAGAATTGGGGGCGTCTGCTTCCACTCCCAGGCGGCCGATACGCTGGTACCGGTCTCCTTGACCTGCGGGAACAGTGGAGAAAGCTGGCCACGCGTCGTGATAATCTCGCCATGTACATGGTCGACATGGCTGAGGTCCATGACATTGTCTAGGATCAGCCTATAGTTCACGGGCAACTTCATGTAAGTGTAGGCGATGCCGGTATCCGGACCGACGTCGAGCGGCGGATAGTCGGGGAGCGCTGCATGGTCCGGTGCCTCCTCCGCCATCCAGATCCAGACAAAACCATGCTTCTCGACCACCGGGAACGTGCGGACGGTCAAGGCCTTGGTGATGACGCCCTTGCCATGGGGGTTGTGCGTGCAGGTGCCCTCGGCGTTGAATTGAAGGCCATGATAAGGGCAGACGAGCTTGTCGCCGTCCCGCTTCCCCATGGACAGGGGAGCGAAGCGATGGGGGCAGCGATCGTGCAGCGCGACGGGATTTCCCTCTCCGTCACGATAGAGGACGACGGACGTGCCCAGGATGCGGCGTGCCACGGTGCCCTCGCCGGATATCTCTTGGGACGTCGCAGCGACATACCAGGCCTGCATCAGGAAACGATTGTGATCCATGTCCATCCTCATCTCGACGGCCGGCGACAATGCCAGCTCCGTTCGGGGATAAGCACAGGTCGTGCCAGTCCTGGAAATCGCAACGTTCCTGCGGGACTGCGGCGGTTGCGATTGCCACCTGCGCCTTTGGAGTGTAGAAATTTCAACGGATTCCCAATTGAACGGAATGAATTTTCTTCAACGACGCCGGGGACAAGGGGACGATGAGCAAAGGCCTTGGCACGCCCTTTCGGGCGACCGACGATGCGGCGGTTCAGGACCTGCGCGATCGTTTCGTGTTCGACCCCGATCAGGCCGATATCCGCCTCGGCAAGCGACGCATGTTGCTCGTCGACGATCTGGGCCTCGGCATCATGCGACAGGAACTGATCCAGGCACTGGGCTTCGAGCGTGCGCGCGGCGTGTTTTCGCGCATCGGCTACGGCATCGGCGTCACAGACGCGCGCTTTGCTCAGGACGTGCGCGGCGAAGGGGACCTCATCGACATCTACCGGGCCGGGCCCCAACTGCATGCGCTCAAGGGCGCGGTCCGTGTGGAAGAACTGGCGTTCGAGGCCGACTTCAACGCCGGCCAGTTCTACGGCGAATATCTGTGGCACAATTCGGCCGAATGCCTGTCGCATCTTCACCAGCATGGCGTCGGTACGCAGCCGGCAGGGTGGCAGCAGGCCGGCTATGCGTCGGGCTATGCGTCGACCTTCTTCGGGCGGCCCATGGTGTTCCGCGAGTTGGAATGCGTCGCCATGGGGCACGAGCGTTGTTATCTCGTCGGCAAGCCCGCGAACGAGTGGCCCGACGCCGACGCTGAATTGCGTTGGTTCCGGGCCGAAACCTACAGCCGGAGACCGTCCTCCAGCCCGTCCGGCCGCCCGCATCAGACCGCGGATGACGACTTGCAGATGGGTGCGCGCTCGATTGTCGGGGCGTCGTCCCAGTTCAACGCGGTGCTGCACCTCGTCGACAAGGTCGCCCCGACCCGCGCGCCCGTGTTGTTTTTGGGCGAAAGCGGGGTGGGCAAGGAGGTTTTCGCGCGCGAATTGCACAAGCGGAGCAGGCGTGCCGCGCAGCCAATGATCGCGCTCAACTGCGCCGCGATCCCCGACACGCTGATCGAGGCCGAGCTCTTCGGCGTCGAGAAGGGCGCCTATACCGGCGCGACCACCAGCCGCCCCGGCCGTTTCGAGCGCGCGTCAGGCGGCACGCTGTTCCTGGATGAAATCGGCACCCTGTCGCTCGCCGCGCAGGGCAAATTGCTGCGCGTGCTGCAGGAAGGCGAAATCGAGCGCGTGGGAGGCACCCAGCCGGTCAAGGTCGATGTGCGCCTCGTCGCGGCGACGAACGCCAATTTGTCGCAGGACCTCGAAAACGGGACATTCCGCCTCGACCTGTTCCACCGCCTCAGCACCTTTCCGATCCACATTCCCCCGCTACGCCAGCGGCCAGCCGATATCCCGATCCTTGCCAGCCATTTTCTCCAGCGCCTGTCGTCGCGGCACGGCCGGACCGGGATGCGGTTCGATGCCGACGTCATTCGCTGCTTCCATGAATATGACTGGCCCGGAAACGTACGCGAGATGGAAAATCTGATCGAGCGCGGCATCATCCTAGTGGAGGACGAGGAACCGATCGCAATCCATCATCTGACGCTGGGAAGTACTCCCGGGACCGAGCAGGAGACGATCCCCGACGCTTTTCGGCGCTTCATCATCAGCCGAAGCGGACCGCATCAGAACAAGCGCGAACTTGGCGCCCTTCTTCTCGACAGCGGGCTTACCCATCAGGATGTCGTCGATCAGATGATCTCGGCTGCGCTGCGGGAAAACGGCGGCAATGCAAACGCCGCAGCACAGGCCATCGGGATGACGCGGGCGCAGGTCCAGTACTGGAAGAAGGTGCGCGGCCCATCGACAGCCGCGCCTTCGTAGATGCGGCCCTGCGCATGACCAACATTGCCGCGGGACGATTGCCAGCGGGTGGTGGCAAGCGATGTCTACAGAATCCGATCGGCAAATTTGCCGGTCATGTCCTCGCTGTAGCTGCCGGCAGGATAAGGCAGCATCTGTTGCTCCCACTGCGCATAGGCTTGCCTCGATACCCGCGCGTTCGATCGCACTGGCAGCCATTAGCCCGGCCAATTCACCCGGCTTCTGGTCCTTGAGCGAACCGCCGAAGCTGCCGATCGCGCTCCGCGCCGCCGAGACGATGAATACTTTCGACATTACTGTTACCCTTCCGGGGATCAGAACTGGTCGTTTGAAAGCGCCATCATCGGCGCGGCCCCTGCGACGATCTGCGCGGCGAGCCCACGTGTCTGCGGCAGCATTCTCGTGGCAAAAAAGTCCGCGAGCTGTCGCTTGGACGTGTGAACCGCATCGTCGCCTGCGACGGCGGCCATTCGCGTCCACATCCAGCCGAAGGAGACGAGAGCGAAAAGCCTAAGATAATCGGTGGCGGCCGCCCCCGCCTCTTCGACACCGCAACCCTTGAGCGCTTGCGTCGTATCGCGCAGCAAGGCCAGCGCCTCGCCAGTCTTCGTCGCTACCTGCAGCCCGCCTCCAGCGGCGAGATCGACCGCGATGGCATCGAACAGGCCCTCGACCACGGCGCCGCCGCCCAGCGCCAGCTTGCGCCCGACCAGATCCATCGCCTGCACGCCGTTCGTGCCTTCGTAGATCTGCGCGATGCGCGCATCGCGGACATATTGCTCCATGCCCCATTCGCGGATGTAGCCATGCCCGCCCAGCACCTGCTGCGCGCGGACGGCGCTTTCGAATCCCATGTCGGTGAACGCTGCCTTCACGACGGGCGTCAGCAGGGCAACGAGCGCATCGGACTTCGTCCGCTCGGCGCTGTCGGGATGGCGATGCGCGCGATCCATCTGAATCGCCGTCCAGCCAGCAAGCGCGCGCGCCGCCTCCACGAAGCACCGTATCGAAAGAAGCATATGGCGGACATCAGAATGCTCGATGATGGGAACCGGCCCCCCCGTGCCATCGGCGCTGCGACCCTGCAGCCGCTCTCTGGCGTAGGAGACAGCCTGTCCATAGGCGGCACCGGCAATGCCCAGCCCCTGAACCCCTACCATCAGGCGCTCGGCGTTCATCATCGTGAACATGGCGGACAGACCGCGATGCGGTTCTCCCACCAGCCAGCCCGTCGCGCCATCATAGTTCATTACACAGGTCGGCTGCGCGTGGATGCCCATCTTCTTTTCCAGCGCACCCACCGACATGGCGTTGCGCGATCCGTCGGGCAGCAGCTTGGGCACCAGGAACAGGCTGATCCCCTTCACGCCCGGCGGCGCGTCGGGCAGCCGCGCAAGCACCAGATGGACGATGTTCGGGGCGAGGTCATGATCGCCCGAGGAGATGAAGATCTTCTGCCCGGTGACGGCATATTCGCCCTCAGCCCGTGGTTCGGCCTTGGCCTTGAGCAGAGCAAGGTCAGTTCCCGCGCCGCTCTCGGTCAAAGCCATCGCCCCGGTCCACTCGCCACTGACCAGCCTGGGGAGATACCGTGCCTTCAACTCTTCACTGGCATGCGCCGCAATGGCCTCCGCGGCTCCGCGCGTCAGCCCTGGGAAGAGCCCGAAGGACAGGTTCGCGGCAGACATCATCTCGTCGAGCCACAGCTGAAGCACGAACGGCAGGCCCTGCCCTCCGAAAGCAGGGTCGCCGGCCAGCGCAGGCCATCCTGCGGTCACGAACGCGCGATAGGCATCGACGAAGCCGGGAGGCGTAGTGACCTCGCCATTGTCGAGCCTGCTGCCCACCTCGTCCCCTTCGCGATTGATGGGGTGGAGCTGTTCAGCGCAGAATCTGCCTGCTTCCTCCAGAACCGCGCCCGCCAGATCGGCATCGACGTCAAGCCCCAGCTCGCGCATCGCGTCGTCGAAGCCCAGCACATCGCGCAGGAGAAAGCGGTAATCATCAACGGGGGGTGTGTAATCGTACATGGTGGGAAGCCTCCTGCGGCCGTTCGTACCAAACACTTGTTACAATAGCAATGTCACTTGCGAATGCGTCCGAGCCTCAAGGCTTTCTGAACAGAAGGGCGATCTGCCGCCCGATCTGCGCGGGGGAAAGCCGCCCCTCCGGTCGATACCATTGGTTGGTCGAATTGAGGAGGACGAGCAGCAGGTTGCGATAGACCGATCGGTCGATCTCTGCCGGCAGCGGCAGGAGGTCCACAAGGTTGCGGAACACATCCTCGAACCGGTCACGACGAATGACCAGCTCCGCGCGCAGGGGCTCAGGTACTTCGTGGAAATCGTTCATCATCGGTCGGGTAAGCGATTCGGGGGCCAGTTGGATCTCCAGCAGGGTCACACAGGCGGCCTCCAGCTTGGCCCAAGGGTCATCAGCCTCGCTTATTGCATCGACGATTCTCCGCTGCGCCTCGTCGAGCGCGGCATTGTGCAGCTCGGCGAACAGGGCATCCTTGGACTTGATGTGGTGGTAGAGCGAGCCGCCGAGCACGCCCGCTTCCTTACCGATGTCGCGGATCGAGGTGTCCCGATAGCCATTGCGCGCGAAAAGCTGCGCCGCGATGGCGTAGATCTCCTCACGCCGGCTTCCCGCCTCTTTCCGTGTATTCTTGACCATCCGCCGGGCGTAGCACAGCATGCCGACCGCGCCAGCCCCATGACGCCGCGGCGATCAGGCATCTTGCGAACTGCACCTTCGCGGGAGAGACTTCTTTAAAGAAACCGGAAGGTTGCGCTGTCGGATTGCATCAACGATCAGCCCGGCATCGCTGCACATGTAGGTGCATTTGTGACGCAGGGTGTGGTGAAGCGCATGATGATACGCTAAGTGATGTTGACAAGGGACTTAAGCCATAAGTGGATGGCCACGGGCGCATGCAGACGCGACTCAACTGCAACCATCTGCTCTTCTTATGTTTTAAGGAAAAATGCGAAAGCAGATTGAAGCTTCCGGACAGGGATTGGTAGCGGAGGAGGGATCCACAAAAATGACTTAATATATTGAATCTATATCATCTTTTTCACAGTTTTCGGAAAAATACCCCCACGGATACCCCCTGATTTTCCATGCGACAAAACGCCTCAAATTGACGGCGAACTGAGGTCCGAGGACCGCCTAATCGACCAGATATCGCCCGGATATGACGTCCGTTAGCATTCAAAGGTCGGCACAAACCGTCATTCTCAAGATCACTGGGCTTGAGACTTTATCTTTGTGTTCGACGGCTCCATGTCAGCGGCAAGAGGTGGCCAAATGACAATTCCGGATGCGATGATCGTAATCTGCCCGTCTTGCTCGACGGCGAACCGGGTTCCGAAAAATAAGCTTCTCGCCGGTGGCAAGTGCGGCCGATGCGGATCAGCTCTATTCCTGAAGCAGCCCGTGGCCCTCACCGCAGCCAATTTCGAAGCACACGCTACAAAAAGTGACATTCCGCTGCTCGTCGATTTTTGGGCAACCTGGTGCGGCCCCTGCAAGCAGATGGCACCGGCCTTCACTGCCGCCGCTGGTCAACTCGAACCCAATGTGCGTCTAGGCAAGGTGGATACGGAAGCCGAACAGGCCGTTGCTGCCCGCTACGGCATCCGTTCGATCCCGACCCTGATCCTGTTCTCAAAAGGGCGGGAGGTAGCCCGCCAGTCCGGCGCTATGCCAGCGACTGCCATTGTCGCCTGGGTAATGCAGGCCCTCTCCGCTTAGGAGTTATCCGTGAACGCGGCGAGCAGACGAGAGACGTCGGCACCAACGGTGTTTCAGATCGAACCTTCGTTGGTGTTAGGCCGAAGCCTCATCAATGTGCGGGTTCGGCTAATAGCCCGATTGCCCGTGCCAGTTTTTCACGAACGATCTGCGCGGCCTTCGTCAATTCAGGATTATCGATCGCCTGCATTGATGCCACCGGGTCAATTGCTGCAACCTCAATGTCACCAGAGCCTGACTCTTGGACAATGACATTGCACGGCAACATCAGCCCAACCTTGTCTTCCAGCTGCAGTGCCTCATGGGCCAGGGCCGGATTACATGCCCCAAGGATGGTATATGGCCGGAAATCCACGTCGATCTTCGATTTGAGTGTTTGCTGGATATCGATCCGGCTGATGACACCAAACCCCTCGGTCTTAAGTGCAGCCTCGGTGCGCGCGATGGCATCATCGAAAGGAACCTGAAGCTTGGCGGCCAAATAGTAGGTCATCGTTGGTCCTCTCATCTCCGGAATCCCGGCCAAGTCAGTCTATCACCTTTGACCACCAAGCGGCCGCGGCAATCAACCTGCCGCAAGAGTAGTGATGAGACGATTGCCCAGTCCGTCATGTGTCCGGCGTTTGCGGCACTAAGGTCTGGTCGATCGAGCCCAGAATTTCCGCCGGCGCGATGACGGGCCGATCGGTCTCGACCCGCTCGGAATAGCGGTCGACCAGTTGATCGACATGGGGGCGCAACAGAACGGTGAAGCGGACCAGTTCTTCCAACACGTCAACGATCCGGTCGTAATAGCTCGACGGCTTCATCCGCCCGGCTTCGTCGAACTCGGTGAAGGCTTTGGCGACGCTGGACTGGTTGGGGATGGTGAACATCCTCATCCAGCGACCGAGGATGCGCAAGCTGTTCACGCTGTTGAACGACTGCGAACCGGCTGAGACCTGCATGACGGCCAGGGTGCGGCCCTGCGTAGGACGCCGGCCCTTCAGGGCCAATGGCAGATGATCAATCTGCGACTTCATAAGCCCCGTGATCTGACCATGCCGTTCGGGGCTGCACCAGACCTGGCCTTCCGACCACAGCGAATGTTCGCGCAGTTCGTGAACCGCCGGGTGGTCGTCGTCCTGGACCCGATCGGGCATCGGCAGGTCTGCGGGATCGAATATCCGTGTCTCGCAGCCGAAAAACTGGAGCAGGCGCGCCGCCTCTTCGACCACCAGCCGGGAATAGGATCGTTCACGCAAGGAGCCATATAGCAGCAGGATGCGTGGCGGCGGATTGAGTTCTCCCAGCCCAAGCGCCGGGCGGCGATGGACATATTCGGGTTTCAATGCCGGCAGGTGCTGGACGTCGGTAAGAGAACGAAGATAGCGGTATTCAGACATGGTCGATGAATGGCTCCGTCAAGCAGAACGGGGAACTAGCAGAATGACCGCGGCCCCGATGATGCAGATCGCCGCGCCGGTGAGGTCCCAGCGATCGGGCTGCTGGCGTTCAATAACCCATAGCCAGAGCAACGAGGCAGCGATGTAAACCCCGCCATATACTGCATAGGCGCGCCCGGCCGCATCGGTCGGAGCCAGCGTGAGCAACCACGCGAAGATGATGAGCGAGATGGTTCCCGGCACCAGCCACCAGATGGATTTGCCAAGCCGGAGCCACGCCCAGAAGGTGAAGCAGCCCGCAATCTCGAAGAAGGCGGCGGCAAGGAAGATGCCGAGAGCGGGAGCCGAAACAATGTTCATCCTCGCGTGTCTAACGGAACGCTGTCTGGAAACCAGCGTCGTCCGAACCAGAAGGCGACGTTGACCAGCAGGATCAGCACCGGCACCTCAACGAGCGGGCCAATGACTGCCGCGAAAGCAACCGGCGAGGCCAGCCCGAAGGCCGCGATGGCCACCGCAATCGCCAGCTCGAAATTGTTGCCTGCCGCCGTGAACGCCACGGCGGTCGTGCGCGGATAATCGCTGGCGATCAGCTTGCCCATGAAGAAGCTGATGCTGAACTGGACCACAAAGTAGATCGTCAGCGGAATGGCGATGCGGATGGTGTCGCCCGGCAGGGTGACGATCTCGTTACCCTTGAGGCTGAACATGGCAACAATGGTGAACAGCAGCGCGACCAGGGTGATCGGCCCGATCCTGGGCAGGAAGCGGGTTTCATACCACTCGTTGCCCTTGGCCTTCGCCAGCCATCGGCGGGTGAGGTAGCCGGCCAGGAACGGAATGCCGAGATAGATCAGCACGGCCTCGGCAATGGTCCAGAAGCTGACATGAATGACGCTTCCTTCAAGCCCGAACAGCGGCGGCAGGAAAGCGAGGAAGAACCACGCATAAACGCTGAAGAACAGGATCTGGAAGATCGAATTGAACGCGACCAGCGCGGCCACATATTGGTTGTCGCCCTTGGCGAGCTGGTTCCAGACGATCACCATGGCGATGCAGCGCGCCAGCCCGATCAGGATGAGGCCGGTCATGTATTCCGGCTTGTCCGACAGGAAGATGACGGCCAGCGCGAACATGAGCACCGGCCCAATGATCCAGTTCTGGATGAGCGAGATCGCCAGCACCCGCTTGTCCTCGAACACGCGTGGCAGTTCTTCGTACCGCACGCGGGCGAGCGGCGGATACATCATCAGGATAAGGCCGATGGCGATCGGAATGTTGGTCGTGCCGACCGACAGGCTGTCGAGCGCCTTGGGCAGACCATCAAAGGTAACGCCAAGCGCAACGCCGAGCGCCATGGCGAGGAAGATCCAGAGCGTCAGGAAACGATCGAGGAAGGACAAGCGCTCGCGCTTGGCGGCTGGGGCGTTCATATCAAAATCCTTCGCTCAGGCGTTTACGCGGTTGCCCGTTGCATCGACGACGTGCTCGCCGTCTTCCAGACGAACGCGCCCTGCTGTCCGGCCGGGATAAGATCGAGCACCTCTTCCGAGGGCCGGCACAGCTTGACGCCGAGCGGCGAGACCACGAGCGGCCGGTTGATCAAGATCGGATGCTCCATCATAGCGTCGATCAACTGGCTATCGGTGAGGTCAGGGTTGCCGAGGTCCAGTTCCGCATAAGGAGTGCCCTTTTCACGCAGCAGGGCGCGCGGCGACATTCCAGCGCGACCGATCAGGCTTTCCAGCAGCGGGCGCGATGGCGGTGTCTTCAGGTACTCGATCACATGCGGCTCGATCCCGGCATTGCGGATCATGGCCAGCGCGTTGCGCGACGTGCCGCATTCGGGATTGTGATAGATGACGATATCGGTGTTCATTCGCTTGCTCCGGTGCTGGCGCCTTCGCCCTGGCCAATTTCCTTGAGTTTACGGCGCGTTGCCATCTCGTCGAGGCTGGCGAGCGGCAGCGCGAGAAACAGCGAAATGCGGTTTTGCAGATACCGCAAAGCTTGCATGAAGGCATCGCGCTGGCCTTCGCCGTCGACCGCTGCCGGATCTTCGATACCCCAGTGCGCGGTCATCGGATGGCCGATCCAGACCGGACAGGTCTCGCCTGCGGCATTGTCGCAGACGGTGAAGATGAAATCGAACTGCGGCGCCCCCGGTGCAGCAAACTCGTCCCAGCTTTTCGAGCGCACGCCCGCTGTATCGAAGCCAAGCCCGTTCAAGACGGATAGGGCCATCGGGTGAACTTCGCCCTTGGGCTGGCTGCCCGCGCTCCAGGCGCGAAAACGGCCTTCACCGAGCTTGTTCATGATGGCTTCGCCCAGGATCGAGCGGGCGCTGTTGCCGGTGCACAGGAAGAGCACGTTGTAGGTCTTGTCGGACATGGAATGAGCCTCAAGCTTGGCAGTTGAGTTCGCCGAGCAATTCGGCGCACATTTCGGGGACACCCTGGCAGCAATCCTGCAACAGGAAGGCGAGCAGGCGGCGCATGCCGTCGTAATCGGCGCGGTAGTGAATGAGCCGGCTTTCCCGCTCGGATTCAACCAGGCCCGCCCGCTCGAGGATGCCCAGATGATGGGACATGGTCGACGGTGGTACATTTGCAGCCTGCGCGATAGCGCCGGCAATCAGCCCTTCAGGCCCTGCCTTCACCAGCATGCGAAAAACCGACAAGCGTGTGTCATGCGCCAGCGCGCTCAGCGCTTCGACTGCCGAGTCCTGCGGATTGAATTCCTTCATGGTCGATTCCATCCTTCCAAGCCTGTCGAATAATGGTTGCAGGGAGACACGGTCAATCGATATTTCGATAATGCTAGAATTTTTGGGCAAGCCAAGATCCGGCAGGTTTGACCAGGGTCAATGCGTGCATGCGGATGGACGCATATGCGCATTGGCATGATCCCCCGCTCCTCCCTCGAAGATCTGCTGGCGGCCCTGTCCGAACCGACCCGGCTCGCCGCGCTTCAGGTCGTTTGGGACGGGCAGGAGCATTGTGTGTGTGAGCTGATGGATCGTCTCGGCGCATCGCAATCGCGGATGTCGCGCCATATGGCGCGGCTCAAGACCGCTGGATTGCTAACGGATCGGCGAGACGCCCAGTGGGTGCGCTATCGCCGCAACCCCGATATCCCTCAGACATGGGTCGCCATCATTGATGCCGTGCTCGCGGCAAGGCCTGCGGTGATCGCCGGCCAAACGAAAGTCGTATGACATGACCACGCAGGCCCTTCCCCTCAAGCGATCGACCGGTGCCTGGATCGGCGGCATCGCCCTCGCCGTGGCGATCTGGTTCGCGGTGTACCGTCAGCTCCAGCCCTTTTCGCGCTGGGCAGTGGCGCAATTGCCGATCCCGCAGGGCAGCGCGCTCGCCTCGTCGGTCGAATTCTTCATCTACGATACGCCCAAGGTGCTGATGCTCCTGACGCTCGTCGTCTTCGCAATGGGCGTGGTCCGCAGCTTCTTTTCGCCCGAACGCACGCGCGCGATCCTGGCTGGGAAGCGCGAAGGGCTCGGCAATGTCGCTGCTGCCGGGCTTGGCATCTTCACGCCCTTTTGCTCCTGCTCAGCCGTGCCGCTGTTTGTCGGCTTCGTCTCCGCAGGCGTGCCGCTTGGCGTCACCTTCTCCTTCCTGATCGCCGCACCGATGATCAACGAGGTCGCACTTGGTCTGCTCTTCGCGCTGCTGGGGTGGAAGGTCGCCCTGACCTATCTCGCCTTCGGCCTCACGATTGCGATTGTCTCGGGCTGGGTCATCGGACGCCTCCATCTCGAAGGCTGGCTCGAGGAATGGGTACGCAACATTCGCGCGGGCGACGTCGATCTCCAGCCCGACGAATTGACCTGGATCGACCGGTTCGAGGCTGGTTGGGACGCGGTCAAGGAGATCGTCGGCAAAGTCTGGTACTGGATCATCGCCGGCATCGCGGTCGGCGCCTTCATCCACGGCTATGTCCCTGCCGAATTGCTGTCGCGGATCATGGGCGCTGACGCCTGGTGGTCGGTGCCTGCGGCAGTGCTGCTCGGCGTGCCGATGTACTCGAATGCCGCGGGCATCATCCCCGTCGTCGAGGCCCTGCTCGGCAAGGGCGCTGCCCTGGGCACCGTGCTCGCCTTCATGATGTCGGTGATCGCCCTGTCGCTCCCGGAAATGATCATCCTGCGCAAGGTGCTGAGCGTGAAGCTGATTGCCGTCTTCGTCGCGGTGGTTGCTTCCGGCATCCTGGCTGTGGGGTTCCTGTTCAATTTCCTGTTTTCGTGAAAGGATTACGCGATGAAAGACGTGAAAGTTCTGGGTCCGGGCTGCGCCCGCTGCAAGACCACCGAAGAGATGGTCAAGGTCGAGGCCGCCAAGCTCGGGATCGACGTCTCGGTCGAGAAGATCACCGACTATGAGGCTATCGCCAAATTCGGCATCGTCTCGACGCCCGGTATCGTCATTGATGGCAAAGTGGTTCACGCCGGAGGTCTGCCCAAGACCAATGATCTCCAGCGCTGGCTTCAGGCCTGAGGAGTGGAAACGCACGACATCGTCATCATCGGCGGCGGCCAGATGGGGCTCTCGCTGGGCTACTACCTGCGCCGCGCCGGGGCGGACTTCCTGATCCTTGATGCCGAGGGTGGTGCCGGCGGCGCGTGGCGGCACGGCTGGGCTTCGCTGCGCCTGTTCTCGCCCGCCGGTTACAGTTCACTGCCGGGCTGGCTGATGCCCCCGCCCGCCCATGAAGGATATCCAACCCGCGACGATGTTCTCGATTATCTTGGCCGCTATGAGGCGCGATACGAGTTCCCTATCAAGCGTCCGGTCCGGGTGGTCAGTGTCGAGCGGACCGGCGATTACCTTGAAGTTGCGACCGACAAGGGCCGGTTTTCCGCGTCGGCAGTCGTCAGCGCCACCGGCACTTGGTCGCATCGCTACATCCCCGAAATCAAGGGACGCGACACGTTCAAGGGCGTGCAGGTCCATTCGGCCCACTACGTCAGACCCGAGGATTACAGCGGACAAACGGTGATCGTTGTCGGGGGCGGCAACAGCGGCGCGCAGATCGTGGCGGAACTGGCACCCGTCGCACGCACTCTGTGGGTCACGACCCACGATCCGCTGTTCCTACCCGACGATGTCGATGGCCGCGTCCTGTTCGAACGCGCAGTCGCGCGCATGAAGGCTGGCCCGAGCGACACGCCGGTAGGCGGGATCGGGGATATCGTCATGGTCCCCGCGGTCAAGGAAGCCCGCGCACGCGGAGACCTCAGTTCTGTGCGCCCCTTCGAACGGATGACGGCCAATGGCGTTGTCTGGGTCGACGGTTCGGAAACGCAAGTCGACGCGATCATCTGGTGCACCGGCTTTCACCCTGCGCTCGATCACCTGGCACCGCTCGGTGTGGTCGAGGAAGATGGGCGCGTGTTGGTCGATGGCCAGCGCTCGATCAAGGAGCCGCGGCTCTGGCTCGCAGGCTATGGCGACTGGAGCGGCCCGGGATCGGCTACTCTGATGGGCGCTGCAAGAACTGCGCGTGATCTGGCTGCCAGGATGACCGCCGAAGTGCCAGCTACCAGCGCCACCTGAACGAACCAGAGAGAGAATTTCGATGGACGTCCTGAAGCAGATTATCGAGACATAGCTTTCTAGGTAGCTGGTCGAGAAAAGAGCCTCTTGGCGAATTAATTGGCTTCAAGGCCGAACTTTGGCCCTTAGGCCAAGGATCGGAGGGGTCTGCGCCGCTCAGAGGAGCCGCACCAGGCTGGGGAGCCAACCAACCTGCGCTTTCGCGATTCGGCTCATACCTCGCGATACGCGAGAAGTCGCAAGGCGTTGAACACGACAAGCAACGTCGAGCCTTCGTGCATGGCAACAGCAGGCCCGATGCCGAGACCGAAGATCGTCGCCGGAACCAGAAGCGCAACCACGCCCAGACTGACGAATACATTCTGACGGATGATCGAACGGGTCTGGCGGCTTAGTCCTACTACAAATGGCAGATGCGAAAGATCGTCAGCCATAAGGGCCACGTCGGCCGTCTCCAAGGCAACGTCTGAGCCGGCGGCGCCCATGGCTATGCCGACAGTAGCGCTTGCCATTGCCGGCGCATCGTTGACGCCGTCACCCAGCATGGCGACCTTAGCTTCGGCGCGCAGCTTCTTGATAGCCTCAACCTTATCCTCGGGCATCAAATCACCCCAGGCCTCATCTATGCCGACCTGTTTTGCGACCGCGTCGGCGACGCGTTGGTTGTCGCCTGAAAGCATGATCATGCGGCGTATTCCCAGTTCACGAAGACGTTCAATCGTGGCCTTGGCTGTCTCCCTTGGTGTGTCCATCAGGCCAATGGCACCTAGGTCCCGATCACCGCGGCGCACGACCATCGTCGTATGCCCGCTCTGCCGAAGTTGCTCGATGGCCTCCGCCATGGATTGCGAAAGCGGTGCGACACCTTCAGCGCCAAACATTTCGGCCTTGCCAATGAGTATCTGCTCACCATCGACCACAGCCGATACACCGCGTCCCGTCAGGCTATTGAGCTGACTGGCGGAGGGCAGAGCGAGGTCACCGATGTACGACTTGCCATCCCGTGCGATGGCCTGCGCCAACGGATGGTCGCTCAGGCTTTCGACTGCGACGGCGATCGCCATCAATTCCTCTTTCGACACGCCTGACGCGGGAATGATTTCACGGATACGTGGCTCACCGCTGGTCAGCGTCCCAGTCTTGTCGAAGGCTATGGCATCCAGCGAGCCCAGCAATTCGAGCGGTGCGCCGCCCTTGATCAGGACCCCGCCTCTAGCAGCACGGGCTACACCGGAAAGCACGGCGCTGGGTGTTGCGATTGCAAGCGCGCATGGGCTCGCAGCAACGAGCACAGCCATGGCGCGATAGAAACTATCGCGGAAGGGTTCGTCGACAACGACCCAGGCGAAGAGCAGGAGCGTGGCGAGGCCGAGCACTGCCGGCACGAATACGCGTTCGAACCGGTCGGTGAAGCGCTGGGTGGGCGATTTTTGCGTCTCGGCTTCGCTGACCATGCGGACGACCTTGGCGAGCGTACTGTCACTCGCTAGCCGGGTCACTTCGATTTCGATTACCCCGCTGCCGTTGATCGTACCGGCGAAGACGCGGGATGCGGCATCGAGCCGGTCCGAATTGGCGCGGGCCTGAGCGGCATCTGAAACCGCGTGCTTATCGACGGGAATGCTCTCACCGGTCACCGGCGCCTGGTTGACCGCGCTGTCGCCCTTGATAACAAAGCCGTCTGCTGCGATCCGCTCGTCGGGTTTGACGATCACAACATCGCCCACCACGAGTTCCTCGACACCAATCTCCGCAGTGCTCCCATCATCCCTGCGCACCAGCGCGGTGCGCGGTGCAAGTTCGGCAAGCGCTTCGATGGCCCGCCTCGCGCGGCCCAGCGCGTAATGCTCGAGTGCATGGCCAAGGCTGAACAGGAAGAGCAGGAGCGCACCTTCGCCCCAGGCACCCAGCGCGGCGGCGCCAGCCGCCGCCACGAGCATCAGTGTATCGATCTCGAAGCGTCTGAGCCGGAGGTTGTCGATCGCCTCACGAACGGTGAAGAAACCACCGAACCCATAGGCTGCAACGTAGCACGCGAAAGGGAGCCAGACAGGCGCAGATCCCCAGAGTTTGCTGACTGCAAATCCGGCCGCCAGCAGTGCGCCGCAAGCCAGCGCGAAAATCAGCTCAGTATTGGCTCCGAACGGCCCCCCGTGATCGTGGTCGTGCTCCTCCTCGCCGTCCGCTTTCTCTTCAGATACGTGGGCTGGCTTGGCGACCAGCTCAGTTGGCGCGGCTCCCATTTCCGTGAGCGCATTGGCGAGTGTGTCTTCGGTGATCGCTGCTCGCTCAAATTCGACACGGACCAGACCAGCCGGATTGACATCGACCTCAAGGACCCCTGGGAGCTGCGCCAAACGATCGCCGATCGTTCGAGCCCGCCGGGCATGGAGCCCAGCAATTCGCCAAATTAGGTGTCCATACTGGCTCCCGATTTCGGCTCCGGCGGCACTGACTTCGGCCCGGACGGTCGAAAGCGAGAGTGCATCGGGATCATAATGGATGCACAGCTTCGCTGGTTGATCAGTAGTTGCTGGCAGGACGTGGACTTCATCGACACCAGCGCGCGGTCTCAATCGGCCGATAATGCGTTCGACGCAGGCATCTGCAGCATCGGCCACCCCGGGCAGGACAAGCGGAATATCGAACTGCGCTTTTTCCTTCATGCCGACTATCCTTCAATTATCTCGATGCGAAGCGCTGGAAATCCAGGCCAACCGGCCCTAAAAGGTGAGTGGCCGACGCATCGCGTTGACACGATCGGCCACTATTTTCATTTGACCGGCAACTCCGCACCGAACGTGTCGACATCGCCGTAGTCACCGGTGACATGATGCTTGTGGCGTCCCCGCAGCAGCAAGTGGCTGATGGCAGGTAAGACGAACAGGGTCAGCAAGGTCGAGGTGATCAAGCCGCCTATCACGACGATCGCGAGCGGCTTCTGCACCTCGGCACCCGTGCCGGTGGCGAGTGCCATCGGCACGAAGCCGATGGCCGGCACGATGCCCGTCATCAGGACCGCACGAACGCGCTCCATCACGCCTTCACTGATCGCCATATCAACCGGCTTGCCTGCGTCGATGCGGGTGTTGATGCTGGTCATCACGACCAGACCGTTCAGCACTGTCACACCCGAAAGAACGATGAAGCCAACAGCCGCAGAGACCGAGAAGGGCAATCCGGTCAGAAGCAGCGAGAACACGCCGCCCGCCAGTGCCAGCGGAATTGCCGAATAGACCGCAATCGCCTGACGCACGCCGCCCAATGCCAAAAACAGAATGCCAAAGATGGCGGCGAAGATGATCGGGATCACCACAGACAGCCGTGCAGACGCGGCTTGCAGGTTCTCAAACTGCCCGCCCCATTCGATGAAGCTGCCGGTCGGAAGTTTGACCTGCGCTGCAACCTTTTCCTGCGCCTCGGCAACGAATGAGCCCAGATCATTGCCGCGCACATTGGCCTGCACGACGACACGGCGTTTGCCGTTTTCACGGCTGACCTGGTTTAAGCCTTCGGAGAACCCGAACTTTGCCAGCTCGCGTAATGGCACCGATGCACGCGCGCCGCCTTCGCCGGGTAGCAACACAGGGAGCGCGCCTACTGCGTCGAGATCATCGCGCGTTGCCCGGTCAAGCCGGACAACGATATCGTAACGCCGGTCCCCTTCAAACACGATTCCCGCCTCCCGGCCGCCGAGTGCTATGGAAACGGTATCGCTGACATCCTGAAGGGTCAGTCCGTATCGCGCGATGGCATCCCGGTCGAAGTGGACGTCCAGGACAGGGAAGCCAGCCGTCTGCTCGACCTTTACGTCGGCAGCGCCGGGGACGGTGTTCAGTACCGCTGCCACTTGCTGGGCCGCGCGGCCCATTTCCTCGAGATTGTCACCATAGAGCTTGATCGCGATGTCACCGCGCACACCGGCAATCAGCTCGTTGAAGCGCAGCTGGATGGGCTGGCTGATTTCAAATGCGTTGCCGACGAGTGGTTCGAGCTTCTTCTCAACCCGTTCGATCACATCGTCCTTGGTGCTGATACCGTCGGGCCAGGTTTCCCGAGGCTTGAGGATGATGAACGTATCCGAAGCGTTGGGCGGCATCGGATCGCTCGCAACTTCCGCCGTGCCGGTCTTGGAATAGATGAAGGCGACTTCCGGCAAGGAAGCGACAGCCTTTTCAACCTGGAGTTGCATCTCCTGCGATTTGTTCAGCGAGGTCGAAGGGATACGCAGCGCCTGCATGGCGAGATTGCCCTCGCCCAACGTTGGGATGAACTCGCTGCCGAGCATCGAAAATACCAGGCCCGCAGCGGCGAAAGTACCCGCTCCTGCGCCGATCCACGGCCAGGGACGATCAATCACCCGCTTGAGCACGGGCTCGTAGCGCTCCTTCATCCATGCGATCGCCCGCACTTCCTTCTCGGCGACTTTGCCACGGATCAGCAACGCAACCATTGCGGGCACAAACGTCAGTGAAGCGATGAACGCGCCAGCCAATGCCAGCATGACCGTAATTGCCATCGGCGAAAAGGTTTTACCCTCGACCCCGGTGAAGGTCAGCAGAGGCACGAACACGAGGAAAATGATCGCCTGCCCGTAAAGGGTCGGCTTCACCATCTCGCGCGATGCCTCGAACACCTCATGCAGCCGCTCGCTCACACTGAGCAGTCGCCCTTCATGATGTTGCCGTTCGGCCAATCGCCTCAGGCAATTTTCGATGATGATAATCGAGCCATCGACAATCAGACCGAAATCGAGTGCTCCCAGGCTCATCAGATTGCCCGATGTGCGGGTAAGGTTCATGCCCGTCCCCATGATCAGGAACGAGATCGGGATGACAAGCGTGGCAATGATGGCCGCGCGGATGTTTCCGAGCAGCCAAAACAGCACAATCGCGACCAAAAATGCACCTTCCAGCAGGTTCTTTTCAACCGTGCCTATGGTTGCATCGACCAGCTGAGAGCGGTCCAGAACCGACTTGACCGTAATGCCGGGTGGGAGCGATTTGGCGACCTCTTCAAGGCGATCTGCAACTGCGGAAGCGACGACCCGGCTATTGCCATCGGCAAGCATGAGCGCGGTTCCGACAACGATCTCCTTGCCGTTTTCGGAAGCCGAGCCGGTGCGCAGTTCGCCGCCGATCTGGACCGTGGCAACGTCGCGAACCGCGACAGGGACACCACCACGGCTGGCGACCGTCGCGCGACCGATTTCATCAACCGAGCGGATGCGGCCATCGGCGCGGACAAGGAAGGCTTCGCCGCCCCGTTCGACAAAGTTAGCGCCGACAGAGATGTTGGCGCGTTCAAGGGCTTCGGCCAATTCGGAGAAGGAGATGCCGTAAGTAGAGAGCTTGGATGCATCGGGCTGGACAACGAACTGCTTCTCATAGCCACCGATCGAATCGATCCCGGCAACGCCTGACACGGTCTTGAGCTGCGGGCGGATCACCCAGTCCTGAACCGTGCGCAAATAGCCGAGTTTGGCCACCTCATCGGTCAGAATTTCACCAGACGGAGTCATATAGGAGCCATCGGGCTGGAACCCGGGCTTGCCCGCGACTTTGGGCGCGGCCTTGCTGCCGGGCTTGGCAAAATCGACGATGTACATGAGCACTTCGCCCAGTCCGGTTGAGACCGGACCCATTTGCGGCTCGACCCCTTCGGGCAGGGTTCCTTTGGCCTGATTGAGCCGCTCGGCCACCTGCTGACGCGCAAAATAGAGATCGGTGTGATCCTCGAAGATCACAGTTACCTGGCTGAAGCCGTTGCGCGAAATCGAGCGCGAGCTTTCCAGACCCGGGATCCCTGCCATCGCCGTTTCAACGGGAAAGGTGACAAGCCGTTCAATATCGAGCGGCCCGAGATTGGGCTCGACCGTATTGATCTGCACCTGTTTGTTGGTGATGTCTGGAACGGCATCGATCGGCAGCTTCATCAGCTCCGACAAGCCGTAGGCGGAAATGATCAGCGTCAGGATGACCACGCCCCAGCGGAAGCGGATCGACGCATCAAGAAGTTTCTCGATCATCTCAGTGCTCCGCCTCGCCCTTGCCGAGTTCGGCTTTGAGCAGGAACGCGCCCTTGGTCGCGATGGTGACGCCCGGTTTCAGCCCATCGACGATCTCGATCCGTCCACCTCCGCGCTTGCCGGTGACGACAGTGGTCGCAAGAAACCCCTTGGCGGTCCTGACGAATACGACCTCGCGCCCTTCGACGGTCTGCACGGCTTCCTCCGGCAGCGCGATAAGGCCGTTATCGCCACCTCCACGCGGCTTGATCCGGGCGCGCAGGCCCTGACCGGGTGTCAGCCCACCAATGCCTTGCGGTGTCAGGATGATCGTCGCGGTCTTGCTATCGGGATCGAGGGTGGGAGTTGCTGAGCGCACCACTGCATTCAAGGTCTCCCCGCCCAGCAGTTCGATCACAGCGCTATCGCCTGGCTGAATGCGCCGTGCATCGGCGGCCAGCACCGATGCGTTGATCTGGATGCGGGTGGGATCGGAAACGCGAAACAATTCGGTGCCGGCGAGGACATAAGCCCCAAGCCTCGCGTCGGCCTTGGTCACCCGCCCGGAAATGAGGCTGATGACAGAGAGGCTTCGGCCATCGCCAGACACCCTGGCGGCAGATGCAGCTGACTGCGACCGCCGTGCCTCAGCCTCGGCCTCTGCCAACACTGCGGCTGCACCCTCAAGGTCTTGGCGCGCCGTCACGCGCGCATCGAACAGGCGCTTTTCGCGCGCATATGTCGAGCGCGCCAGCGCCAGCTTTGCCGACGCCGAGCTTCGTTCAGCGGCGATGGAGGCTGCGTCACGGCTCTCCATGGTTGCCACTGGCTCTCCGGCTCGGACATAGTCGCCCAGTTGCCGGTTGATCCGGACAATCGCACCGTCAGCGCGTGCCGTCAGTACCGCTTCGCCTTGCGGAGTTGCGGCAACCACGCCCTGTGCCAGAATTTCAGCACCCAGTCCGCCAGACTGTATGGTTTCGGTGACGATACCGGCAGCCTGGGCACGTGCCGCGTCAATCTCGACCTGACCCTCGACATGCCCTTCTTCTTTCTCTTCAGCATGTTCGCCTTCCGTCGAGGCGGCTGTTGTAGGCTCTGGCGCGAATACCGAGCGGCCAAGCATTATGCCGCCCCCGCCAAGCAGGAGTGCGGCAATGGCGACTCCAGCGATCAGCTTCGTCTTGTTGTTCTCTTCAGTCATCGATCAATCCCCTGCGCGCGCATTGGCGCGGATCAGTGCGGCCAGCGCACGAGCGCGGTCGAGGCGGGCCTCGATCAGCGCGGTCTTGGTGGTAGTGAGCGCGGCTTGCGCATCGAGCAGTTCCAGCAGGCTGAATTTGCCTGCGCCGTAGCCGATGCGCGCGAGCCGCACGGCCTCTGCTGCCTGCGCCAGCGATGGCCCGGACAGCGCCTCGACCCGTGCATCGGCAGCCCCGAGCAGCATGCGCGCGTCATGCTGCGCGCGGCGCGCGGTGAGCCGCGCCTGAGCAAGTGCGGCTTCGCCGGCGAGTGCATCCGCCTGCGCCGCTTCAATCCCGCCACGGTTGCGGTCTCTGAAAGGGAGAGGAATGGAAAAGCCGGCAACGAAGGCCGTCTCACGCCCGTCATTGATACGCCGCACACCGCCGCTTGCTGTCACATCAGGCACCGCATCGGCACGTGCCACCCGGATGCGCGCCTGAGCAGCATCGCGCTCGGCAGCGGCAAGCTGCTCGTCGAGGGAAGGTGTCTCGGGCGGGAATGCCCCTGGCACCGCCTCATCGACCCACGCTGGCACTGACAGTTCGGGATCGCTGCTCCCGATCAGATCGGCAAGCATGCGGCGAGCGGCAAGCAATTCGCCAAAGGCCCGCGCTTCCTCGGCCTGCGCTTCGGCGAGCAGCGCTTCCGCACGGAGCTGGCGCAACGGGGGATCGCGTCCAACGTCCACCAGCAACCGAGCGGTTCGAGCCAATTCGCGCGCCTGCCCGACATTATCCCGCGCCAGCACTGCACGGTCCTCGGCAGCGCGCAATTCGGCATGGCCGACGCGAATATCGCGCGCAAGATCGGCTTCGGCGCGGCGTAGCGACAGCAAGGCAAAATCGCGTTCGGACGACGCCACTGCCACCCGTGCGCTACGCTTGCCGCCCAGTTCGATACGCTGGCTGAGTGCCAGAGTCGTCTCGGCGCTCCGAGTGTCACGATAAGGGCCAGTCCCGGCGAAGTTCTCGACCTCGAGCGAAATCTCGGGATTAGGCGAGACGCCGGCCTGCCGTGCCCGTGCCTCCGCAGCCTGAGCCTGGGCGCGTGCTTGGGAGATGCGCGGCGAATTCTGCGCACCTTGCGCCAGTGCATCAGGCAGTGAAACTTCGGCCGCCCAGGCGTGGGCGCTGGATGCCAGAATGGCTGATGCGATCAACAATCGGAACTTCATGTCACGCACCGCCGGAATTCAGTGCGGAGGGTACGGTCAATCCCGAACAAGCATTCACAGGATCGGGCGTGCGGTCCTGCTCACGGTCGTGGATCACGTGCGAAATGCGGACGGTGTCGACCGTTGTGGGGGATAAGTCCGCCGAAGTTGCAAAGCGCCACTGCCCCCGCGAACGATACCGGTATTTCTTCCAGTCTGTTTCCTGACAGGCGACTCGCTGGCCTTGTCTGAGAAATTCTATGTGGAGGTCGCCCCTGTGGCGCGCGAACCAGCGCTTCTGACGGACATAGCCGCTGACGAACGTATGGCTGCCGTCAGTCTGAACCTTAACCCATAGAATATAGACCGACGCTTTCGGGTCAATTTGGACCGGGATATCGACGCGGGTCGAACGCGCATCAGCAGGGGCTGCGGCGACGAGCACCGCAGGCGCAATTGCGCCAAGAAGGAAGTTTCGCATGGTTTGAGAATCCTGAAATTGCCAGTATCGGCGTCGGAATTACCGGCGCGCTTAAAGCTGGGATTTCAGGCTGCGGGCGGCTCCGTCGGCGGAGCGAGAGCAAGCGAACGCATCGGCTGAACGATAAGCGGCGTGATCGCCGCCTTGCCGTCCCAGATCGTTAGTGAGGCGGATTCAGAGTCTGTAGCCAGCGCTACGCCGCAATGATGATGGACCAGGGCATGACATGGTGATCCGCCTTTCTGCCCAGGGTCCTCTTGGTTGCCGTCATCAGCATGATCATGCTTGTCGAGAACTTCGACGCTGTGTCCAGCTAGCAGATTGTCGGCATGCGCAGTTTCGGGCGCGACAAGGCCGCCAAACAAAATGGCAAACATAAGGAGCATCGAGAAGAGGCGGACCCGCATATTAGCGCGCCTACCAGCCACTCTCGAATCCAGCAAGAAAATGCTCACGATTGATCGTCCATTCGAGCCAGAAGATCCTGCGGAATTGGCATCGGCCGAAAGGCGCTAACATTCGACCGGCCAGTATTACCGGTCGGCAATCGACCAGTAATGGCACCCAGCGGTACGAGTGCGAGCCGTAAGCATTGCCCCCCGGCTTCTTTGAAGTCCCTTTCACGAAGCGCGTAACTGAGCATTGTCCAATGACTGGCCAGATGCAGTCCAAAATATGGCTGCGCCACGATATGAGCGCGTTCTAGCGCACGCCAAGCTGCCAGCCTGTCACTGGCAAGTCTGGCAGCGCCAAAGCTGGCCATTTCTTCCGCGATGAGGTCTCGGGCCAGATCGAGCATCATACCGTTACCTCGCTGCCACCGGCTTTCATGCTTGTTCTACCGCGGCGGGAGCAGCTTTCAGCTCAGCCATCGCGTGTCGGAACACCTGCAGGCCGCCCGTCAAGGCCAACGCAGCCATAATAGTCGCAACAATCAGGTCGGGCCAGGCGCTACCTGTGCCAAACACGCCTAGCGCGGCCAGCATCACGGCGACATTGCCAATGGCGTCGTTGCGTGAGCATATCCAGACCGAACGCATATTAGCGTCGCCCGTACGGTAGCGATAAAGCAACAGGGCAACGCCAACATTCGCGGCCAGCGCCAGTGCGCCGACCGCGCCCATCATCGCAGGGTCCGGCGACGTACCGTTCATAAATGCAAAGACCGCGCTGCCGAAGACCCAGCCGGCAAAGCCCAGCATGAAAATTGATTTCAGCAACGCCGCCCGCGCCCGCCATGAAAGCGCCGCGCCAACGACCGCAAGGCTCACCGCATAGTTGCCGGCGTCACCCAGAAAGTCGAGCGCGTCGGCCTGAAGCGCGCGGCTGTCTGCGGCCGCGCCTGCCACCATTTCGACAAGGAACATTGCCGCATTGACGATCAGCGCCACCCACAGAACGCGCCGCCAGCGCGGGTCGGCCTTGGCCATCTCGCTACCGCAGGCGCTGGCGCAGCAACTGTCTGCCATCGAATTATCCTCCTCGACAAATCCCGAGTCGGACATCTATCTACACCCTGTAGCAACTACAGGGTCAAGCGATGAAGATCGGCGAGCTGGCGAGCGCAACCGCGACCAAAGTTGAGACGGTGCGCTACTATGAGAAAATCGGGCTGCTAGCGCCGCCCGCGCGCACCTCGGCTAACTATCGAGCCTATGGCAAGGAGCATCTCGCCCGCCTTTCATTCATTCGCCGTGCCCGAGACCTAGGTTTCACGCTCGAAGCGGTCCGAGAATTGCTCACGCTGTCCGACGATAAGGCGCGGTCCTGCGAGGCAGTCGACAGTATCGCACGGGTTCATCTCGCAGATATTGAACGCAAGATCAGCGATCTGGCTGCTCTGCGTACCGAACTCGACCGCGTGATCGGCAGTTGCCGCAGGGGAACAGTGGGGGATTGCAAGATCATTGAAACGCTGGGGCCGAAGGACGCCCGGGCATCAGTTATCTGATCCTGAAAGCGATCCTTTCTGCGATCATCATCGTAGCAGTCTCGGAAGTTGCACGGCGAAGTCCCGGTATCGGCGCGCTGATCTCAGCGCTCCCTCTCATTACGGTGCTCAGCATGATCTGGTTGTGGCGCGATACAGGCGATGCCGATCGCATGGCGCAATATGCCCAAGGGACCTTCTGGTATGGACTGCCCTCGCTGCCGATGTTCCTGCTAATCCCGGCACTTCTCAAGCGCGGCTTCGCGTTCTGGACTGCACTCGCAGCAGGCTGGGTTCTCACCATTGTACTGTACATGGGCATGGCGGCGCTACTCGCCCGCGGGGATATCCGGCCGTGACCGTCCGGCAGACGACCATCGGGTGGTACGTGCTCGCGGCCATCGCGGAAATCGCCGGGTGCTTTGCGTTCTGGGCAGTCCTTCGGCTCGAGCGATCGCCGTCATGGCTGGCCCCCGGAGTCCTTTCACTGATCGTCTTTGCCTATGCGTTGGAGGCGGACAAGGTTCTGGTGTTCTGACGCCGGGAGATAGCAATCCTGAGGGGCTTACTATGGCCGCAAAGGAGCACGGCAATTCCCTCGGTGACGCCTATAGGCGCTGCAGCCTCCTCGGCCAGATCACAGAACGCCGTGAAGCGGGCTGGATTGGGCGAAGGACGACTGCAGGCGCGGCCTTCATCGCGATCAAGGCGAAAAAGCCCCCACTCCAAACGTAACACAACTCGCGGAAGCATCTTGCCCCGCTCTCATTCGATTTGCCCGGATATGCCCCGGATTTCGCGGGATCAGATATGAAGACGCTCGCATCTAATGCGACGACTAATGCTGCGCGTATACGCTGGTGCGCGCGGCCCCGAAGGCAATGACGTTATACCGTTGCGCGCGAACACCCGGCACCTCCATGCCCGGCGATCCGACGGGCATTCCCGCAACTGCAAGCC
The DNA here is from genome assembly GCA_964532255.1 of uncultured Sphingobium sp. Taxonomy (GTDB): domain Bacteria; phylum Pseudomonadota; class Alphaproteobacteria; order Sphingomonadales; family Sphingomonadaceae; genus Sphingobium. The sequence goes on from CAZHGR010000011.1 coordinate 54,026, forward strand.
CACGAACACCTTTCGGGCGGCTCGCCAGTACGCGGCGCATGTCCGCAATAGGAACGTGTCCCTCGAAGGCGATCCCGTCCACGATCGCGGTGTGGCATGACACCAGGTTTGCGGGAAGACCCACCTGCTGCTGGAACGCGGTACGGTTCGCGTCATCGACGATTCGCACATTTCTGCCGAAGGTCTGCCGAACCCGCGCAGCCCATTGTTCGCAGCACCCACACCCCGGATCGCGATGCATCAGGATGTCGCCTGCCGCTAGCGCGGGGGTCGAAAACAACGCCAGTGCCAAAACGAGCTTTCGCATGTGTGATCTCCCTATCCGCGGGTGGCCGCTGAACCGTTCCGGTGTAAACTAAGGTCCAGTCCACATTTGCCAGTAGTCACATGGCAATACGCGGAGGGTAGCGGACCACCCTCCGCGCACCTTGACTTACTTGTGGTCCATGCCGCTCATGTCGTGACCAGCATGCTCACCAGTCTGCTCGCCATGCTCCTTGCAGCAGGCCATCTGGCCGTGCTCGTCCTTCTTACAGCAACAGCACGGCTTTTCTGTCGTCGGTGCAGGCTCTGCTGCAAACGCGGCGGTAGAAAGCGAGAGCGCGAGGGCGCCCAGCAGATACTTGGATTTCATGTGTATTCTCCAGATAAGATTGAAACGGATCGAGGAACCACTTGGCGCGGGGGCGGTGTCGGCGGTTCAAGCGTCAACCCGGACAGGCTTTGCGGAGCCCGGACCTCAGGACTGATCCAATGCCATCCAGTGGCATTCAGATTGGTGCCGAT